>NZ_BAAGZP010000073.1:0-3505 GCF_054778355.1 Saccharopolyspora tripterygii | reverse complement strand
AAGATCGAGAACAACCCCGGCTACAAGGTCCAGTCGGTGCTCTCGCGCACCGAGAAGCACACCTTCGACACCAACGCCCAGCTGCGGGCCGTCCCTCGTGAGTTCACGAAAACCGACGGGTCTGTTGACCGGAACCCAAGTGTAGGGGGTTGGCGATGAGCGTGGGTCGTGTCGTGGGTTCAGCAACCGGCGTTGTCGTTGGCCAGGTCGGGATGTTCCAGGACTGCGTTGTATCGCATTGCCGCGGTGATGCTCAGTCCGAACAGGTCGCAGATGCGGCGTACGTCGCCGCCGGTGGCGTGGATCTCGTGGAGGATGCGGTCCTCGCGCAGCGATCGGGGGCCGAGCGGATATCTGTGCCACGGGTATCGGTGGTCGACCGGGTCGACTCTGGGCGCGGACCTGCGGTTGACGATGAGGTAGGGGTTCGTCGTCGTGGGCCAGCGTTGCTCCCGGAAGTCCAGGTAGGCGGTAAGCCTGGCCTGGACAGGGCCTGCGAGGGGGATGCTGCGGCCGTCCAGCCGGAGTCTTCCGTCGCCGACGTCGGTCAGCCGAATGGTGCTGATTTGGCGTGCTGTGAGTCCGTGGAAGGCGACCAGCGCGACCGCGAGTGCGCGTGCTGGGTGTGGCGCGTTGAGCGCGTCGCAGATCACTGCAGTGTCGACTGGGAGAGGGAGGGTCTGGCCCTGTGGACCAGCAGGTACACCTGTCGTCGGATTGATGAACACGACCTTGCGGGCTTTCAGGATTCGGAACAAGGACCGCAGTCCTTGATGAGCGACCTGGCGGGCCGGTCCGGATTCGGGCAGAGCTGTGACGACGTCGTCTTTGTCGATCTCAGCCAGCGAGTCGTGGCCGGCGTCGGCCCACTTTTGCAAGATCGGGAGCATTCCGTTGAGCTGCGCCCGGATGGTCTTGTGGTTTCGGGGTTTGCGGCGTGGTGGTGTGGTGCTGCCTTCGGCCATGACCGTGTACCAGGTATCGAGCTGCGTGCGCATCGTTGCGGGGAGACGCTCGGTCTTGACCAGAAAGTGGTTGCGGGTTCCGGGAATTCGGTCATCGTCGAGAAGGTTGGCGGCGGCCAGTACTTCCAGGGTGGAGTCGACGGTCAGCCCGCGCTGCGTCAGAAGCGACGCGGCTTCACTCGCCACGATCTTGGCCCCCGAGGTGGCTTGAAACGCTTGCAGGACATCGAGGGACTGACCGACCACGTTGATCAGTCTGGTGCTCCAGCCATGACGCGCGGCGTGTTCATGCAAGACCGCGTCGCAGTAGTGCGACATCGCTGGATCAGGCGCAGCGGGAAGCGTCGCTATGCGGGTCAAGTCCGGACGTATCCAGAACAGTGCGAGCTGCTGACTGTCCACCGGGGTGAACTCGGTCTCGACGCGAGTGATTCCGCGAGCGACCGCGGAGGCGCGGAACCGGCGATGGTGTTTGGCTCTGGTGGCTCCTCGGGGCTGGTAGTGCATGTTGGCCAGGAAGAGCTGCTGACCGAACCGGTTGGCGTCGGCGAGGTCGAAGGGTTCACCGGTGGAGCGCTCGTGCAGCGCTTGATGCCAGCACAGGCGGCAGGCGCCGTGATCGCCGAGTGGCATCTGCCGTCCGCAGTAGGGACATTCGCCAAGCGGGTGGCGGGATCGCCAGCCTCGGCAGCTCCAGCACCGCCAGTTGTTCTGGCGCATCACGCCCCAGGCCATGCAGTCCTTGCAGGATCCTGGGTGACCAGGGGAGCCGGGGTGGCACACCACGCACATGCCTTGAGAGAAGTAGCGGTCGGATCCGCAAGCGCGGCAGAGTGGTGGGGTGAAGGGGCCGCCTGGCAAGCAGTCGTAGCAGTAGTCGATCCGAGGAGTCGTCCACGCGGCCCGGTTGGTGCGGCAGTTCGTACAGAACTTCGGTGGCGCGGTCATGCCGGCGGCTCAGATCGATGGCGGCCGAACCGCGGTGTAATCGGTGGTGGAGCTGCCTGTGCGGTTGCCTCCTTGCGTGGGCGCAGGGCTGCGACCTTGTCCGGTTCGCGGATCAGCAGATCGGTGGGATCGCAATCCAGGATCGAGCAGATCACATCCAGGTCATCCAGGCGGATCGTCGTTGGTGTGCCGGTCCACAGGGCCGACATTTTCCCCGCGCTGATCTCCAGACCGGCCTCGGCAAGTCGCCGACGCAACTCTGTCGATTTCCAGATTCCGCATTCGGCGGCTTTCATTCGCAGATTCCAGCGCATGGTTCTACCGGGCCTCCACTGTGGTGAGTCGATGCGAGGTGCGGTGATTCGCCTGCTCCCAGGCGCGTTCGATGGAGTCGCTGTGGACGTGCACGTAGCGCGTTGTCGTCGACAGCCATTCATGCCCCAGCAACTCCTGCACGGCCTTGAGGTCCATCCCGGCGCTGTAAAGAGAGGAGGCGCAGTAATGCCGCAATACATGGGGCGTGAGCTTGCCCGACCATCCTGGAAGCCACTGGCCGGTCGCAGTAGCCAGTCCCGACCGCAGTGCGTCCGCACCAACACGGATACATCGACCGAGGTCCGGGTCCCGACGTTCGCTGGGCAGCATCGGCGCATCCGGGTCAGCCCAGTCCGGGCCGAACTGCGGCCGCACCTCCGCCAGCCACCAGTCGATCAACTGGTCGGCCGAGTTGATCGCGGGCACAAGCCGCGGCTTGTGCCCGCGGCCACGACTGCCTTTGCCGTGGCGGACATGCAGCTTGCCCGAGGTTCCAAGATCTGGCCGCCAGTCGCGGATATCGAGTTTGGTCGACTCGCTGATCCGGAGCCCGAGCCGTCGCCACAACGAGGCGGTGAAGTAGTCCCTCGCGGCGGGCAAGTATTTCCGCGCGTGCACCAACGATTGGCGCCAGTGCGTAAAAAGCGTGTCGACCTCGTCGTCCGAGGGTGGCACGCGCGGCGTGCCGCTCACGGGAAAGCTGGGGCGGTTGTACTCGTCGACAGGCTGCTCGACTACGTGGCCCGTCAGCCGGTGAATATCACCCTGGTACCTCGTCAGCACGAAGTCGTAGAAGCGAGCAACGCCATCGGCCTTGCTCCGCACGGTTGCCCGGGATTGTCCTCGCTGCCGCAGCTGAACGAGGTAGCGGTCACCGTCACCGACACTCGCGGTCCACACGGGTCCGGACAGGACCCGCGCGAACTCGATCACAACAGCTCGCGCCGCCGCGATGTGCCGATCAGTCAGGCCAACCGCGGCCATCGACAACGCGTACTGGTCGACGAGCTCCTGCTCGAAATCCTGAAGCTCCTGCGCCGAGCGCAACGTGTTCGGCGAGCCGATGTTGCGCACGACCGCGAGGTTCATGACCTGCCCGGTTCACGTGAGTGCTCCACAAGTCATGTATTCGGCCGTTACGTCGGAAATCTCGACAGTTTGTCGGGATTGCCCCCCGATCAAGTGAACCAGTCCTCACCAGGCACGCAGCTCCACCTGCGGCGGATCGCCCCAGGCGAACCCGCTGCATTGGAGACAGGTGGGGACCGGTAGGCGGC
>NZ_BAAGZP010000072.1:0-996 GCF_054778355.1 Saccharopolyspora tripterygii | reverse complement strand
ACCCGTGAGGGTGTGACTCGTGAGGAGTCGGCTGAGCTGCGGGAACTCCGCAAGCGCAACCGGCTGCTGGAGCAGGAGAACGAGGTCCTGCGTAAGGCCGCGGCGTATTTGTCCCAGGGTGCTCTGCGGGGAAAATAGCTTTCCCGCTCGTCCGTGACCTGGCCGCCGCCGACGCCCCGATCAGGGTGCCGGTGGCGGTGACGTGCAGGGTGCTGGGTATCTCCCGGCAGGCCTACTACCAGTGGGAATCCGACCCGGTCTCGCAACGCGACTGGGACGACGCCCATCTGATCAAGGCCGCCCTCGAGATCCATTCCGATGATCCGACCGAGGGGTATCGGTTCATCGCCGACGAACTCGCCCGGCGAGGCTTCGCGGCCTCGGAGAACCGGGTATGGCGGATCTGCTCGATGCAGAAGATCTTTTCCTTGCATGCCAAGAAAAAGGCACGCAATCCGAAGGCCGGACCGCCGGTGCACGACGACCTCGTGGACCGCGATTTCACCGCTACCGCACCGAATACCAAGTGGTTGACAGACATCACAGAGCATTCCACCGCCGAGGGCAAGCTGTACCTGTGCGCGGTCAAGGACTGCTACTCCAACCGCATCGTCGGCTACTCGATCGGCCCCCGGATGCGCTCGTCGTTGGCCGTGGCCGCGTTACGCAACGCCATCGCCCTGCGCAACCCGCAGGGCGTGATCGTGCATTCGGACAGGGGCAGTCAATTTCGATCCAGAAGCTACGGGCGTCTGCTTCGCTCGCACGGGCTGACCGGCTCCATGGGTCGGGTCGGCGCCTGCGGCGACAACGCCGCCATGGAGTCCTTCTTTTCCTTGCTACAGAAGAACATTCTCAACACCAGACGCTGGAAGAGTCGGGAGGAACTACGGCTGGCGATCGTGTCCTGGATCGAGACCAAATACCACCGCCGGCGACGGCAACGCCGCCTCGGCAAACTCACCCCAGTCGAGTTTGAGACCATCTACACCGCCG
>NZ_BAAGZP010000071.1:0-871 GCF_054778355.1 Saccharopolyspora tripterygii | reverse complement strand
CGAGGAGCTTGCGGGCTTGCTCGCGCATCTCGACCTTGCGGATCTTGCCCGTCACCGTCATCGGGAAATCATCCACCACGTGCACATAACGCGGGATCTTGTAATGCGCCAACTTCCCCGCGCAGAACTCCCGCAACGATTCCGCGGTCAACACCTCAGCCCCCGACCGCAACCGCACCCACGCCATCAACTCCTCCCCGTACCGCGCGTCCGGAACCCCGATCACCTGCGCGTCCAGCACATCCGGATGCGTGTACAGGAACTCCTCGATCTCCCGCGGATACACGTTCTCCCCACCACGAATCACCATGTCCTTGATCCGCCCGGTGATCGACACATACCCCTCCTCGTCCATCACCGCCAAATCCCCCGTGTGCATCCACCGCGCCGCATCGATCACCTCAGCCGTCTTGTCCGGCTGCTCCCAATACCCCAACATCACCGAATACCCCCGCGTGCACAACTCACCGGCCTCACCCCGCGGCACCGTCAACCCCGACACCGGATCCACCACCTTCACCTCCAGGTGCGGACCCACACGCCCCACCGTCGACACCCGCCGCCGCACCGAATCATCCGCACGCGTCTGCGTCGACACCGGAGACGTCTCCGTCATCCCATAACAAATCGACACCTCCGACATCCCCATCCGGTCGATGACCTGCTTCATCACCTCCACCGGACACGGCGAACCCGCCATGATCCCCGTCCGCAACGACGACAGGTCGAACGAAGAAAACTCCGGATGATCCAACTCCGCGATGAACATCGTCGGCACCCCGTACAACGACGTGCACCGCTCCCGCGCCACCGCCCCCAACGCCACCCCCGGATCAAAACCCTCCGACGGGATCACCATCGCCGAACCATG
>NZ_BAAGZP010000070.1:0-1745 GCF_054778355.1 Saccharopolyspora tripterygii | reverse complement strand
CTCGGCCTATCAGCACCGGTCAGCTCCACACATTACTGTGCTTCCACATCCGGCCTGTCAACCCGGTCATCTACCGGGGGCCTTAACCCACAAAGGGGTGGGAGACCTCATCTAGGAACAGGCTTCCCGCTTAGATGCTTTCAGCGGTTATCCCTCCCGAACATAGCCAACCAGCCGTGCTCTTGGCAGAACAACTGGCACACCAGAGGTTCGTCCGTCCCGGTCCTCTCGTACTAGGGACAGCCTTCCGCAAGTCTCCTACGCGCGCGGCGGATAGGGACCGAACTGTCTCACGACGTTCTAAACCCAGCTCGCGTGCCGCTTTAATGGGCGAACAGCCCAACCCTTGGGACCAACTCCAGCCCCAGGATGCGACGAGCCGACATCGAGGTGCCAAACCATGCCGTCGATATGGACTCTTGGGCAAGATCAGCCTGTTATCCCCGGGGTACCTTTTATCCGTTGAGCGACACCGCTTCCACCAGCCAGTGCCGGATCACTAGTCCCTGCTTTCGCACCTGCTCGACCCGTCAGTCTCACAGTCAAGCTCCCTTATACACTTACACTCAACACCTGATTGCCAACCAGGCTGAGGGAACCTTTGGGCGCCTCCGTTACCCTTTAGGAGGCAACCGCCCCAGTTAAACTACCCACCAGGCACTGTCCCCGATCCGGATCACGGACCCGAGTTAGATGCCCGGAACGACCAGAGTGGTATTTCACCAACGACTCCACCACCACTAGCGTGATAGCTTCCCAGTCTCCCACCTATCCTACACAAGCCGAACCAAACACCAATACCAAGCTATAGTAAAGGTCCCGGGGTCTTTCCGTCCTGCCGCGCGAAACGAGCATCTTTACTCGTACTGCAATTTCACCGGGCCTGTGGTCGAGACAGCGGAGAAGTCGTTACGCCATTCGTGCAGGTCGGAACTTACCCGACAAGGAATTTCGCTACCTTAGGATGGTTATAGTTACCACCGCCGTTTACTGGCGCTTAAATTCTCCGCTACACCCCAAAGGGCTTTACGGGTCCTCTTAACGTTCCAGCACCGGGCAGGCGTCAGTCCATATACATCGCCTTACAGCTTCGCATGGACCTGTGTTTTTAGTAAACAGTCGCTTCTCCCTGGCCTCTGCGACCACCACCAGCTCCCACCGCAAGGGCGTTCACCAGCAGTGGCCCCCCTTCTCCCAAAGTTACGGGGGCAATTTGCCGAATTCCTTAACCACAGTTCACCCGACCGCCTCGGTATTCTCTACCTGACCACCTGTGTCGGTTTCGGGTACGGGCCGTGCACACACTCGCTAGAGGCTTTTCTCGGCAGCATGGGATCACTCACATCACCACAACGGCTACGCATCACCTCTCACCCACAAGATGTGCGGATTTACCTACACACCGGGCTACAGGCTTACACCAGTACAACCAATCACTGGCAGAGCTACCCTCCTGCGTCACCCCATCACTTGACTACTATCCCATCGGGTCCCATGCACTCACCGCTTCACCCGAAGGATCCACAACTCGCGGATGGTTAGCATCAAAGAATTCATCATGGACGCGTGCACACGGGTACGGGAATATCAACCCGTTATCCATCGACTACGCCTGTCGGCCTCGCCTTAGGCCCCGACTCACCCTGGGCGGACGAACCTTCCCCAGGAACCCTTGGTCATCCGGCGGAAGAGATTCTCACTCTTCACTCGCTACTCATGCCTGCATTCTCACTCCCACACAATCC
>NZ_BAAGZP010000069.1:0-542 GCF_054778355.1 Saccharopolyspora tripterygii | reverse complement strand
CGGATATGCAGCAAGACCCGTTGGGGACGGCTGCGGCGGAGTCGTCGCCGTCGGCGCGGGAAATGGTCGATCAGATGGTCGAGGCCGGTTTGTTCGACGAGTTGATGTCGAAGGTCGATGAAGGCGGGCTGGCGCTGACCGGCGAGGGTGGGCTTCTTCCCGAGCTGGTCAAGACGGTGCTGGAGCGTGGCCTGCAGGCGGAGATGTCGGACCATCTCGGCTATGACAAGGGCGATCCGGCCGGGCGCGGAAGTCTGAATTCCCGCAATGGCAGTAGCGCGAAAACGATCTCGACCGAGGTCGGCGATGTTGATCTGTCGGTGCCCCGGGACCGGGTCGGGTCGTTCGAGCCGCGTCTGGTTCCGAAAGGCTCGCGCCGGGCCGGCGGGCTCGACGAGATCATCATCTCGCTGTATGCGGGTGGGATGACCGTCCGCGATATCGGGCTTCACCTGCAGCGCACCTATGGCACCGAGCTGTCACACGAGACGATTTCCAAGATCACCGACGCGGTGCTGGACGAGGTTAAGGCCTGGCAATCA
>NZ_BAAGZP010000067.1:0-1164 GCF_054778355.1 Saccharopolyspora tripterygii | reverse complement strand
CATGATTGTTTCGTATTCGATGGGGGTCAAGCGGCCGAGGCGGGCCTGTCTTCGGCGTCGGTGGTAGGTGCGTTCGATCCAGGTCACGATCGCGATCCGGAGTTGTTCGCGGGTGTTCCATTGGCGGCGATCGAGGACGTTGCGTTGCAGGAGACTGAAGAAGCTCTCCATGGCGGCGTTGTCCCCGGCGGCACCGACTTGGCCCATCGATCCGTGCATGTGGTGGCGCCACAGGGCTTGCTGCAGCTTGCGTGACCGAAATTGCCCACCACGGTCGCTATGCAGGGTGCAGCCTGCGACGTTCCCGCCGCGTCGGGCAACGGCGGACTCTAGCGAGTCGAGGGCAAGCTGGGAGGTCATACGATCAGCGATGGAGTAGCCCACGATCCGGTTGGACCACACGTCCTTGACAGCGCAGAGGTAGATCTTGCCCGCGCTGGTGGGATGTTCCGAAATGTCGGTCAGCCACACACGATTCGGCCCGTCGGCGGTGAACTCGCGGCGCACCAGATCATCGTGGGCCGGTGCAGCGGGTCGGGCCTTGCGGCCGCGGCGTTTCTTGCCGAACACGCACCACCACTGGTTGGTCGAGCAGATCTTCCACACGGTGCGGTCGGAGACCTCATGGCCGGCTGTGGTGACCTCGTCATGCAACAGCCGATAACCGAACTCGGGGTCCTCGCGGTGGGCGTCGAAGATCGCGTTCGCCAGATAGGCCTCCGCGTACTCGGCGTCGGTGACCGGCTGGGCCAGCCAGGCATAGTAGTGCTGGCGGTGGAGCTTGAGTACCCGACACGCCACCGCCACCGGCACCCGAATCCGGGCGCCAGGGGAGGCCAACTCCGTCACGAGCGGGTAGAGCCTTTTCCCGGCAGGTTGCCCTGCGACAGATACGCCGCCGCCCGGCGCAACACCTCGTTCTCCTGCTCCAACAGCCGATTACGGCGCTTGAGTTCCCGCAGCTCGGATGCCGCGTCCGAGGACAGACCCGGCTTGGCGCCGTTTTCGACGTCGGCGTCGCGCAGCCATTTCTGCAACGTCATCGGATGAATACCGAAATCGCCGGCGACCTGCTCGATAGTCACACCGGGCTCGCGGTTACGGGCGACCCGCACGACGTCATCACGGAACTCACGGGGGTACGGCTTGGGCACAGCGACATCC
>NZ_BAAGZP010000066.1:0-691 GCF_054778355.1 Saccharopolyspora tripterygii | reverse complement strand
AAACCATCGCCGAGCTTCTTCAGCAGCGGGGTGAGGGCCTTCATCGCCTTGACGAGCTTCGTGGTGATGTCGGCGATCTTGGAAGCGACCTTCGCGACCTCGGCAACGACCTGCGGGACCACCCACGCCATCGCGATGCCCAGCGTGCAGATGACCTGCAACGCCCAGCTGACCAGGTGACCGACCAGCTCGGCGATGATGTCGCGGACCAGCGTCCGCACCGCAGCGACAACCTCGCCGGCCGTGCCGATGCCGTCCGCGGCTCCGTCAGCCGCCGACTTGGCCGCCGCGATCAGATTCGCCGTGTCCTCGCTGCGCGCCCGGTACGCGTCGGCGGCCTCCCCCATCCAATTCGCGACATCCGCCTTGACCAGATCCCGCATCTCGGTATTGACGGCTTCCAGCTCAACCGAAATGTTCTTCCACGTCTCCGAATGAGACTTGATCTCATCCGGATCACCGGTCAACGAATCCAACGCATCCGACACCGGACCGACGTGCTCCATCAACCAACCGACACCGGCCGCGAAGATCGCACCAAACGGATCCAACGCCATGCTCAGCGCGTCCAGACCCGTCCCCACCGCGCCCATGACGCCCGCAGCCCAATCACCCGACTCAATCGCCTTCTGCGTATCAGTAACCGACTCCGCGATCTGAATACCGCTGAACGACTTCGTCGAATCCTCGC
>NZ_BAAGZP010000065.1:0-891 GCF_054778355.1 Saccharopolyspora tripterygii | reverse complement strand
CTCCTGGTAGATCGGTTGGTGTCTAATCATCCGCTCTACCGAGGAGTCCCGGGTGCCATCGTGCCCGAGTCCGTCAATCCCGGTCGCACGGGGTTGGCAGTGCTGCTTGCTGACAACGACCCATGCTCTGCCTGGCAGGTCACGGCGTTATCCCTCCGACATGACCGACGCGCAGTGGGAGATCATCGAACCCTTGTTACCCACGCCCGGCTGGCTGGAAGGAAGGGGCGGTCGCCGGGCCAAACACTGTCGCCGCGAGATCGTGGACGCGATCCTGTACGTAGTCGACAACGGCATCAAATGGCGGGCTCTGCCAGCGGATTTCCCACCCTGGTCCACCGTGTACAACCACTTCGCCGCCTGGGAAGCCGCAGGCGTGGGCCAGGACCTGCTCGACGCCCTGCGAGACCGAACCCGCATAAGCGAGGGCCGCCGGGCGGTACCGAGCGCCGGGATCATCGATTCCGCCTCGGTCAAAGCCGCCGAGACCGTTGGATCCGGCAGCCGCGGGTTCGACGCGGGCAAGAAGATCAACGGACGGAAACGCCACATCGCCGTCGACACCACCGGCCTGCTGATCTGCGTGCTGGTCACCGGCGCCGAGGTCCAGGACCGCACCGCCGCCCGCAACCTCCTGGCCAGGCTGCGCTACCTCTGCCCAAGCGTGCGGCACCTGTGGGCCGACTCCGGCTACACCGGCACCCTGATCGACTGGGCACGAACCCTGTTCGGCATCAGCATCGAGATCGTCGCCAAACTCGCAGGCCAAACCGGGTTCGTCGTGCTACACCGCAGATGGGTCGTGGAACGCAGCCTGGCCTGGATCAACCAGCACCGCCGCTGCGTCCGCGACTACGAACGCCGTCCTGAACACCACGAAGCCATGGTCCG
>NZ_BAAGZP010000064.1:0-2466 GCF_054778355.1 Saccharopolyspora tripterygii | reverse complement strand
GACGGCGAGATGGACAACCACGGCATCGGCCACAGCTCCGGCGGTTCCAGCGGTGGCGGGGGCTCCGGTGGCGGCGGGGGCCAGAGCTCCGCATCGCCGCCCACAGATCCCGGCGGCGACGGCGATGACGACGTCCTCGGCGGAGACGGTGCTGCGGCCCCGCCCGCTGCGGCCAACAGCGGCCGCGTGACCTCCTCCGACGGCATCGGCCCGCAAGGCGTCGGCGGCGGCGACGACGGTGGCGGCTTCGGCGGCGACGGCGGCGGTGGGAGCGGCAGCGCAGGCGGTGGATATCCCGAGCCGCCTCCTCCCGAACCGCCCGACTACGGACACGGCCCCGACGACGACGGCGGCGGGGGAGGCGGTCCCCGCGGCGGCGGTGGTGGCGGTCCCAAGAACAACGGTGGCGGCGGTGGCGCTGCCTCTGAAGAAGCGGAAGCGGCGGTGATCGTATGAGTACCAACAACGTGCGGATCTATCGCGGTCTGGCCAGGCGCGAACACGCAGGCTGGATCATGGGACTGACCCCGTTGCAGGCACTGACCTGCATCGTGCTGGCCGTTCCGGTGCTCTGGACCGTCAGCGCAGGCCAGTTCCTCACCGCCCTGATCCTGGCCACGATCTGCGGATTCATCGCCTGCCTGGTCGTCGTGCCCGTACGCGGGCGGCCGGCGTTTCGCTGGCTGGCGCACCTGGTGCTGCACCAGCTCGGCGTGCTGTTCGGCTGGTCGCGCTGGCAGTCCAAGGCCGCCTCGGGCCTGCCGGTCGATCCCGACGAGCCGGATCTGCCCGGTGTCCTGCAACGGGTCTCGTTCCCTGACGGTCCGGTGTTCAAGGACCGCGGCCGGATCGCGCTGATCCACGACACCGGCGACGGCCGCTGGGGCGCGACCGCGCGCCTGACCCACACCGGCGTCGGGATGCTCAGCAACGAGCAGTGCGAACGGCTGGCCTCCCGGCTGGGCAACCTGCTGCTGAGCATCGGGCATCGCGACGTGATCGATCGGATGTCGCTGCTGGTGCGCACCGTGCCCGACGACGGCACCGAGTACAGCGTGTGGCGCTCGAAGCACGAGGTCGACCAGGCGCCGCCGCTGGCCCGTCAGGCCGCCGACGAGCTGGACCGCACCATCGGCGCCGTCTCGGTGCGCCACGAGATTTTCGTGACCATCTCCGGCACCGAGGACGCGCTGCGTAAACCGGCGGCCGCCGCTGGCGGCGGGACCGAGGGGCGGGCGCGGGTGCTCTACCGGGTGCTCGACGGTCTCGAGGACCCGCTCAAGGCACTGGGCGCCGACAGCGTCGAATGGCTCTCCGGCAGCGGACTGGCCGAGGCGATCCGCACCGGCTTCAACCCGGACAGCTCGGCGGTGTTGCGGGCCGGGCACCTCATCGGCGACGGCCAGCAGGGCCTGCCCAAGGCCGCAGCCGGGCCGACCGAGGCGCCCTCGCCGCCTCGGCGGCGCTATGACCACGACGCGTACTCCACCGTGAGCTACAGCGTGCTCATGCCCGAGGCGGGCACGGTGTTCGGCAGCCTCTCGCCGCTGCTGGCGGTCAAAACCGCAGGTGAACGCCGGTGTCTGGCAATCCATTACGAGGTCATGGACGCCCGTCGAGCCTCGCGGGCGGTGCAGAACTACCGGTTCCGGGCCGGTGTGCTGCGCGATTACAAGAGCTCGAAGGGGTTCTCGGCTTCCGCATCGGATGAGCGGGAGGCCAGCGGCGCCCGTGCGCAGGAAAAGGCGGTGGCTGCGGGCCATTCCATCGTGCGCTACGCCGCCGCCTCGGCGGTGACGGTGCCCGCGCACTGGAACGTCGAGGACCACGCCGCTCGCCTGGAAAACGATGCCGCCGGCCGGTTCCGGTTGCTGCGGCTCGATCTCGCTCAGGATTCCGTGTTCGTCGCCGCCTGCTTGCCGGTCGGCGTCGGGCTGCCGCGCGCACGGGGAGGTGTGCTGTGAAGACCCGCATGAACGAGCGCAGCGCCGCGCAGCTGCTGGCCGATTTCGGTGCCCCGCCACCGAGCAAACCGCGCACACCGGACCGGCCTGTGGCGCAGAAGGAGCGAGTCAACCGGCCGATCGCTCCGCGTCGTGGCCTGGCCCGGCCTGGTCAGGGTTGGTCTCCGGTCGAGGCGCCGCTGGCGGTGTATGAGGCGGCCACCCATGAGATCGGCGGGCTGTTTCCGCTGCTGGCGTCCAACGGCGTACCGGCTGTGGGGGCCCGCATCGGCTACGACACCGTCTCCGGCGGCGCGTTCTACGCCCACCCCATCGAGTGGGTGCTGCGCGGGCTGGCGACCAATCCGAACATGGTGATCTTCGGTGAGCCAGGACGCGGCAAGTCGTCCACTGTGGTCGCGTTCTTGCTGCGCATGATGCTCTTCGGCGTCCGCACCCTGATCAGCGGTGACGTGAAAGGGGAGTACTCGCCGCTGCTGCGGGCGCTGGACATCAACCCGAT
>NZ_BAAGZP010000063.1:0-1181 GCF_054778355.1 Saccharopolyspora tripterygii | reverse complement strand
ACTTGACCAGTGAGCTATTACGCACTCTTTCAAGGATGGCTGCTTCTAAGCCAACCTCCTGGTTGTCTAAGCGATCCCACATCCTTTCCCACTAAGCGCACACTTGGGGGCCTTAGCCGATGCTCTGGGCTGTTTCCCTCTCGACGACGAAGCTTCTCCCCCGCCGTCTCACTGCCACACTCAACTCAGGCGTATTCGGAGTTTGGCTGATCTCAGTAACCCGTGAAGGCCCATCAACCAACCAGTGCTCTACCCCACCCAAGCAACATGCGACGCTGCACCTAAATGCATTTCGGGGAGAACCAGCTATCACGGAGTTTGATTGGCCTTTCACCCCTACCCACAGCTCATCCCCCAGGTTTTCAACCCTGGTGGGTTCGGGCCTCCACACGGTCTTACCCGCGCTTCACCCTGGCCATGGGTAGATCACTCCGCTTCGGGTCTACACCACGCGACTCCACGCCCTATTCAGACTCGCTTTCGCTCCGGCTACCCCCAACGGGTTAACCTCGCCACGCAGCAGTAACTCGCAGGCTCATTCTTCAAAAGGCACGCCATCACGGTTGCAAAGACCGCTCTGACGGATTGCAGGCACATGGTTTCAGGAACTATTTCACTCCCCTCCCGGGGTACTTTTCACCATTCCCTCACGGTACTATCCACTATCGGTTACCAGGAAGTATTTAGGCTTAGCGAGTGGTCCCGCCAGATTCACAGCACCCTCCACGAAAGCGCTGCTACTCGGGAACACCACCACACACCGACCACGCATTTTCGCCTACCGGACTCTCACCGTCTACGGTCAGGTTTCCCAACCTGTTCAACTAACACGCAATCCAATGCTGGCAGACTGGTAGATCCACCCAACAGTGTCCCACAACCCCGCACACGCAACCCCTACCAGGTATCCCACGCGCACGGTTTAGCCTCTTCCGCTTTCGCTCGCCACTACTCACGGAATCACCAGTGTTTTCTCTTCCTACGGGTACTAAGATGTTTCACTTCCCCGCGTTCCCCCTCACACCCTATACATTCAGGCATGAGTAACCCGACATCACTCGGGCTGGGTTTCCCCATTCGGACACCCTCGGATCACAGCTCGTTTGACAACTCCCCGAGGACTATCGCGGCCTACCACGTCCTTCATCGGCCCCTGGTACCAAGGCATCCACCATGTGCCC
>NZ_BAAGZP010000062.1:0-569 GCF_054778355.1 Saccharopolyspora tripterygii | reverse complement strand
CGGTGCGGCGTGCGGTGGCGGCCCGGTTGCGTTTGGCCTGGGGGTGGTCGAGGTAGCGCCAGCCGCCACCGTCGGGGATGTTGCCGAACTTGGTGACGTCGACGTGGATCAGTGATCCGGGGTGGTCGTGTTCGTAGCGGCGTAGGGGTTCGCCGGTGGCCCGGTCGATGTGGGAGAGCCGGTTGATCCGGCAGCGCACTAAAACGGCGTGCACCGTCGAGGCCGGCATGCCCACGCGCCCGGCGATCTGGACCGGTCCGAGGCGGTGACGCCACCGCCACCGCACGACCTGCCGAACCAGGTCGTCGGGGGTTTTGTTCGGGCTGTGATGCGGCCGGCTGCTGCGGTCCCGCATGCCCGCGGCACCCTCGTCCCGGTAGCGCCGGGCCCACTTCGATGCGGTTTTCGGCGCCACCATGAACATCGCCGCCGCATGACTGGCCGTGTAACCGTCCTCGACGATCACACGAGCCAGCCGCAGCCGGGTCCGCGGGGTCAACGTCGCGTTAGGGTGGGACACGAAGGCCTCCGGTTGATGAAGCGGTTTCTAGACAACTCCACTTCACAAC
>NZ_BAAGZP010000061.1:0-1745 GCF_054778355.1 Saccharopolyspora tripterygii | reverse complement strand
GATGCGGACCGCGAGGCCTTCTGGGCCGAGCAGGCGTCGCGGCTGCACTGGGACACCAAGTGGGGCCAGGTCCTGGACTGGTCGGATGCGCCCTACGCCAAGTGGTTCGTCGACGGCAAGCTCAACGTCGCCTACAACTGCGCGGACCGGCACGTCGAAGCCGGCAACGGTGACCGCGTCGCCATCCACTGGGAGGGCGAGCCGGGCGACAGCCGCGCCATCACCTACGCCGAGCTCCAGCGCGAGGTCTCCCGCACCGCCAACGCCCTGGCCGAACTCGGCGTCGGCGCAGGCGACCGGGTCGCGATCTACCTGCCGATGCTGCCCGAGGCCGTGTTCTCGATGCTGGCCTGCGCGCGTCTCGGCGCGATGCACAGCGTCGTGTTCGGCGGCTTCTCCGCCGAAGCGCTGCGCTCGCGGATCAACGACGCCGAGGCCAAGGTCGTCATCACCGCCGACGGCCAGTACCGGCGCGGCAAGGCCATGCCGCTGAAGGCCAACGTCGACGAGGCCGTCGCGGAAGCGCCGAGCATCCAGCACGTGCTGGTCGTCCAGCGCACCGGCATCGACGTGCAGTGGAACGACACCCACGACAAGTGGTGGCACGAGGTCGTCGACCACCAGCCGGACAAGCACACCCCGGAGGCCTTCGACAGCGAGCACCCGCTGTTCATCCTCTACACCTCGGGGACCACCGGACGCCCGAAGGGCATCCTGCACACCTCCGGCGGCTACCTCACCCAAGCCGCCTACACCCACCACAACGTCTTCGACCTCAAACCGGACAGCGACGTCTACTGGTGCACCGCCGACATCGGCTGGGTCACCGGCCACACCTACATCGTCTACGGCCCGCTGGCCAACGGCGCCACCCAGGTGATCTACGAAGGCACCCCGAACGCGCCGCACGAGGGCCGGCACTGGGAGATCGTCCAGAAGTACGGCGTGACGATCTACTACACCGCGCCGACCACGATCCGCACCTTCATGAAGTGGGGCGCGGAGATCCCGGCGTCCTACGACCTCTCATCGCTGCGGGTGCTGGGTTCGGTCGGCGAGCCGATCAACCCCGAGGCCTGGATCTGGTACCGCAAGAACATCGGCTCCGACCGCACGCCGATCGTGGACACCTGGTGGCAAACCGAGACCGGCGCGATCATGATCTCGCCGCTGCCCGGCGCCACCGCCGCCAAGCCCGGATCGGCGCAAACACCGCTGCCCGGCATCTCGGCCAAGGTCGTCGACGAGACCGGCGCCGACGTCGGCCCCGGCGGCGGCGGCCTGCTCGTCCTGGACAAGCCCTGGCCGGCGATGCTGCGCGGCATCTGGGGCGACGACGAGCGCTACAAGGACACCTACTGGTCGAAGTTCGCCGACCTCGGCTTCTACTTCGCCGGTGACGGCGCCAAGTACGACGCCGACGGCGACATGTGGCTGCTGGGCCGCGTGGACGACGTGATGAACGTGTCCGGCCACCGCATCTCCACCACCGAAGTCGAGTCCGCGCTGGTCTCCCACCCCAACGTGGCCGAAGCCGCGGTGGTCGGCGCCAGCGACCCGACCACCGGTCAGGGCATCGTGGCGTTCGTGATCCTGCGCGGCGGCGTGGCCGACGGCGCCGGCGGCGAAGCCGCACTCGCCGAGCTGCGCGACCACGTGTCCAAGGAGATCGGCCCGATCGCCAAACCACGGCAGATCATGGTCGTGCCCGAACTCCCCAAAACCCGCTCCGGCAAGATCATGCG
>NZ_BAAGZP010000060.1:0-684 GCF_054778355.1 Saccharopolyspora tripterygii | reverse complement strand
ACGGCGTGAAACACGTCCTCGGAATCTGGGTGCAGGCCGGTGAGGGAGCGAAGTTCTGGGCCGGAGTCTGCGCCGAGCTGCGCAACCGGGGCGTCAAGGATGTGCTGATCGTCTGCTGTGACGGTCTTGCTGGACTGCCCGAGGCCATCGAGGCAAGCTGGCCTCAGTCGACCGTGCAGACCTGCACGGTCCACCTGATCAGGGCCGCGATGCGATTCGTGTCCTATCAGGACAGAAAGAAGGTCGCTGCCGCGCTCAAGCCGATCTACACTGCGCCGACCGCCCAGGCCGCCGAGACCGCACTGCTGGAATTCGCCGAATCCGACCTCGGCCGCAAATACCCCGCGGCAGCGCGGACCTGGGAAAACGCGTGGGAGCGGTTCATCCCGTTCCTGGAATTCCCGCCCGAGGTCCGGCGGATCATCTACACCACGAACTCGATCGAGTCACTGAACTACCAGCTCCGCAAGATCATCAAAAACCGCGGCCACTTCCCCAACGACGAGGCGGTCACCAAACTGTTGTGGCTGGCCATCCGGGATATCGAGGACAAACGAGCCCGACAACGCGCCTCGCAACGCGGCCAACCCGCCCACCAACGCAACGCTCCCGCACGCCTGGTCGAAGGCGCCACCGTCCACGGCTGGAAACAAGCCCTCGGAGCCCTCGCCCTGCACTACCCCG
>NZ_BAAGZP010000059.1:0-2238 GCF_054778355.1 Saccharopolyspora tripterygii | reverse complement strand
TCCGATCCAGCAGATCCCGCGGCAGATTCTGCGACGCCATGTGAATCATGTTGCCCGAGGACTCGATCTGGTAGATCTGCCCCGACATCGGCACATACCAACGACCTTGGTAATACACAGGGTCGCCACCATCAGGAACCACGAACTGATGCGCCGCCACCGCGCTCGGCGTCACCGACACATACCCCGAATCCCGCGCGTGCTCACCACCGTGCACGTGCGACACCAGGTTGTAATCACGACCCCACGACGTCATCCCATCCCGGAAGATCACCTCAGTCGGACGCGTATCACCCCGGTACATCCACTGCGGACGCGACGGATTCGCCCGCAACTGGGAGTTGTCCAGCGTCACCGGACCGAGCGGGGGCTGGGATGAGCTGCCGACCTGCGCGGCGGATGAGGGCACCGCCGAATAACCCGAGTACGACGGCCTGCTCGACGAGGAGTGGTGCGACCTCGACGAGTGGTGCGACCGGGACGAGTGGTGCGAGCGCGAGGACTCGTGGGAGTGTCGCGACCGCGACGAGTGCCGGGAGTCGTCCGAGGGCGGGAGGCCAGGCGAGATGTCGGCGGATTCGGTGCCGGGTTGCTCGGCGAGGCCGAGGTCGCTGTCCCGGGTGAAGCCGCTGTCCGGGTCGGCGTGCGGGTCGTATCCTTGGTGTTGCGGGACGAAGTTCTCGTTCTCGACGTTCGTCAGCGTCGGCGCCGTCCCGGGCAGGATGGTGCGCTTGCCGTCGGGGCCCTGGTGGAAGTACCCCTCGACGGTCATCGCCGAGTGGATGTTCTCGGCGTCGACGTGCCTGACGGCGTCCCATTCGGTCTGGAACTGCATCCGGTCCAGCAGGGCCTGCGGCAGGTTCTGCGAGGCCATGTGAATCATGTTGCCCGTCGACTCGATCTGGAAGATCTGCCCGGACATCGGGAAGTACCACTTGCCGTCGCGCTGGATCGGCGGGCGGCCGTCGGGCACCACGAACTGGTGCGCTGCGACGGCGCTGGGCGTCACCGACACGTACCCGGAGTTCATGGCCTGGTCGCCGCCGTGGACGTGCGCGACGAGGTCGTAGTCCCTGCCCCACGAGGTCATGCCGTCGCGGAAGATCTCCGCCGGGGGACGCGTGTCCCCTCGGTACATCCACCGCGGGCGTGTCGGGTTCGTCCGCAGCTGCGGGTTGTCGAGCGTGACCTCGCGGCTCGGCTGCTGGGTACCGTCTGCGGGCCGGCCGTCGACCTGGGCGCCGGTGGTGGAGCTCTCGGCGCTGGACGGTAGCCCCGGGCCTCGGTCGTAGTAGTTGTCGTAGGAGCTCGACTGCCTCGGGTAGTACGAGGACGAGCTGGTGGTGGGCAGGTAGCCGTCGTCGGACGGCGAGCGGCGCGGACGGGGAGATCCGCCGAGGCCGAGATCGGTCTCCCGCGTGAACTCGCTATCGGAGTCTGCGTGCGGGTCATAACCCCGATACCCGCGAACGTAGCCATCGTTGTCCACGTTGATCAATCGCGGCGTCGTGCCCGGAAGGATCGTCCGCCGACCATCAGGACCCTGATGGAAATGCCCGCTCACCGTCATCGCCGAGTGGATGTTGCGGCGATCCACGTGCCGCACCGAATCCCACTCCGTCTGGTACTGCATCCGATCCAGCAGATCCTGCGGAAGGTTCTGCGACGCCATGTGAATCATGTTGCCCGAGGACTCGATCTGGTAGATCTGCCCCGACATCGGCACGTACCAACGACCTTGGTAGTACACGGGGTCGCCGCCGTCGGGCACGACGAACTGGTGGGCGGCCACCGCGCTCGGCGTCACCGACACATACCCCGAGTTCCGAGCGTGCTCACCACCGTGCACGTGGGAGACGAGGTTGTAGTCGCGCCCCCACGACGTCATCCCGTCCCGGAAGATCACCTCAGTCGGGCGGGTATCACCCCGGTACATCCACTGCGGACGCGACGGATTCGCCCGCAACTGCGGATTGTCCAACGTCACCGGACCGAGCCGGGGTTGCGACGAGCGGTGTGACCGGGGGGCGTGCGAGGAACGGGACGACCGCGACGACCCGGCGTAGGGGTCGTGCTGGCTGCCGCGATGCCGCCGAGGCCGGTCGCTCGGCGGAACGGCCGGTGAGACGTCGGAGGTGGTGGCCTCGCGGGGCGAGGAGATCACCGCCACGGACGAGGACGGGATCACGCCGTCGGTGGCCAGCGATCCCGGCAGATGAGGCGAAGCCACATCCATGA
>NZ_BAAGZP010000058.1:0-600 GCF_054778355.1 Saccharopolyspora tripterygii | reverse complement strand
TCCGATCCAGCAGATCCCGCGGCAGATTCTGCGACGCCATGTGAATCATGTTGCCCGAAGACTCGATCTGATAGATCTGACCCGACATCGGCACATACCACCGACCATGATGCCGAACCGGATCACCACCATCAGGAACCACGAACTGATGCGCCGCAACAGAACTCGGCGTCACCGACACATAACCCGAATCCCGCGCATGCTCACCACCATGCACATGCGACACCAGGTTGTAATCCCGACCCCACGACGTCATCCCCTCCCGGAAAATCACCTCCGGCGGACGCGTATCACCCCGATACATCCACCGCGGACGAGGCGGATTCGCCCGCAACTGCGGATTAACCAACACCACCGGACCCACCGGGGATTGCGACGAACGACGCGACCTCGACGAATGATACGACCGCGACGACTCATGCGACCGACGCGACTGGGACGGCTCCTGGTAGGAGCGGTACCGGTCGTCGGGCGAGACACCCGGTGAGACGTCGGACGGGTTGGTCTCGCGCGCAGAGGAAACCGCGGTGTTCGAGACCTGGGGGATCACGCCGTCGGTGGCCAGCGATCCCGGCAGATGAGGCGAAGCCACATCCATGA
>NZ_BAAGZP010000057.1:0-42797 GCF_054778355.1 Saccharopolyspora tripterygii | reverse complement strand
TCGGAGGCCAACCACCCATCACCCGACTGACCAACCTCCCCGAACACCACAACTAAAACTGGGAGGGGTCCTGGTCAGGGGACTTCGTGTCGCTGGGTGCTGGCGGCCTGGTTTCGGATGGTTCCCAGGCGGTCGTAGCCGCGCTGGCCCGGGCAGGCCGTGTAGGCCGCGTCCCGGTGCCCGAAGATCGTGGGCAGCGTGACCGCCGTGCCCGCCGGGTACTTCGACCCCTTGGGCGCTTCGGAGGTCAGGCGGGTCGTGCCGTCGGCAGGGACGCCCGATGCCTTCAGCTTCCGGGCGACCACGTCGGCGACCGCGTTGACCGTCTTCGAGGACGGCGTCGCGCCGTCGTAGTTGCCCATCATCGAGATGCCGAAGGTGTTGCGGTTGAACCCGAGCACGTGACCACCGATCACGTCGCCCGCGAGACCTCCCGTGCGCCCCTCGAAGACGGTGCCGCACTTGTCGACGAGCGCGTGGTAGCCGATGTCGCCCCAGCCCAGCTCGACCGCGTGGTACTGGTAGATGCCGCGCACGATCTTGGCCGACTGTTCGCAGGTGTAGTTGTTGGTGCCGGCGGTGTGGTGCACGACGGCGGCCTTGGTGCTGGTCCGCTCGATCGGCCAGGTCATCTTCGACTCGTCGGCGCCCCACTGCGCCCGGCTGACCACCGGTGGCGTTCCCGCGCGCGGCTCGGCGGCCTGCGGCGGGGTCGTCCCCTCGCCGGGGTCGATGCCGACGAACCGCAGTCGGCCGGTGGCGTCCTGGCCCTCCGCGCTCGCGCGGACCTGCACGTCGTTGCTGCGGCCGGTCCACATCGGTTCGCTGCCGCCGCCTTCGGACTCCAACGACGTCCACGGACCCCAGCCCTCGGCCGCGCGCGTGCGCACCTCGACGCGGTCGGGGGCCGGTCCGTCCCAGGTGAACCCGATCAGCTCGAAGGCCTTGTCGCTGCGGACCTCGCGCACCCCGGACCGGTCGGCGGACACGTCGCGCAACGGGATGTGGATGCTCTGCGTCCCGGACGGTTCGGGGTTCGGCCCAGCGATGCCGGAAGGCCCTGAGATCGGGAGAAGGGACGTGGCCAGCAGTGCGGCGGCCGCCAACCGCGGTCGGTGGGACCGAGAACGCATGGGCAATACCTCGCTTCGGCTGAGGGCGGGTGTCCTTTGTCGACACCCGCTTCGCGACGAAGAACGAGTATGGGTCCAGAGCCGATCACTCGCCGTCTGGAATTCCGCTATGCCGCGAATCCGCGGAATGGAATCAGCGTCCCGGAATCAGGGAGCCGCTCGGGAAGTCCGGGGAATTCACCGGGCTCCTGCCGAATCGCGCGTAGGCAACCGCGGCGGACACCAGGAATCCGATCCCGATCAACGTGTAGGCGTTGCCCACGACCTGCTGCGAGAAGGTCCAGTCCAGTTCGCGATCCCCGGTGTTGGGCAAGTACCACTGCGGTCCGGTCAGCACCGTGATCGCGGAGATCACCACCGCGATCATCATTCCGTACCAGCGGTTGCGCAGGGCCATCATGAACATCAGCGCGATCGCCGGACCCGCCCACACCCAGTGGTGCGACCAGGAGATCGGCGAGACCAGCAGGATCCACACCGCGTTGAGCACCAGGGCGAGCGTCAGATCGGCGGTGCTCAGCGCGTAGCGGATGCCCATCACGACCAGCGCGAGCAGCAGCAGCGAGCCGACGATCCACAGCGAGTTCAGCGCGAAGCCGGTCAGCTCCTGCTTGGCCAGCAGGCTGCGCAGCGTCAGGTTGCCCGCGTAGACGGTGCCGAACGAGTCGCCGGTGGAGAGCATCTTGTCCAGCCACCAGTCAGCGGAGTCGCGCGGCGCTGCCAGCAGTCCGAGCAGCACGGTGGCGGCGAAGGTGGCCGCGGTGACGGCCATGGACCGGTAGTCCCTGCGCAGCAGGAAGAACAGCAGGAAGCCCAGCGGCGTCAGCTTGATCGCGGCGGCGATGCCGACCAGCATCCCGCGCGGCCACCGGGTGCGCGGGAGCAGGCAGTCGGCGGCGACCAGCCCCATCAGCACCAGGTTGATCTGGCCGTAGTTGATGGTGTCGCGCGCGGGCTCGATCAGCGTCATCCAGGGCAGCAGCAGCGCGGTGGCGACGGCGACCTTGCCCGCGTGCGGTGCGAAGTGGCGCGAGGAGCGGGCCAGCGAGTACGCGGTCAGCAGGATCGCCAGGTGCGAGCACAGCGCGACCACGACCACGGCGGAGGTCTCGGACATCCAGGTCAGCGGCACGAACAGCAGCGCGGCGAACGGCGGGTAGATGAACGGCAACGTCGCGGAGTCCGGGCTCTCCGGGGTCAGGTCGTCGCCGTAGACCTGGTAACCGTTGAGCCACGCGCGCGCACCAAGCCGGTAAATCTCGGTGTCCATGTAGCCGCGGGTGTCGATCCAGTGCACGAACCAGACCGCCAAGACCTCCAGCAGAATTGCCGCGACCAGTAAGTGACGCCCGTCACGGGCGCGCGTCGACCCCACAGCTCACCACCCAGCGTTGCGCGCCCGTCCCGGAGTCTCGGACCTGCGTGAAAGGGTTTCACCGGCGCGTCGGTACGGCGTGATGGTAGCCGTCGTACGACGCGCCGGGAGCGTCGCCTAACGGGTATTAACAGCCACGAATAGTCGCGGCCGGTGTCGCGGCCATCACCCCGAACGGGTGACGAACTGCCTGGACAGCGAGGAGGAGTCCGGCTTCGGCAGCGATATCGACACTCTTCGTGGTCATATGTAGCCAATAACGTCAACGCGGTTTCGGGGTGTCCTCGCGCTCCAGCTACCCTCGACGACTGTGAGCTTCGCAGGCTATGACCTGATCGTTGTTGGTTCCGGATTCTTCGGCCTCACGATCGCAGAGCGCGCCGCCACCCAGCTGGACAAGCGGGTGCTGGTGCTGGACCGACGTGACCACATCGGGGGCAACGCCTACTCGGAGGCGGAGCCTGAAACCGGTATCGAGGTGCACCGCTACGGTGCGCACCTTTTCCACACCTCGAACAAACGCGTGTGGGATTACGTAAACCAGTTCACCGAATTCACCAACTATCAGCACCGGGTGTTCACCAAACACCAGGGGCAGATTTACTCGTTCCCGATGAACTTGGGCCTGTTGTCCCAGTTCTTCGGTCGTGCGTTCACCCCGGACGAGGCGAAGGCGCTGGTTGCCGAGCACGCGTCCGAGATCGACACCGCGGACGCGCAGAACCTCGAGGAGAAGGCGATCTCGCTGATCGGCCGCCCGCTGTACGAGGCATTCGTGCGCGGTTACACGGCCAAGCAGTGGCAGACCGACCCCAAGGAACTGCCCGCGGCGATCATCAGCCGGCTGCCGGTTCGCTACAACCTCAACAACCGCTACTTCAGCGACGACTACGAGGGCCTGCCCGTCGAGGGCTACACCGCGTGGTTGGAGAAGATGGCGGAGCACCCGAACATCGAGGTTCGGCTCGCGACCGACTTCTTCGACGTGCGTGGGGAGCTGCCCACCGACGTCCCGGTCGTCTACACCGGGCCGCTGGACCAGTACTTCGAGTACGCCGAGGGCGAGCTCGGCTGGCGCACGCTGGACTTCGAGACCGAGGTCGTGGCCACCGGTGACTTCCAGGGCACGTCGGTGATGAACTACGCCGACGAAGAGGTGCCCTACACCCGGATCCACGAGTTCCGGCACTTCCACCCCGAGCGGGACTACTACCCGTCGGACAAGACCGTGGTGGTGCGGGAGTACTCGCGGTCCGCGGAGAGCGGGGACGAGCCCTACTACCCGATCAACACCTCGGAGGACCGGCGCAAGCTGGAGGCCTACCGCGAACTGGCCAAGAAGGAGGCCAAGGAGCGCAAGGTCATCTTCGGCGGTCGGTTGGGCACCTACAAGTACCTGGACATGCACATGGCCATCGGCTCGGCGCTGAGCATGTTCGACAACAAGATCGCTCCATACTTCACCGAGGGTCGTTCGCTGGACGGCTCGCTGGAGGACTGACGTGACCGACCGGACCCCCCGAGAGCCCAACGCCGCTGGTGAGAGCAAGCTCAGCGACGTCACTTCGGTGCGCGCAGGGACCTCGGACGTGGCGCCTGAGCAGGTGCTGCAGCGGATCGTGTTCCCGCGTGGCCAGGACCCGCTGGACGTGCGTCCGCTCTACATCGACGAGCCGGAAGCGCTGGCCAGCACGGCGACGGTCGTCTCCCGGCGCAACCTGCGCCTGCCCGCGCACAGCAAGATCTCGCTCGCGTCCTACTTCAACGCCTTCCCGGCCAGCTACTGGAAGCGTTGGACCAAGATCGAAGAGGTCGTGCTGCGGCTGCAGGTCAAGGGGTCCGGTCGGCTCGACGTCTACCGCTCGAAGGTCAACGGCGACAGCGTTCACCTGCAGGGCTCCCCGGTCTCCACCGACGACTGGACGTCGCTGGAGTTCAAGGTCTCGCTGCAGCCCTTCGAGGACGGCGGCTGGATCTGGTTCGACCTGTTCACCAACGACGCCGAGCTGGAGATCAGCGACGGCGCCTGGACCACCGAACAGCCGATGCCCAAGCAGCAGGTCGTCGTCGGCACCACCACCATCCGGCCCTCGGAGTGCATCGAGGCGCTGAAGACCCTCGGGGAAGACCCGCAGGTCATGGCCGTGGTGGAGCGGGTCATCGTGGCCGACCAAGGGCCGCAGAAGATCCACGAGGTCGAGGGCTTCGACGAGGCCGCCAAGGCCATCGGCGACAAGCTGCACGTCATCGAGCAGGACAACCTCGGTGGCTCCGGTGGCTTCGGCCGGGTCATGTACGAGGGCATCCACAACTCGACCGCCGCCCAGGTGATGGTCATCGACGATGACATCGCCCTGGAGCCGGACGGCGTGCTGCGGGCCAACGCCTTCGCCCGCGCCGCGACCCAGCCGGTCATCGTCGGCGGCCAGATGCTCAACCTGCAGGCCCGTTCGCGGCTGCACACCATGGGCGAGGTCGTCGACCTGGGCCAGGGCATCTGGCGCGCGGCGCCGGGCGCGGTCACCGACCACGACTTCGCCAAGAAGCCGCTGCGCAAGACCAAGAAGCTGCACCAGCGCATCCACTCGACCTACAACGGCTGGTGGATGTGCCTGTTCCCGCGCGAGATCATCGAGCGCACCGGGCTGCCGCTGCCGCTGTTCATCAAGCACGACGACTCGGAGTACTCGCTGCGCGCGGGCGGCCACGGCTACCCGACGGTGACGCTGCCGGGTGCCGCGATCTGGCACATGCCGTGGACCGACAAGAACGACGCCACGGACTGGACCGCCTACTTCCACACCCGCAACCGGCTGATCCTGGCCGCGCTGCACAGCCCGGAAGAGGTCAAGAACAACATCGTCAAGCAGGGCCTCAAGCTCACGCTGCGGCACCTGCTGTCGATGGAGTACTCCACGGTGGCGGTGCAGCAGAAGGCCATCGAGGACTTCATGAAGGGCCCGTCGGGCCTGTTCGACAGCCTGCGCTCGGCGCTGCCCGAGGTCCGCGAGCTGCGCAAGGACTACGCGGACGCCACGACGCTGCCGTCTGCGCGGGAGTTCCCGCCGCCGACCGCGGACCCGATCATGGCCGAGGGCATGCTCAACCCGCCGGTGAACCCGGCGGTGATCGCGGCGCGCGCGTCCAAGGCGCTGCTGCACAACCTCAAGGAGCCGTCGCACGAGGCGTCGGACCGCCCGCAGCTCAACGTCCCGGCCGCCGCGGCTCGCTGGTTCCTGCTGGGCAACCTGGACAGCGCCACGGTGTCCAACGCCGACGGGAGCGGTGTGGCGTTCCGCCGCCGCGACCCGGAGACGTTCCGGCGGCTGGGCCTGGAGGCGCTTGCCAACTACAAGCGGCTCGGCCAGGAGTGGGCGAGGCTCCGCGAGGAGTACCGCGCCGCGCTGCCGGAGCTGACCAGCGCGGAGTCCTGGAAGCAAGTCTTTGATCCCCGATGACACCGACTTTCCCGGAGACGAAGTGGCAGAGCTGACTACGCTGATCGCCCCCGAGGACGTGACCGACCTCAAGCACGACGAGGAGGTCACGGCCGAGACCATCGCGCTGCGCAAGGTGCAGGGCGCGTTGGCCAAGCCCGCGGTCGTCAAGACGGCGCACGCGATGTCGCTGTTCGGTGAGCACGCCGCAGGGTGGCTGGCCATCGGCGCCGTCGGTGCGCTGGTCGACCGCAAGCGCCGCGGCGAGTGGGTCACCGCCGCTGCCGGGGTCGCCGCTGCGCACGCGGCGTCGATCGCGGTCAAGCGGGTGGTCCGCCGCCCGCGTCCGAAGGACCCCGAGATCCAGGTGCTGGTCGGTACGCCGAGCCAGCTGAGCTTCCCGTCCTCGCACGCGACGTCCACGACGGCCGCCGCGGTGCTCTACGGCGGGTTGACCGGCAAGAAGCTGACCCCGGCACTGGTGCCGCCCATGATGGTCAGCCGTCTTGTCCTGGGGGTTCATTACCCGAGCGATGTGGTCGCCGGTTCGGCGCTCGGCGGTGCCGTTGCGCTGGTCACCCGGCGGTTCATGAGACGGCGGAGGAACCGTGCCTGACAACAAGCAAGCTTCGGCCGACGTGGCCGAGGCCGCCGAGGCGGTCGAGGCGAAGAAGGCCCCTGAGGACACCGACGCCTCGAAGAAGGCCGAGGTGGAGGCCGACGCGGAAGGAACCATCGGCGCCGAGTTCGGCGACGAGGTGCTGGAGGCGGAGCCGGAGAAGACCGACGACGAGAAGGACAAGTCGTCGGACGCCTACCACGCGAAGGTGACCTCGAAGGCGGGGACGCCTGCCGGTCTGATGACCGGTCTGGTCAAGGAGCTTCGCCCCAAGCAGTGGGTGAAGAACGTCCTGGTGCTGGCCGTGCCGTTCGCGGCGGGCGAGATCCTGGACCCTGCCATCCTGCTCGACGCGGTGATCGCGTTCGTGGTGTTCTCGATGGCCGCTTCGGGCATCTACTTCGTCAACGACGCGATCGACGTCGAGGCGGACCGGCAGCACCCGACCAAGCGCAACCGCCCGATCGCGGCCGGCCTGATCCCGGTGCCGATCGCCTACGTGGTGTGCGTGCTGCTGCTGGGCGGCTCACTGCTGATCTCGGGTCTGACGAGCATGCAGCTGCTGGCGGTGATGGCTCTCTACATCGCGGTGCAGCTGGGCTACTGCTTCGGCCTGAAGCACCAGCCGGTGATCGACCTGTGCATCGTGGCCTCCGGGTTCCTGCTGCGCGCCATCGCCGGTGGTGCGGCGGCGAACCTGGTGATCACCCAGTGGTTCTACCTGATCGTGGCGTTCGGTTCGCTGTTCATGGTGGCGGGTAAGCGCTACGCCGAGGTGAAGCTGGCGGCCGAGACCGGTGCGAAGATCCGCAAGTCGCTGAAGGCGTACTCGCCGTCGTACCTGCGGTTCGTGTGGGCCATCGCGGCAGCGATCACGATCATGACCTACTCGCTGTGGGCCTACGACATCCGCGAGTTCGAGATGTCGCGCTGGGGCCTGATCTCCATCGTGCCGATGGTGATCGCGATCCTGCGGTACGCCGTGGACATCGACAAGGGTGTCGCCGGTGAGCCGGAGGAAGTGGTCCTCAAGGACAAGGTCCTGATGGTGCTCGGCGTGATCCTCGCCGGCTGCCTCTTCCTGGCGTTCTACCTGTAGGAAAGCGCATTCGTCGAAGTCCCCGGTCACTGCGGTGGCCGGGGACTTCGACGTTCGGCACGCTTTGTTCACGGTCGATCACCGGCGCGTTCATCCGGGCCGGTGAGAGTGGTCGTCGTTCCCGAATCCGATGGAGGACCGACCCGATGGACAAGTCCGATTCGCTGTTCTCCCGCCGCGGCGTGCTGATCGGTGGCGCTGCCGGTGCGGCCGCGCTGACCGTCGCCGCCGCCCCTTCCGCGCTGTCGCTGCCCGGCGCGGGCGCACCCCGGCGAGGGGAGGTGTTCACCCTCGGCGTGGCCTCCGGTGATCCGCTCCCGGACGGTTTCGTGCTGTGGACGCGCCTGGCCGTCGACCCGCTCGCCGAGGATGGTGCGGGCGGTATGCCGGCCAAGACCGTCCCGGTGCAGTGGGAGGTCGCCGAGGACGAGAGGTTCACCCGCGTCGTGCGGCGCGGTGAGGCGCAGGCGGCGCCCGAGATGGGCCACAGCGTGCACGTCGAGCTGGAGGGCCTGCGTCCCGGGCGCGACTACTTCTACCGGTTCCGCGCGGAGGGCTCGGTCTCACCCGCCGGGCGCACCCGGACGGCGCCGCTGCCGGGCACGATGGGCGAGCTGTCGATGGCCTTCGCCTCCTGCGCCCAGTACGAGCACGGCTACTTCACGGCCTACCGGCACCTCGGCGACGAGCGTCCGGACCTGGTCCTGCACCTGGGCGACTACCAGTACGAGTACCAGGCGGGCGACTACGAGATCCCGGGCGGCAACGTCCGCGACCACGCCGGGCCGGAGACCGAGACGCTGGCCAACTACCGGCAGCGGCACGCCCAGTACAAGTCCGACGCCGACTTGCAGCACGCGCACGCCGCGGCACCGTGGGTGGTGGTCTGGGACGACCACGAGGTGGACAACAACTGGGCGGACGAGGTCTACGAGCACCCGGACGAGCCGCAGCCGCACTTCCGGGAGCGCCGCGCGGCCGCCTTCAAGGCCTACTACGAGAACATGCCGCTCCGCCGATCCCAGCTGCCTCGGGGCATCGATCTGCGGCTGTTCCGGCGGGTCGAGTGGGGGTCGCTGGCGACCTTCCACATGCTCGACACCCGCCAGTACCGCGACGACCAGGTCGGCAACGACGAGTTCCCGACCCAGGACCCGGCCCGGCTGGACCCGCGGCGCAGCCTCACCGGTGCCGAGCAGGAGCGCTGGCTGCTGCAGGGCCTGCGCTCCTCGCGGGCGCGCTGGGACGTGCTGGGGCAGCAGGTCATGTTCGCCGAGATCGACTACCAGAACGGGCAGGAGAGGGCCTTCAACCCGGACGCCTGGGACGGCTACGTCGGCTCGCGGCAGCGGGTCATCCAGGGCTGGAAGCAGGCGCGCACCCGCAACCCGGTCGTGCTGACCGGTGACGTGCACACGCACTGGGCGAACGAGATCCGCGACGGCGAGGACGTCGTGGCCACCGAGTTCACCGCCACGTCCATCACCAGCGGCGGCGACGGCTCGGCCGAGCTGACGGAGGAGGAGAAGGCCTACCTGGCCGAGAACCCCCACGTCCGGCTCTACAACAACCAGCGCGGCTACATCTCCACCAAGATCACCGAAACGGAGATGAAGGCGACCTACAAGGTCCTGCCCCACGTCTCCGAGCCCGGAGCCCCGGTGCACGACCTGGCCACCTTGACCATCCACGACGGCGCCCCGGGCCTCGACGAGGCCTGATCCGGGCCGCTACCTCGAAGTTCGAGTGCCGGGGTTCGGTCTCGTACGGGGTGGGGGAAGTTTTCATGAAAACTTCCCCCCACCCCCACACCACGAAAACGAGAGTCACCGGGCAGTGGACCGAGCCGCCGGGCACCGACCAGCAGCAGGGCAGACCGAGCCGCAGGGCAGGCCGAGCCGCAGGGTGGGTTGAGGTTCAGCGGAGGCCCAGGGATTCGGTGATCTGGTGGGCCATGGCGATGGCGTAGGACTGGCCGCGGTCCTGGGGGTAGATCTGGGACATCGTGGCCAGGGTGACGCCGGGCATGTGGGTCTTGTGCGGCGGGATCAGCGAGCGGTACGTCGGGGTGACGATGGGCTGCGCGAAACCGGCCTTGGAGAAGTGCCAGTTCTTGATCCAGGACTCGTCGAACTCCGGGTTGAGCCGCTTGAGCCACGGGATGTAGTTCTGCAGCAGCTCTGCCGGGTCGGTGGTGAACCGCCAGTCGTCGCGCGGGACGTAGTTGCCTACGTAGACGACGTGGTTCCCGTCGTACTCCTGCCGGTCGACCATGTTCGTGTGCTCGACGACCGCCAGGAACGGGAACTCCGGGTCGTTGATGTTGAGCCAGTAGTGCGGGATGACGCTGCGGTCCACCTCGAGGATGAAGCAGGTGGCGCCCAGGTACTGGTTGCGCCAGAGCACGTCGTCGGACTCGATGTCGGCGGCCTTGGCGAAGACGGGCTGCGGGACCGTGACGATGAGGTGGTCGAACTCGTAGCTGCTGCCGTCCGAGGCTCCCACCAGCACCGATTCCGAGGGCTGGGTGATGGACGAGACCGGCTTGCTGAACTCGATCTTCCCGCCGCGCTCGGTGACCGCCTCGGTCAGCGCGCGGTAGACCTGGTCGAAACCGCCGTGGACGTAACCGAGTTCGAAGGTGCGGCAGTGGATCCTGGCCCACAGCCACGCCATCGAGATCTCCTCGGCGTGCTCGCCGAACTTGCCCTGCAGCAGCGGTTCCCAGATCGTCGAGGTGACCTTCTCGCCCGCCCAGCGCCGCATCCAGTCCAGCGCGCGGACCCCGTTGAACCGGGAGCCGTCGCGGATCACCTTCAGCGCCGCGGCCGATGCGCCGAACCGCAACCGGTCGAGCATCGAGAACTCGGGGAACTTCAGCATCTCCAGCGGGGTGCCGAAGTCGTGCAGCTCGCCCTTGAAGTACACACCGGTGGTCGGCTTGTGGAACCGCAGCTTGTCGCTGAGCCCGAGGTCGTCGATCAGCTCGATCATCGCCTCGTCGCTGCGGAAGCTGTGGTGGTAGAAGCGCTCCAGCGGGGTGCCGCCGACCTCGATGGACGCCGCGAGCCCGCCGAGTTCGGCGGAGGCTTCCAGCACCGTCACGTCGTGTTCGGCGCGCACCGCGTCGAAGGCCGCGGTCAGCCCGGTGGCGCCGGCGCCGACGATCCCCACTCTCATCCGAAACTCCACCTCTTGTTGATCGTGTACTGGAACAGCAGGACCACCGGGAGGCTGGCGAGCTTGACCAGGTTCGCATCGATCCCGATCCACGTGGAGAACACCGCCAGCAGCAGGAACGTCAGCACGATCCCGGCGATGCCCACAGCGTAGAACCGCAGGAACCGCACCACGATCCGGTCCGTCTTGCGGAAGTTGAACAGCGAGTTGAGCACGAAGTTGTTGGTGATCCCCGCCGTCGTGCTCAGCACGTTGGCCAGCTGGTGGTGCATCCCGAAGTAGTTGAACAGCACCAGGAACAGCAGGTAGTCCAGCAGCACGCCGCTGCCGCCGATCACCGTGTAGAGCAGCAGTTCTCGGCTGATCAGCCGAGGACGCGGCTCAATCTTCGTCATGCCGGATCACATCCCGGACGATGTAGAGGGGTCGTTGTTGCACTTCGCTGTAGATGCGGCCGATGTAGCTGCCGATGACTCCCAGCGACAGCATCTGCAGACCGCCGAGGAACAGCATCACGACCATCAGCATCGTCCACCCCGAGACGGTGACTTCGGGGAAGAAGAGCCGCAGCGTTACCGAGTAGATGATCCCCAGAAACGCCAGGGCGAGGGCCGCGAACCCCATCCGGGTGATCAGCTTGAGCGGCGCGGTGGAGAACCCGGTGACGCCGTCGGCGGCCAGCCGGAGCATCTTGCGCATCGGGTACTTGGTCTCGCCCGCGACCCGCTCGTCCCGGTCGAAGAGCAGTTCCTGCTGGTTGAAGCCCATCGAGGCGACCATGCCGCGGATGAACCGGCTGCGTTCCCGGAAGCTGCGCAGCTCCTCGGCGGCACGCCGGTTGAGCAGCCGGAAATCGCCCGTGTCGACCGGGATGTCGACGTCGGAGCAGCTGCGCAGCACCCGGTAGTAGAAGTGCGCGGTGGCGCGCTTGAACGGGGTGTCGCGCCGGGTCCGCCGCCGGGCCTGCACGACCTCCGCGCCGGCCAGCCAGGCGTCGATCATCTCCAGGCTCACCCGCGGCGGGTCCTGCAGATCGGTGTCCATCACGATCACGGCTTGGCCCGCCGCGTAGTCCAGGCCCGCGGTGATGGCGATCTGGTGGCCGAAGTTGCGCGCGAAGTCGATCACCCGCACGCGCGGGTCGTTCTTCGCCATGTCGTGCAGGATGCGCAGCGAGCCGTCGGCGGAGCCGTCGTTGACGTAGATGAACTCGAAGTCGAACTCGGGCCGCTGGGCGACAGCGGAGGTCAGCTCGGTGTGGAAGTGCTTGATCCCCTCGGCCTCGTTGTAGACCGGCAGCACGTAGGAGATCAGCTGCGGTGCCTCGGCATCGGAGGTTCGTGCCTGCTGCGGTACCGGTATCCCGACCTCGTGGCGCATCGTGTCGGCCATGGTCACTCCCCTCGCCAACCCCACCGTTGAGCTTCAACGCGGTGGACGTCGAATCGGTTGCCCGGGTAGGGGTATTGCACCTCGATGAGGTGGCCCCACTCGGAATATTCGGGTGTCTTCTCGTAACCGTTGAGCCTCGTCGGGATCTCCTCCTGAGCACCGACGTCGCGCACCCCGGCGAACGCGCCGCCGATGCCGCGCTCGAACGCGGCGGTGCCGCCGAAACCCATCGAGCCGGGCGGGGTGATCAGGTAGGCGGGCGCTTCGACGAGTCCGCCGCCGACCTTCGGGAGATCCCGCAGGCACGGCATGTTCCAGGTCATCGACCAGTCGACGTAGGTCGGCGCCCGGTCCTGCATGTACTCGGTGAGCGGGATGACCTGCCGCAGCCGCGGGCCGCTGACCGCGAGCCAGCCGGCCGGGTCGGTCGTGCCGTCGGTCGCGGTGATGCGGACCTGCTCGGCGCCAGCGGGGATCTGGGCGGGGGACAGGTGCATGTCCCGCCAGCCCGGGTGGTCCTGCGGCTCGTCCTCGATGACGTGGTCGGTCGGGTAGGTCTCGCGCTCGTCGGCGTCCATCCAGGTGTCGTCGAGGACGACCTCCCGGGTGCCGCCGGGGCCGGAGAACTCCAGCGCGACCCGGTTCCCGTCGCCGCTGCGCCCGGCCACGCCGAAGGCGAGCTCCTGGTCGGGGGCGAGCGCGGGCAGCGGGAACCAGCCGGTGGTCAGCGTCCCGGTGTTGATCTGCCCACCGGTCAGGCTTCCCCACACGGGGACGTTCTCGGGTGGGGTGAAACCCGGTGCGAACCCGGTGCCTTCGGTGAACCCGGCCATCTCGGCGCCGTCGCCGCCGCGCAGCGGTGCGAGGTCCGGGGTGACCACGATCTTGTCGGCGATGCCGCAGCTCCCGCCGCGCGCTGCGGCGATGCCCTGCCCGCCGATGGAGTAGGCGTCGCCCTGCCGGATCGGAGCGACCGCGAAGGAACCCAGCACGATCGTCACCGCCACCCCCATCGCCGTGACGCAGACCAGCATCGGCGCGCGGATCAGCGCGCGTCGCACCCGGTCGTCGCCCTTCCCGACCAGCGCGGACGCGGCCACCAGAAGCCCGGCGACGAGCAGCCAGCACAGCGGGTTGTGCAGCGGCCGGACCGGGCCTTCGCCCCAGGGCACCCCGTACTGGGAGTGCAGGAACCAGTTGTTCTTGCCGGAGAACACCAGCGCCGCCGCGCCGACGGCGAGCGCGGTTCCCACCAGTCCGGCGATCAGCACCGCTCGGTCCCGGCTCGCGGTGACGGCGGCGACGCCGATCAGCACCGCGCCCGCGGTCAGGGTAGCGGCTCCCACGCCGGCGAGCGCGCCGAAGTAGTGCGTCCACTTCGACGGCGTCAACGTCATCAGGGCCATGCTGATCAGCAACGACGCCACCGGTACGTGCGCGAACCGCAGCCCCGCGCCGCCCAGCGGTCCGCGGTCCCCTGCCTTCGCGCTGCGGGTGCGCAGGAGGAGCGCGGTGCTGAAGGCCGCGACGACCAGTGTGAGCAGGATGGCGGCGCGGCGGGCGACGTCGCCCTGGAGGTCGAAGCCCAGCAGGTACTGCCAGCGCATCACCTCCTGGAACCACGGCACGTCGGGTCCGTAGTAGCCGTGCAGGTCGGTGGCCTTGGCGGCGCCGAACAGGGACTGGTCGGCGAACATCACCACCAGGCCGAACGAGGCGATCCCGGCCAGCAGCGCGGCCACCCCGACCCCGGCCATCCGCCACAGGCGGGGCGCGAGCACGACGAACGGGGCGATCGCGGTGATGCCCATCGGGTTGATCGCGATCGACAGGCCCGCGGCCAGGGCGGCGACCCCGAGCCACACCCGCCGCTCGGTGCGGGCGGCCTGCAGCACGGCAGCCAGCACGACGGTGAGCCCCAGCGCTTCGAACGCCTCCGGCCGCACGCCCATCCCGAACGGCAGCCACCAGGACAGGAACGCCAGCGCGGCCAGCGCGCGGATCAGCGGCCGGTGGTGCTGGCCGGGCATGGCCGCGCCGAGCACGCCCCGGCTGAGCACCAGCCAGGTCACCAGCGCGGCCAGGATGCTGGGAATGCGCATGGCCAGCGGGTTCTGGTTCCAGTCGGCGACGTGCATGAGCATCTGCTGGACCAGCGTGAAGGGAGCTTCGGAGGCGTTCTCCCAGCGGTAGTAGTTGCCGATGTCGCCGGTGCGCAGCCCGTTCTGCGCGGTCACCGAGGCGAACGAGTCGTCGGGACCGTTGGGGCCGACCAGCCACCAGCCGGCCAGGACCGCCACCAGGCCGAGGTCGATGCCGTAGCCGAGCAGGCGGTGCAGGGGCCGCTGGACCGGACGTTCGAGGTCCCGGCGGCGTCGTCGGTCCAGCACCGCCAGGATCGCGAAACCCGCTGCCACCAGCAGCGCCTGGACGGCGATGAGCAGGAGTTTCGCCTGAGCGGGCGAGGTTTCGAACCAGTTGGCGGTGACCACCTCGACCTGGGTTCCGGCGGCCTGGTCGGGGGAGAGGTCGGTGGTGAACGCGACGATGTCGCGGATCCCGGCCGGAACGGCGGCCGTCCGGTCGCCGATGCGCGCGGTGGCGCTGGACGGCCCGCCGTCGATCGACACGTCGCAGGCCTCGTCGATCGGCGCGCGCAGCGCTTCCCGACCCGCGACCAGGGCGATCACGTGATCCTGGGCGGTGGTGACCGCGAAGCCCTCGGTGGGCTGTCCGGAAGGCCGGGACGACACCAGGGTCGTCGACTCACCACGCTGCTGACCTGCGCGGACGACCTCGCACGGAACCCGGACGTGCACCTCGTCCGGGTGGTAGGGCACGACGAAGGCGAGCGTGCTCTCCGGCGGCTGCCCGGCCATCGGCCAGGTGACCGTGACGCGGTCGCCGACGACCGGGGCGAACGGGACGGCGATCGCGGCCAGCGCGGCGAGGACGCCGACGATCAGCGCGAGGGTGCTCGCGACGCGCCGGCGGGGGTGGGCGGCGGGCATCGGCGGTGGGGCGTCCGCGGTTCGCTCGATCCCGTCCAGCACTGTCCCCCCAGTTCAGCGATCTCAGCAGGTCATCCGCACATCGGTCCCGGGAACATCAGTTTCGGTCATCGCGCGCCGGTTCGCACAAACGATCACTCCTGCTCGAACGGGTAAGCGCCGTCCCCTTCGGCGCCGCCGATGCGTTCGCGCTGGCGAGTCGTGGTGTAGGAATCGCGTTCGCGTTCGTAGCGGACCACGAGCAGGTGACCCCAGTCGTAGCCCGGCGTTCCGCGCAGCCGGGTGGGCAGCTCCATGCGTTCCGTGAGCAGGGGAACTCCGGCGAACACACCGCCGAGGTTGGCGTCGTAGCCCATCGAGTACTCGCCCTCCGGCGGCGTGATCAGCATCCGCGGGCTCGCCGCGAGGCCGTGGCCGACCTGCGGGTAGTCGGTGCGGCAGGGAAACACGAAGCTCATCGGCCAGTCGACCAGCAGCGGTCCCCGCGAATCCAGCGCCTGCCGCAGACCGACCACGTCGCGCACGACCGGTCCGCTGAAGCTCAGCCAGCCCTGCGCGTCGGTGCTGCGGTCGGTGGCCAGCACCCGGACCCGGTCGGCGCCGGCGGGGATGTCGCCGGGTTCGACGGTCATCGAGCGCCAGGGGGTGAAGTCGCGCCAGTCCACGTCGCGGCCGTGCCGTGGGTCCTCGTAGGGCAGGTCGGCGGGCGGCGGGTCGCGGAGTTCCACGCGGCCCAGCGGACGCTTCCCGGCCGCGAACTCCAAGGTCAGCGAGTTGCCCTGCTCGGGGCGGCCGGACACCCACAGCGACAGGGTTTGCCGCGCGTCCAGCTTCGGCAGGCCGAACCACGGGGCGATCAGCGTGCCGGTGTTCTGCGGACCGCCGTCCTGGCTGGTCCAGGCGAACTCGCTGGCCTGCCGCGCGACGGGTTCGTCGGCGCGCGGTGCCTCGGGATCGACCGGTTCGGGTTGCCGCAGCGGCTCGCCGGGGTGCTCCAGCCGGAGGTCCGGTTCCTGCGGCGGAGCTCCGCCCGCGACGAATCCCTCCAGCTCCCCGGTGTCGTCGCGGTCGAGCGGTGTGAGGGACTCCGCGATCGGCAGAGCCTGGACCTCGTCCTCCAGGCCGCAGCTGGACGCCTCGTGGCCGAGCCGGTTCATCCGGGCCACCGAGAACCGGTCGCCCATCGTCTCCGGCACCGACAGGAACGAGCCCAGCAGCACCAGCGCCATCGCCAGCGCGGACCCGGTCAGCACCGAGGCGGGCGCGATCGTCCACATCAGACCGCCGAGGGCGCGGGAGCGCAGCCGCATCCGGATCAGCAGACCGATCAGCGTCACCAGCCCGGCGACCGCGCCCAGCAGCGCCCACAGCACTGGGCTGTCCAGCGGGAGGTCCGGCCGGACCGGGGTGTCCGCCCACGGCATCGCCAGGTCCGACTGCCACGGCCACGCGTTCGGGCCCAGGAACGCCAGGCCCGCCGCGACGGAGGCCGCCAGCGTCCCGAAAACGCCCAGCAGGCGGGATTCCCGCTGCCCGTCGGCGAGCCCGCCGACGCGCACCAGCAGCACCACCGTCACCGCCACCAGCGCGGGACCGAGCCCGATCAGCGCGCCGAAGTGGTGGGTCCACTTCGACGGCGTCAGCCACAAGGCCGCCAGGACGGCCGCCACCGAACCCAGCAGCACCGGCAGGTCCGTCATGGCGGTGGTCCGGTGCAGCCGTCGCATCGCGCACGCCGCGGCGATCAGGACGGCCGTGATCACCAGGAACACGACCATGCGCTTGCCCGCCGAGCCCCACATGGTGGTGCCCAGCAGCTTCGCGTAGCGGTCGATCTCCTCGTACCAGCCGAGGCTCGGCCCGAACTCGTCGTGCACCTCGGTCGCGCGGAGCACGCCGTTGAAGGACGAGTCGGCGAACATCGCCACCAGCCCCACCGAACCCAGGCTCGCCAGCAGCGCGATCCGCGTCGGGACCAGCGCCCAGCGCGGCAGCGCGCCCCGTCGCATCAGCAAGGTCCAGATCCGGGGCGCGAACACCAGCACCACCAGGGCCGCGCTGACGCCGGTCGGGGTGATCGCCGCGGTCAGCCCGCACGCGAGCGCCGCGACGCCCAGCCAGCCGAACGGCGCGCTGCTGCGCGAGGCCCGCAGCAGAGCCGCGACCAGGATCGAGGTGCCCAGCGCCAGGAACGGTTCCGGCCGGATGCCCAGGCCGAAGGGCAGCCAGCAGGCCAGGAAGAACACCGCGGTGACCAGGTGCACCGGAAGTCGTCTGCTGCCCTGGCAGACCGGCGCCACGATGCCGCGGCTGACCACCAGCCAGAGCAGCAGACCGGCCGCGGCGCTGGGCACCCGCAGCCAGAACGGTTCGAGGCCGTCGGCCGACCACCAGCGCATGAAGTGCTGCACCAGGGTGAAGGGGGCTTCGGAGGCGTTGAACCACCGGTAGTAGTTGCCGACGTCGCCGGTCTCGGCGTAGTTGCGGACGGTCATCATCGCGAAGCCGTCGTCGTCGGTGAGCGGCCCGATGAACAGCCACGTCCAGATCACCGCCGCCACACCGGCGTCCACCGGCCACAGCAGCGGGTGCGGGCGGAGGCCGCGCAGCACCGGAGGGGTGTGCGCGAACAGCAGCAGCAACGAGCACACCGCGAGCAGCAGCGCCGACTCGACCAGGCCGTCCTTGGTCTCGGTGGGCGAGGACTCGCCCCATGCGTAGGTCCGCGCGGTGACCGAGAGCCCGCGCAGCTGCTCGGGCTCCAGCGCGGTGGCGAAGGTGAACACCTCCGGTGCCGGAACACCGGGCAGCGCGATCGGCGCACGCCCGGCGGGTTCCACGACCGAGCCCGCGCCGTCGCCGCGCACGGTCAGGCCGCAGGAACCGGCGGGCAGCTGGATCTCGCGCTCTCCCAGCAGCAACCGGGGTTCGCCGTCCTGAGTGGACAGGGTCAGGCCCTCGCGGTCGCTGCCCGGCGGCAGCGTGCTCAGCACCGTCGTCGGCTCGGAGCGCGCCTGGGCGGCGCGCATCGTCGCGCACGGCGCCGTCGCGGTGAACTCGGCGGGCCGGTACGGCGTGAGGAACGCAGTGGTCGTGGGGTTCTCGTCGGTCACCGCCGGCCAGTGCACCTCGGTGCGGTCGACGAGCACCGGGGCGAGCGGCAGCGCGACCGCGCAGCACAACCCCGCGACACCCAGGCACAGCGCGATCACGTGCGCCAGCCACCTGCCCAGCGCCGAGCGTCGCGAGTCCTCCTCGACGTGGGGTTCTGCGGCCGGCTCGACCGGTGTCGTGCTCGTCAGGTACTTCACCCTGCTCGTTCTCCCGGGGGTGGTGGTGCTGATGCCGGTGCGGGAACCGCGTTGAGTCTCATGCAGTTTCACGACCGGGCCCACACCGGGGGTTGCCCGACACGCCGGAGAGATCGCCGAAGTGACGTCAGTGGGACCTGCGTGCGACCGCCATGAGATGCGGGCTCGCGCCCAGCAGCTCCGGGGCCGACTCGACGCGGCGGATCGCGCGCAGCGTCGCGTCGCGGTACTCCGGCTCGGCCAGCCTGCGGGTGTCGGCGGCCCACGCCGCGACGCTCTCCACGCCCACCAGCTCGATCGACCGGAAACCCGCGTCGGCGACCTCGTCGCGCAGGTCGGCGGGCCGGTGGAAGTAGGTGAGGGTGAACCAGCGCGGGAACTCGTCGGGCCTGGTGTTGCGGTGCAGGCCGTCGCGCAGCGCGCCTTCCACGAGCTCCTGGAAGTCGGGGTTGACGATGTCGCCCATCGCCACCCCGTCGAAGGTGGAGGCGTAGCGCGACACCGCGGCCGCCAGCAGCACGCCGCCCGGTTTGAGCACCCGGTGCGCCTCGCGCAGCGCGAGCAGCCGGTCGGCGCGTTCCAGCAGGTGGTAGAGGGGGCCGAGCAGCAGCACGGCGTCGGCGGTGCCGTCGTCGAAGGACAGGTCCCGGGCGTCGCCGACGGTGCAGCCGGCCAGCGGGGCGGCGGGCTGCGCGGCGGAGGCCTCGGCGGCGGCCGCGACGTGCGGGCCCCACGCGTCGACCAGGTGCACCTCGTAGCCGTCGCGCGCCAGCGGCAGGGCGTAGGCGCCCTCGGCACCGCCGACGTCGTAGACGACGCCCGGCGCGGGCGGCAGGTACCGGCCCAGCAGTTCAGCGGTCCGCAGTGCTTCCAGATATCCCCAGGTGCTGAGGCGATCCCGCTCCGGGCCAAGCCGGTAGTACTCGGCGATGGCCGTCTCGAAGTCGTCCACGGAAGATCAGGTTACTGGGGGTGTCCAGGCGCCCACGTGCAGTCCGCGAACAACGCGTCCTTGATAGGCCGAACGGGCGAAAATCGTTTCTCGGGGGCCGGTTCGGCGTTGGAGGGAAACCCCGGAACGGTCCGGGACGTCGGAAGGACGTCCGCTCGCGGACGTTCCGTGGGTCCCCCGGAGTTGATGGCAGGCGGAGGACCCACGGACGCGGATGCCTGGTGAACCCCACTTCTCCGGGCATCCGCGCTTCCTGATGCGCGCCGCGCTCCGGAAGCTGGGTGCGGGTGACGCAACACCCGCACAGTTACAGATCGTTTCGCGACGGTGAAACGTTGCCCGTCGCGCGGCACTTTTTGTCCCGATCGAGAAATTCTCGTCAGTGGTCTGGACAAACCGGACGGCAGAGCTCGCATTGTGGCCCTCGTCCCGAAGGCCGGTCAACCCGGGAAAAGCGAAAGGGGCCGCCGGGATTCACCCGACGGCCCCTTTCGGCCGAAGCCGGTTCGATCAGAACGGCAGCTTCTTGAAGATGAAGCGCGGAACGTGCTTGAGCACGAACATGACCCAGCGCATCTGGCCGGGCGCGTAGACCTCTTCCTTGCCCTTGCGGACGCCGTCGATGATCGACGCGGCGACCTGGTCGGGGGTCTGCGACATGGGCGGCGGCTTCATGCCCGCGGTCAGCTTCGTGTGCACGAAGTTCGGCCGGATCACGGTGACCTTCACGCCGTGCTCCTCCAGCGCGTAGGTGAGGCCCGTGTAGAAGATGTCCAGGCCGCCCTTGGAGGAGCCGTAGACGAAGTTCGAGCGGCGAGCGCGCTCACCGGCGGGGGAGGCCATCACGGCGATGCTGCCGTGGCCCTGCTTCTTGAGCTTGTTGGCCAGCAGCACGCCCAGGCCCACCGGGGCGACGTAGTTGATGTCGGCGACGGCGCGGGCGGCCTCGAAGTCCGTCCAGCCCTTCTCGTTGTCGCCCTGGATGCCGAAGGCGATCAGGGTGACGTCGACGTCTCCGTCGGCGAAGGCCTTGTCGATGACCTCCGAGTGCGTCTCCGGCTTGCGGGCGTCGAAGTGCAGGATCGACACCGTGCTGCCGGTCTTGCGCAGCTCCTCGGCGGCGGCTTCGAGGCGCTCGGACTCCTCGGGCCGGTCGGCCAGCACGACCCGCAGCGGGCGGGTCTGCGCGTACTGCTTCGCGGTGGTCAGGGCGATGTCAGACGTTCCGCCGAGCACCAGCAGGGATTGGGGGTTGCCAACAGCGTCGATCACAGCTCAAGCCTCCGGCTCATGTCTGAGGCGAATTTGCCTTCGGGGTCAATGGTCTGGCGGATCTTCTTGAACTCGTCCACCCGCGGGTACATCTGGTGGAACGCCTCCGCGGTCGTGCGCGAGTCCTTGGCGGTGTACAGCCGGCCGCCGAGGGAGAGCACGTCCTCGTCCAGCTCGGTGCAGAACTTGCCCAGACCGTCGACGATCGGGAAGTCCAGGCACACCAGCCAGCCGGGGTGCGGGTAGGACAGCGGTGCCCGGTTGCCCTCGCCCATCTTCTTGATGACGTTGAGGAACGACACGTTCCCGGACGCGGCGACCTTGCGGATGATCCGCTTGAGGTCCTCGTCCTTGCCGTAGGGCAGCGAGAACTGGTACTGCAGGAAGCCCTGCGAACCGTACGCGCGGCTCCACTCGCCGATGAGGTCCAGCGGGTGGTAGAAGGCCGTCAGGTTCTGGATCAGGTCCCGGCCGCGCTTCGGCGTCTTCCAGTAGTAGAGCTCGCCGATGGTGCCGAAGGTCAGCTTGTTGGCCAGCCGCGGCGGGAAGACATCCGGCAGCGTCAGCAGCTGCGGAGCGTCGAACTTCAGCGGGTCGGCGCGCAGCTTCGGCGGCAGCTGGTCGAGGGTCGCCAGCGAACCGCGGCCGAACGCACCGCGCCCCAGCTTCGGACCGGTGGACATCGAGTCGAACCACGCCGACGAGTAGGTGTACTTGTCGTCGGAGCCGTCGTTGAACAGCGCGATCGTCTCGTCGAGGTTCGCGGTCCGGTCGGCATCGGCGATGAAGTACGCGGTCTCGGTCCGGGTCATCCGGATCGAGGCGCGCAGGATGATGCCGGTCAGACCGATGCCCGCCACGGTCGCCCAGAACAGCTCGGCGTCCGGTCCGTTCGGCGTGATGGTGCGGATCTCGCCGTCGGCGGTCAGCAGGTCCATCGCCACCACGTGGTTGCCGAAGCTGCCCGCGCTGTGGTGGTTCTTGCCGTGGATGTCGTTGGCGATCGCGCCACCCACCGTGACCTGCCGGGTGCCCGGCAGCACCGGGACCCACAGGCCGTAGGGCAGCGCGGCCTTCATCAGCTCTTCCAGGCTCACGCCCGCGTCGACGTCGACGATGGCGGTGTCCGGGTTGATGTCGTGGACGCGGTTGAGCGCGGTCATGTCGATGACCACGCCACCGGCGTTCTGCGCGACGTCGCCGTAGCTGCGGCCCAGGCCGCGGGCGATGACGCCCCGCGCGTCGGCGGTGCGCACCGCCTCGGCGATGGCGTCGACGTCGGTCGTGCTGAGCACGCGCGCCCGGGACGGCGCGGTTCGTGCCCAACCGGTCAGCGTGCGGTTCTCCATTGCTGCGGTCACAGGCCCAGCCTTCGCGAAAGGTCGGAGACGAAGATGCCCTGCGGGTCGACCCCGGCGCGAACCTTGCGCCACTCGTCGATGCGCGGGTACATCTTCTCGATCATCTCGGCATTGGTCCGCGACTCCTTGGCCAGGTACAACCGGCCTCCGGCGTCGAGGACCATCTCGTCCAGCTCCTGGCAGAGCCGGTCCAGCCCCGGTGTGATCGGGATGTCGACGGTCAGCGTCCAGCCCTCCCGGGGGAAGGACATCGGGGCGTCGTTGCCCGGGCCGAACGTCTTGAGCACGTTCAGGAACGACACGTGGCCCGAGGCGCTGATCTTGTCGATGGACCGGCGGAACATCGTTTCCTGGCCGAACGGCACCATGAACTGGTACTGCAGGAAGCCGTTCGGGCCGTAGACGCGGTTCCACTCGCCGACCAGGTCCAGCGGGTGGAAGAACTGCGTGATGTTCTGCACCGCGCCGAACCTGGTCGGTGCCTTGCGGTACCAGACCTCGTTGAACGCGGTGATCGTGTACTTGTTGACCAGCCCGTTCGGGAAGACCGGGGGAGCGGTCATCAGCTGCGGGGCGTTGAACTTCAACGGGTCCTTGCGCAGCTTCTTCGGCAGGTCTTCGAGCGTCGCCGAGTTGCCCCGGGTCAGCAGTGCGCGGCCCAGGTTCTCCCCGCGGGCGAGCGAGTCGAACCAGGCCACCGAGTACACGTAGTTGGCGTCCGAGCCGTCGGTGAAGTGCTCGATCAGCTCGTCCAGGTTCTTCGTCCGCACGTTGTCGACCACGAAGTAGGCGGTCTCGACGCGCTTGAGCTTGACGGTGGCCCTGGTGATGATGCCGGTCAGGCCCATGCCCCCGACCGTCGCCCAGAACAGCTCCGAGGTCTTGCCCTCGGGCTTGAGGGTGCGGACCTCGCCGTCCGCGGTGAGCAGGTCCAGCGACAGCACGTGACTGCCGAAGCTGCCCTGCGAGTGGTGGTTCTTGCCGTGGATGTCGGAGCTGATGGCACCGCCGACGGTGACCTGGCGGGTGCCCGGCAGCACGGGGATCCACAGCCCGTGCGGCAGCAGCCGGCGCATCAGGGTGTCCAGCGAGACCCCGGCGTCGACGTCCACCACGGCGTCATCGACATCGATCTTGTGCACGCGGTCCAGAGCGGTCATGTCGATGACCACGCCGCCCGCGTTCTGCGATGGATCGCCGTAGCTGCGGCCCAGGCCGCGCGCGATGACGCCGCGTTCGCCCGCCTTCCGGACCGTCTCGGCGATGACCTCGACGTCCGGAGTGCTGACGACGTGTGCCCTGGTGGGCGCCGTGCGCCCCCAGCCGGTCAGCGTCTGCAACTCGTCCTTTACCGATCCCACCCAGCCGAGTCTATCCGCGCATCGGGTTCTTCTACCGCCGGGTACGAGCGGTCCCCGGGGGATCGCGAAGCGTCATCGCTACACTCGCGGGGGACGTGTGTGCCGCGATCAGGGCATCCTGAGCGCGGACGGTCCTGGGCGTTTGGTCCTGCCGTCGTTACGTGAAGGTGAACCTGTGACAGTGGCCGATACCGCAGCCGACCAGAAGAAGCTGGGTCTCGTGGCTCAGCTGACGCGCTTCATCGTGATCGGCGGCGGCTGCGCCGTCATCGACTTCGGCACGTACTCGCTGCTGCTGGGCGTGCTGGGCTGGCCGGTCTGGTTGTCCAAGTCGATCTCGTTCATCCTGGGCACCACGGCGTCCTACGTGATCAACCGGAAGTTCACCTTCCAGGGCGCGGGCCAGGGCAACACCACCGCGAAGGCCGGGGCCTTCGCCGTGCTCTACACCACGACGTTCTTCGTGAACATCGGCACCAACCAGCTGCTGTGCGTGCTGTTCAACGCGCAGGAGGCCTGGCAGTTCACGCTGTTCTGGGTCATCGCCCAGGGGCTCGGCACGATGATCAATTTCGTGATGCTCAAGCTCCTCATCTTCCGCGACTGACCAACCGCGAACACGCTTCGAAGGGCGCCCGGCCACCAGGCCAGGCGCCCTTTTCGTCGCGGCCACCCCGAACACCCGTTCACCCGCCCAACAGAACCTCCCACCAACCCGGAGACCCAGCCGGAGAGCCATCCCGATGCAGCGCCCGCCACCAGAGCAACCCAGCCCCCTCCGGGAGACCGGAGAGGGCTGGGGTTTCACCTGGGCGGCATTGCCGCTTTCTGCGCGTGGTTGGGGAGTGGGCAGTTTTGGTCTGAACCGTCCATGATCAATGTCCGGAATGTCGGGTCAATTCGGACCAAAACTGCCGGGTGGTGAGTCCGTGGCCTACTGGTCGGACTCCTCGGGGGCTTCGAAGCTCTTGACGTCGTTGCGGTCGTCGGAGCTGGGGACGTCGCCCGGCAGCTGCAGCGTCTTCGGCAGCGGCCCGGGGGACCACCGGCCCCAGTGCGTCTCCGTGTGGACGTCCATCGCCGACTGGGCGGGCACCGCGTCCGCGTCGTACGGGTCGACCGCGTACAGCGAACCCCAGTCCCGGTGGATGTTGTTCTTCATGTACGTCGGCAGCTCGCGCATGCTCGTCGCCACGTTCAGCCAGCCGAACGGTCCACCGGCGTCCGGGGACGACCAGCCCTGACCGATGTCGCGGACCTCGGCACCCGCCGACACCCGGAACTTCGGGATCTCGGCGACGCCGTGGTGCACGGGCGGGAGCTGCATGCACGGGTGCACCAGCGCGGCCGTCCACTCCACGAACGTCGGCTGATCACCGACGAAATCGGTCATGTTTACCAGCTGCGGCGCGCGTGGGGCGCTGACCGCGACCCAGCCGTTCGGGCCCAGGGCGTTGTCCACGGCGACCACGCGCATCTTCGTGGCGCCCTCGGACTTGCCGCCGATGGTGTAGCGGAAGTCCCGCCAGCCCGGACCGCCCTCGCGCTGCACCACGTACTTGCGCTCGGTGACCCGGAAGCCGTCCGGGGTGTCCTCGCCGAACTCCAGCGCCACCGAGTTCGCGCCCAGCTCGGCGCCGGCCAGCGACAGCACGACCGGCACCTCGCCGCGCTGCGCGCGCTCCGGCAGGTCGTACCACTGGGTGCGCAGCTCACCGGTGCCGATGGCCGCGGTGTCGTAGCTGCCCCACACGGGTGCGTTGTCGTTGCCGAACTGGTGCGGCGGCTTCCAGTTGGGTTCCTGCGGGTCGGTGCCGTCGCCCGGCGGCAGGCCGGGCCGGTTGAAGCCCTGCAGCTTCGCCCGCATGTACTCGTCGGCGTCTTCCTTGTCCTGCAGCCGCTTGGGCGGGACGCCGATGTCCTTGTCCTCCGACGGTGCCGCCTTCGAGGGCTGGTCGGAGGACACGCGCAGCATCCCGGACTGCGGGTTGGTCTCGACGTAGATGTAGTCGGACAGGCCGCAGCTGCTGCCCACGATCTGCTTGATGTTGTCCGCGCCGAGGCTGTAGCTGCCCCACTGCTTCTGGATGACCTTGCCGAAGTTCGCGAGTTCGAACAGCACCAGCAGCGCGCAGATGATCGACAGCGGCGCGGTGCCCATCCGCAGAGCCCGGCTGCGCCCCTCCTCGCGGGTGAACCGCTCGTCGACGACCTTCGGGTTGTGCGGGTCGATCCGCAGGTGCTCGATGAACGCCACGACCAGCGTGATGAACGCGCCGATCAGCAGCATCGTGCTCAGGTGCCGCCCCTTGAACTGCGGCGGCATGTTGAACCACGGCACGCCCCAGCCGGACACGTACCACCAGGCGTTGGGGCCGGTGGCGGCGAACGCGAGGATCACCAGCAGGCCCGCGAGGAACACCGCCCGGTTGCGCCGGGAGCGCAGCACGGTGCTGCTGGTGGCGAGCGCGGTCAGCGCTGCCAGCGCACCGCCGGTCGCGGCGAAGATGCCGAAGTGGTGCGACCACTTGGTGGGGGTCAGCACCAGCACGAGGAAGGACATGGCGGTGATCGCCAGCAACCGTCGGCTCGGAGCCAGCGCGGCACCCCGGATGCGGCCACGGCGCAGCAGCACCACCGCGCAGGTCACGAGGCACAGGATGACCAGCAGCACCGGGAACCGACGCGTCAGCGAACCGTCCGCCGTGGGGCTGAACAGCAGGTTGTAGCGGCTGAGCTCCTCGTACCAGCTCTGGCTCGGGCCGATGTCGGTGCGCAGCTCGGTCGCGTCCATGACCGACTGCCAGGTCTGGTCGGCGAACACCAGGGTCAGGATCACGAAGCCGGACGAGGCGATCGGTGCCAGCACCGGCACCCAGCCGAACTCCAGCGCCCGCTTGCGGACCAACCGGAACAGCGGCTTGAGAGCGGCCACGAACGGCAGCACGGACACCATGCCGTGCGGGTTCGCTCCCACCGACAGCGCGGCGACCACGAGGCCCAGGGCGGCGGGCATCAGCCGGTCGGTGGCCACGGCGCGCTCGACGGCGCACAGCGCCAGCAGCGAGAACAGCACCACGACGGGCTCGGGACGCAGGCCGTTGTCGTAGGGCAGCCAGAACGCCAGGAAGACGGCTGCGGCGGCCCAACCCGCAGCGTTGCTCCGCCGGACCTGCTGGCCCAGCCGCGGCAGCACCTCCCGCGAGATCAGCATCCAGCTGACGATGCCCATCAGCAGTGCGGGCAGTCGCACCCACGGCGTGGCCGTGGAGATCTGCACCCACACCGAGTACAGCTCGTAGAACCAGCCGAACGGTGCCTCCGGGACACCGAACCAGCGGTAGTAGTTGCTGATGTAGCCGAAGCTCTCGCGCGTGCGCGCGATGTTGAGGATGTAGCCGTCGTCCGAGGTCATCGCACCGATGACCCACCACACGAGCAGTGAGCCGATGACCGCGATGTCCCGGAAGGTCGGCTTCCACCAGCCCTTGGCCAGCCACTTGGGGGGACGCCGGCCGGCGCGCACGTCCAGGCGGCGCAGGCAGATCACCGAGCCGATGAAGGCCAGCACCGTGAGCCCGATGACGACCAGCTTCAGCGGCGTCGCCTGGCTCTCGTAGCGGGTGTCCACGCGCGCCTCGAACGACAGGCCGCGCACGTCGTCGACGCGGTCGTCGATGTCCGAGTAGATGCCCGTCAGCTGCGGGCGCTGGTCACCGCGCGAGTTGGCGATCGACTGGTCGCCGACGCTGGCGGTGCTGCCGAAACCGTCCGAGTGCAGCGAGATCGCGCAGTCGCCCGCGGGCAGCGCCGCGGTGCCGACCTGCTGGCCCTTGGTCAGCAGCGTCAGCAGACCGTTGTCGACCTGCAGCGTCAGACCGGTGAGCTTGCCGTAGTCCGACGACGGCGGGTTGGTGCTCAGCACGACGGCGGGGCCGGTGGTGCGCGCGTCGAGGCTGCGCGCGGAGGCGCAGGGGATCTCCGCGTTGAGCCACAGCGGCGAGTAGCCGATCAGCGGCGCCGACACCGACTTGGTGCCTTCCGAGGTCGGCCACTTCAGTGTCGTGATGTCGTGGTTGACGGGCAGGAACGGCAGCGCCAGCGCGAGCACCGTGCCCAGCAACCCCAGAACGGACGCGAAGAGCTTCAACCGTCGGGCTGACGGTCGGTCGGTCCCATTGTTCGCCGAAGGGTCGTCCGTTCGGCGGCTGTCTTCCTGGCCACTGAGCACGAAAGGGAGAATAGTAGTTGCTGGTCCCGGCGCTTTCGCGGCATTCCGGCGGTGTGCGAATCGACACCAGCGGTAACGCGTTGAGCTGCGAACTCAGTTCAGTCTCAGGCCGTTCTCAGCGTCCCGTGATCGTCCGGTTATCGAGTCCGATGTGAAGTGGGCGCAAAAAACGAGCGGTCACCGGAGAGTTCCGGTGACCGCTCGCGGAAGTCGTCATCAGCGGCGGAAGAAGCGCTCCTTGCGCCCCTGGATCACCAGGCGCAGCCATTCGCGGAACGCCTTCGGGTCCTTGCGCTGCACCACGAAGTACAGGCCGAACCGGATGACCTCCAGCGCGCCGATCTTGCGCATCCCCGGCTGCGAGAGCAGGTATCCGCGGTTGCGGTAGGTGTAGTAGCGCTTGTTGGCGTCGGAGGGGTCCTGGGCGTGGAAGCGGCCGCCCAGCATCGGCTTGAACTCCGCCGAACCGTCCGGGTGCATGAACTTCGTGCGGAACGTGGTGCCGAACGGCAGCCCGGAGCGCACCAGGCGGCGGTGGATCTCCACCTCGTCGCCGCGGAAGAACAGCCGGTAGTCCGGCACCCCCACGACGTCGAGCGTGGTGGCGCGGAACAGCGCGCCGTTGAACAGCGAAGCGATGCCCGGCAGGAAGTCCTCGGGCAGCTCGTCGACCTTGCGCTTCCAGGTCAGGCCCCGGCGCAGCGGGAACGCCAGCGTGTCGGGGGTGTCGATGTTGACGACCACCGGGGACACCGCGGCCAGCCGGCGCTTCTCGGCGACCTCCAGCAGCGTGGACAGCGCGTGCTCGTCCGCGGGGCGGCCGTCGTCGTCGCCCAGCCACACCCACTCCGCGCCCAGCGACAGCGCGGTCAGCATGCCCAGCGCGAATCCGCCGGCGCCGCCGAGGTTGCGCTGCGAGCCGATGTAGGTGGAGGGCACCGGGCAGTCGTCGACCACGTCGGAGGCCGACTGGTCGGGACCGTTGTCCACCACGACCAGGTGGTCGGGCAGGCGGGTCTGGCTCGCGATGACCTTCAGGGACTCGGCCAGCAGCTCACGGCGGTGCCTGGTGACGATGACCGCGACTACGGATCCGGCGGGCAGCTGCTGTGCGGAGTCGGTGCTCATGAGCCTTCTTTGCTCCCGATCGTGGCCCGCGTTTCCCCGATCCGGGCCAAGGTTTCGTCACTCAGGTTGTTGAAGGGGTCGTAGCCCTTGTAGTGCGTCAGGACCGAGCGCAGCGACCCCTCCTCGCGGATGCCGCCCTTGTCCATCCAGATCGCGGTGCTGCACAGCTCGACGAGGAACTCGTCGGAGTGCGACGCGAAGACAAGCATGCCGGATCGCTTCACGAGATCGTTGAGGCGGTCCCGCGCCTTCTCCAGGAACTCCGCGTCGACCGCGCCGATGCCCTCGTCCAGGATCAGGATCTCGGGGTCGATCGAGGTCACCACGCCCAGCGCGAGCCGGACCCGCATGCCTGTGGAGTAGGTGCGCAGCGGCATCGCCAGGTAGTCACCGAGCTCGGTGAACTCGGCGATGTCGTCGATCCGCTTCTCCATCTCCTTGCGGGACATGCCCAGGAAGAGACCGCGGATGATGATGTTCTCGTACCCGGAGATCTCCGGGTCCATGCCGACGCCGAGGTCGAACACCGGCGCGACCTTGCCGACCACGCGAGCGCTGCCGCGGGTGGGCTCGTAGATGCCCGACAGCAGCCGCAGCAGCGTGGACTTGCCCGCGCCGTTGTGGCCGACCAGCGCGACCCGGTCACCTTCGCCCAGCGACATGTTGATGTCGTGCAGCGCCTCGATGACCGGCACCCGGCTGTCCGTGCCGATCTTGCCACCGGCCCGTCCCAGCACGGCCTTCTTCAGCGAGCGGGACTTCGCGTCGAAGATCGGGAAGTCGACCGCCGCGTTCCATACGTCGATGCTGACCATGGTTTTTCTTCGGCCTCACTCAGACCCAGTAGGAGACACGGGAACGGTAGTTGCGCAGCACGATCAGCGCCAAAGCCCAGCCGACGACGGTGATCACACCGCAGACGAGCCAGTGGTGCCAGGCGATCGGAGTGCCGAGCATCGGCTGCCGGATGATCTCCAGGAAGTGCATGAACGGGTTGATCTCGGCGAGCTTCGCGCGCTCCGCGATCGCGGGGTTCTCGCTGGCCCGGAACTCGTCGTAGTTCCACACGATCGGCGTCATGAAGAACATGAGCTGCACGATGCTCTGGGTGACCGGCGGGATGTCGCGGAAACGGGTCGAGATGGTGCCCACGACCAGGATCACCCATGCGCCGTTGATCGCGATCAGGGCGAACGCCGGGATGGCCATCAGCGACAGCAGCGACAGCGGCTTCGGGAAGATCAGCAGCAGCACGAAGTACACGGCGAGGTTGTGCGCGAAGAACAGCACCTGCCGCCACAGCAGCCGCAGCACGTGAATGCTGACCGGTGCCGGGAGCTGCTTTATCAACCCCTCGTTGGAGATGAAGACCTCGGAGCCGTCGTTGACGCAGTTGCCGATGAAGCCCCACACGATGAAACCCACCGCGAGGTAGGGCAGGTGCTTCTCCAGCGGCTGCCCGAACAGCTGCGAGTACAGCAGCCCCAGCGCCGTGACGGTGACCGCCATGCTGATGGTGATCCACAGCGGGCCGATGACCGAGCGGCGGTAGCGCTGCTTGATGTCCTGCCAGCCGAGGTGAGCCCACAGCTGTCGCTGGTTGAAGGCATCACTGATGTCCTTGAACGCTTTTCGCCAGGACCGCGGCGAGATCTCCGAAGGTGCCGAGGGGCGATCCAGCGTGCTCGTAGCATGCACAGCGAAAGAGTACCGACCATCGGTACGCGCCCTCGGCCTGGGCATCACTCGAAGGAGTAGCGCTCGCTCGGCGTCGAGCGCTACCGACCGTTACGTCCGGATGCGCTACAGATACTGCCCGGTGCCCTTGGTGGGGCCGATGTCCGGTTCGGCGCTCCCGGCGGGCAGTCCCCGGCGCATCTGCTCCAGCTGGGCGCGAGCGGCCATCTGCTGGGCGAACAGCGCGGTCTGCAGGCCGTGGAACAGGCCTTCCAGCCAGCCGACCAGCTGCGCCTGGGCGATCCGCAGCTCGGCGTCCGAGGGCGTGCTCTCCTGCGCGAACGGCAGCGACAGCCGCTCCAGCTCCTCGATGAGCTCGGGCGCCAGGCCCTGCTCCAGCTCGCGGATCGAGGACTGGTGGATCTCCTTGAGCCGGTGGCGACTGGCCTCGTCCAGCGGCGCCTGGCGGACCTCCTCCAGCAGCTGCTTGATCATGGTGCCGATGCGCATCACCTTGGCCGGCTGCTCGACCAGGCCGTTGATGTCCTCGCCCTGCTCCTGGCCCTCTTCGCCGGTTCCAGCGGCGCCGGCACCCACGGGGTTGCCGTCCTCACCCACCAGGAACACCTGCGGACGCTCTTGCTCGTTCATCGGTCCCATCATTCCAGTTTGCCGCGCGGGAGCAGGGCCAGTGGTGCCGACTCACCCGCAGCGCTGGGGAAACGGATCGGGCTAACGATCCCGCAACGGCCACCCTGGGGCTTCACCAGGCACGGCGTTTCAGTAATGTCGCAGCATGGCGTTCGACGTCGCGGCGGTTCGCGGACTCTTCCCGGCGCTCGGCGACGGCTGGGTGCACCTCGACGCCCCGGCAGGCATGCAGGTTCCCGAGCAGGTGGCCACGGCGGCGTCGACCGCGCTGCGGGCCCCCGTTTCCGGTCCGGGCGGGAACTTCCCCGCCTCGCAGCGCGCCGAGGCGATCGTGGAGGCCGCTCGTCGCGCGATCGCGGACCTCGTGGGCGCCAAGCCCTCCGGTGTGGTGCTCGGGCCGAACTCGGCCGTGCTGCTGGGACGGCTCGCGGACGCGCTGGGCGAGGGCTGGCTGATCGGCGACGACGTCGTGGTCTCCCGGCTGGACTCGCCCGCCAACGTCGACCCGTGGCAGCGCGCCGCCCAGCGCTCCGGGTCCACCGTGCGCTGGGCGGAGATCGACATCGAGACCTGCGAGCTGCCGACCTGGCAGTACGGCGAGCTGGTCACGCCGCGCACCAAGGTCGTGGCGATCACCGCCGCCTCGGGGGCCGTCGGCACCCGGCCGGACATCCGGCCGGCCGCGGAGGCCGCCGACGAGCACGACGCGCTGCTGGTCGTCGACGCGTCGTCGTCCGCTCCCTTCGTGCCGCTGGACGTCACCGAGCTCGGCGCCGACGTGGTCGCGGTCAACGCGTCCGCCTGGGGCGGCCCGCAGGTGGGCGCGCTGGCCTTCCGCGACCCGGCGATGCTCGACCACCTGCCCTCGGTCGCGCTGGACCACAGCGCCAGGGGCCCGGAGCGGCTGGAGATGGGGCCGCACGCGTATCCGCTGCTCGCGGGCCTGGTCGCGTCGGTGGACTACCTGGCCGACCTCGACGACGCGGCCATCGGGCCGCGCCGCGAGCGGTTGCTGACCTCGATCCGCTCGGTGAAGTCCTACCAGGCGGGCTTGCTGACGAACCTGACCAACGGGCTGCGCAAGCTGCCCGAGGTGATGCTCATCGGCGACGCGATGCGCCGGATCCCGTCGGTCGCGTTCACGATCAACGGCGTCAAGGCCTCCGACGCCGTCGCGCACCTGGCCGAGCAGGGGATCTGCGCCTTCGCCGACCCGGGCACCCACGGGGTCTTCGCGGCCCTGGGCGCGGCCGAGGTGGGCGGAGCGGTCCGGGTGGGCCTGGCCCACTACACCAACACCACCGAGGTCGACCTCCTCCTCGACGCCGTGGCCCGCCTCAGCTGATCGGGCGGGATTCGAATCTCGCGCGAGATTCGAATCCCGCCACCGCGTCACCGGACCAGGAGGATCTTGCCCCGGACGTCGCCCGATTCGAGGGTGGCGTGGGCGCGGGAGGCCTCGGCCATCGGAACGCGGGTGTGCACCGGGATCCGGACGTCGCCGCTCTCGATCAGCGGCCAGAGGCGCTCGCGCACGTCGGCGACGATGGTGGCCTTGCCGTTGGGGCCGTCGACGGGACGTCCGCGCAGGCCCAGGGCCGACATGCGGAGCCGCTTCATCAGCATCTTGCCCATGTTGAGCTCGGCCTTGTTGCCGCCCTGCATCCCGATCACGGCCAGGAACCCGTCGGTGGTCAGCGCGGAGAGGTTCCGGTCCAGGTAGGACGCCCCCATGTTGTCCAGGATGACGTTCGCGCCGCCGAGTCCCTTGACGACCTCGACGAAGTCCTCGTCGCGGTAGGAGATCACCGGATCGGCGCCCAGCTCCGCGCACAGCGCGCGGCTCTCGGCCGAGCCCGCGGTGGCCGCGACCCGGGCGCCCAGCGCCTTGGCGATCTGGATGGCGCAGGTCCCGATGCCGCCGGCTCCGCCGTGCACCAGGAACAGGTGCCCTTCCCGCAGCCCGGCCTCCATGACCACGTTCGACCAGACCGTGCAGGTGACCTCTGGGATGCCGGCGGCCTCCACCAGGTCCACCCCGGCGGGCTTGGGCAGCACCTGCGCGGCCGGGACCGCCACCCGCTCGGCGTACCCGCCGCCCGCCAGCAGGGCGCACACATCGTCGCCGACGTTCCAGCCGGTCACGCCCTCGCCGAGCTGCGCGATCGTGCCGGAACACTCCAGTCCGGGGATGTCGCTTGCGCCCTTCGGCGGCGGGTAGTTGCCTTGGCGCTGAGCGAGATCGGCGCGGTTGACCGCGCTGGCGACGACGTCGATGACCACCTCACCGGGGCCGGGCTGGGGGTCCGGGTGTTCGGTCCACACCAGAACGTCGGGGTCACCGGGCTCGCGGATTGAAATCCCATGCATGCCCGTGACGGTAGTCAGCGGCGGGCGGCGCGAAAACCGAGAACGCGACCCCGGGTCGGTAAATCTGGGAAAGATTCCCGCTTCTCCAACTCGTCCCGGGTCGCTTGACTGGATCGGACATTCACCTCATCCACACGACCATCGGGGAGCATGATGAGTTCGCGAACCATCACACCCAGACGCGCGGCCACGGCACTGGCCGCCACCTGCGCGGCGGCTGCGGCCGCCATCGCCCCGGCTTCGGCCGCACCCGGCGGCCTCGGTGACCAGATCACCGGTGACGCGGTGAACCGCCACCTGATCGCGCTGCAGCGGATCGCCGACACCCACGGCGGGAACCGCGCGTCCGGGCTTCCCGGGTACGAGGCGAGCGTGGACCACGTCGCGGACAAGCTGAGCCGGGCGGGTTTCGACGTGACCACGCCGGAGTTCACCTACGACGCCTACTACCTCGACTCCTTCAGCCTCGCGGTCGCCGGTCAGCCGACCGAGGGCGACGCGCTGGAGTACTCCCCGGCCACCCCGCAGGGCGGGATCACGGCCCCGCTGTCGGTCGCGGCGGTCGACGACACCCCCGGCTGCGAGGCCACCGACTTCCCCGCTGACGTGGCCGGCTCGGTCGTGCTGATCCAGCGCGGCTCGTGCACCTTCGCCGACAAGCAGAGGGTCGCGGCGGACCTCGGTGCCGCAGGCGTGATCGTCTACAACAACGTCGACGGTCCGCTCAACGGCACGCTCGGCGACCCTGCGGACGCGCGCATTCCGAGCGCGGGCGTGACGATGCAGGTGGGACAGGCCCTGGCCGGGCAGGCGGGCGCCGAGGTGAAGCTGGACGTGCAGTCGCGGCTGGAGTCGGTGACGACCCGCAACGTCGTCGCGCAGACCCGCACCGGTCGTCCGGACAACGTCGTGATGGCGGGCGCGCACCTGGACAGCGTTCCGGAGGGGCCGGGCATCAACGACAACGGCAGCGGCAGCGCCGGACTGCTGGAGACCGCGCTGCGGATGGGCGGCAGCCCGCAGACCGAGAACGCGGTGCGGTTCGCCTGGTGGGGCGCCGAGGAATCGGGTCTGGTCGGTTCCACGAAGTACGTGCAGAGCCTGACCTTCGAGCAGCAGCTCGACATCGCGCTGTACCTGAACTTCGACATGATCGGCTCGCCGAACGCCGGCTACTTCGCCCTCGACGGCGACGACTCGGACGCCGAGGGAGCGGGTCCCGGTCCGCAGGGCTCGGGGCAGATCGAGCAGGACCTCGCGGCCGCGTTGGCCGCGCAGGGCGTGGAGCTGGAGGGCACCGACTTCGACGGGCGCTCCGACTACGGCGAGTTCATCGCCAACGGGATCCCGGCTGGCGGACTGTTCACCGGAGCGGAGGGCGTCAAGACCGAGGAGCAGGTCGCGAAGTGGGGCGGCACCGCGGGAGTCGCCTACGACGCGAACTACCACCAGGCCGGTGACCACCTCGGCAACATCGACCGCGTCGCGCTGGAGCGCAATGCGAAGGGCCTGGCCAACGTCGTCGAGGCGTACTCGCGCAGCACGGAGGCCGTCAACGGCATGACCCGCGACGAGCGGGCCCGCCTCCGGCAGGCGCAGCTGTCCACCTTCGCCGAGCACGCCGCGGGCCCGGCGGTCCCGCACGGCCACAACGCGATCTGACCACCGCGAAGGCGGGGTGCGGTGTCCACCGCACCCCGCCTCCGCTTGTGATCAGGAGATGGTCACCTCGGTCTTGTGTGTGGGGGTGGGGAAGTTTTCATGAAAACTTCCCCACCCCCACACACAAGACCGGCGCCAGAAGAAGTGGTGCTCGACTCCGCTCGACGCCCGGACGCGCTCCAGGTGGTACCGGTCGGTCAGCTCCTCCGGGCGCGTCCAGAGCCGGATGCCGTCGCCGAGCTCGAGCGGGACGACCGCGATGTGCATCTCGTCGATGAGGTCGGCGTCGATGAACTCGCGCAGCGTGCTGATGCCGCCGCCGATGCGCACGTCCCCGCCGTCCGCGGCGGCCTTGGCCCGCTCGACGGCCTCGTGCGGCGTCGCGTTGATGAAGTGGAAGGTCGTGTCGGAGAGGCTGAACGAGGGGCGTTCGTGGTGGGTGAGCACGAACACCGGCGTGTGGAAGGGCGGCTCGTCGCCCCACCAGCCCTGCCAGTCGTGATCCGGCCAGGGCCCTCGCACGGGGCCGAACTTGTTGCGCCCCATGATCTCGGCGCCGATGCCGTGGGCGAAGTCGCGCGAGATGTAGTCCTCGAAACCCCGGGTCCCGCCCTCTTCGGTGCGGTTGACCCAGCTGGCGGTGGCGCCGATCCACTCGAACAGCGCCTGCGGGGTCACGGCCCGGCCGAACGGTCGCTCGAAGGTCTGGTCGTGCCCCGCTCCGATCCCGTCCCGGGAAACGCTCATGCAGTGAACGCGAACCCGCTGCGCCATGATGCGCCCTCCACGTCGGTGGTCACTCGTCCCACCAAGCTAGGTCCGCTAGCCAGCGGTGTCCTCTCCGATCTTGCTCAGTCGCCGCGCTCTCCGGGCGCGCTTCGACCGGCGGGCGTCGGACGCCCACCTCGTTCCGGCCCGGCTCAGGCGCCGACGACCTCGGCTTCGGCCTGCTCGCCTGCCAGCAGCGCCACCCGGTAGTTGGCCAGCGACTTGTTGAGCCGGTCGCGGGCGAGCTTCGCCTGTTCGTCGTCGACCCCGATCCCGAGGTGCGCGCACACGGCGGCGCCGGTCGGCTTCGGCCGGACGGTCACGTCTTGCTTCTCATCCACGGCCCCATGCTCGCAGCCCGGGGGATCGTTCGTTCCCCGAGCCCTCCTTCCGGGGCGTGAACCCTCGATGACGAGAGGGTTCACGTCTGCACCACGACCCCCATCGCCTCCAGGAAGCGCAGCGCCAGCGGCTTGGCCGGAACGATCCGCTGCGCCTCGAAGCTCGCCACGTCGGACTCGGGGATTCCGGCCGCCGCGGCGAGCTTCGCCTGGTCCCAGCCCAGTTCTTGCCGGGTGATGGAGACCAGGCGCACCAGGTCTTCGGTGTCGTGGGGGTGTTCTTGCTCGGTTCCACTCACGCGCTGACCCTATCCGCACAAGATCGGCTCGCCGCTCACCGACGTCAGACTCACAGATCCAGCGCGGGTGCGATCTCGCGCAGCGCGGGCAGCGGATCCTCCGAGGGGCCGTCGCCCAGAACCTGGATGACCACGTGATCGGCGCCCGCGTCGAGATGCCGCTTGACCTGCGCGGCGATCGTCTCGGCGTCACCGATGGCGACCAGGTGTTCGGCGAGGCGGTCGGACCCGCCCACGACGACGTCGGATTCGTCGAAACCCTGCCGCAGCCAGGAATTCCGGTAGTTGGGCAGCTGCGAGTACATGTGCAGGTGCTCGTGGGCACGGCGCAGCCCGGTCTCGCGATCGGTCGTCAGGGCGACCGCCTGCTCGCTGACGACCCACTTGTCGGCTCCGAGCAGCTCGCGCGTGGTCGCGGTCTGCTCCGGGGTGATCAGGTACGGGTGGGCTCCGTCGCCGGCCTTGCCGGACAGCTCGATCATCTTCGGCCCGAGCGCGGCCAGCAGCCGGGTGGGACGCGGCGCTCCCGGCTCGACCTTGTCCGACAGCTCGTCCATGCGCTGGAGGTAGTCGCGCATGGTCGCCAGCGGCTTGGCGTAGGTGCCCGCGTTGCCCTCCACGAGGGGAGCGTGGCTGACGCCGAGGCCGAGCACGAACCGGCGCGGGTGCAGCGCGCTGAGCGTCCGCGCACCTGCCGCGGCGGCCTTGGCGTCGCGAGCGTGGATGTTGGCGATGCCGGTGCCGACGACCAGCCGCTCGGTGGCGCCCAGCAGAGCACCGGCCTGCGTCAACGACTCCTTGCCGAACGCTTCGCCGTAGAACAGTGACCCGTAGCCGAGCTCCTCGATCGTCCGAGCGCGTTCCTGCACGTCGCGGATGCCCCAGGCATCGCTGGTCCACCAGACACCGACACGAGACTTGAAATCGATCTCACCCATGCTTCGACGCTATACCCGCGAGCGTCCGGTCGCGCTCCGCTGAGGAGTCGTCCCGGGCCGGTTTGGCGTGGAGCCGGTTACGCGGCGCGGAGCAGGTCCCGCTCGCACTGCTGCAGGATCCGGTCGAACACCAGGCGCGTCAGGGGTTTCACGATGGTCCGGGTCGCGAGGTCGCGCGCCACGGGCGTTCCCATCTCGGCGTCGGTGACCCAGGTGACCCTGGTACCGCCGGGGGCCTCGGTGAAGGTCATGCTCCCGCCGCCGTGTCGGGACGGCGGGAAGCTCTCGGTGACCAGGTAGTGCATCGAGCGGGGGCGTTCGGGCGCGGTCACCTCCTCGAGGAACCAGCCGATCGACCAGAGGTGGGAGCGGATCGCGCCCGCGCCCCACGGATCCGGTTTTCCGGCCTGCTTGAGGCGGTTTCGCAGGACCCAGGCCGAGCTCTGCCAGTGGGTGGTTTCCGCGCACCAGTCGTACACCGACTCGACGGGGGCGGGAATGGTGCGCTCCACGGTGATCGTTTCCATCTCGACTCCTCGTTCAGAATTTGATGGAGGTGAGCTTGCGCGGGTTGCGGACGGTGTAGATCGCTCTGACCTGGTCGTCACCGACCTCGATGGAGGTGACCTGTTCGAGCTCGCCGTCGACCAGGACGACCATCGAGTGCATCCCGTTGTGGACGCCGATCCGGAAGTCCAACTGGCCCTTCTTCCGCCCCCTGGTGAGCAGGCCGGCGATGAGGTGGGCGACGTCCTCGCGTCCCCGCACGGGGTTGCGGACGGCGGTGACCTCGCCGCCGCCATCGGAGAGGTACACGACGTCGGGGGCGAGCACGTCCAGCAGCGCCTGGACGTCGCCGGTGGCCGCGGCCGCCGAGAACCGCCGCGCGACTTCCGAGGCCTCCGCCGGCGTCGCGATGGCCGTGCCGCGCCGGGCGTGCACCTGCTGCCGCGCGCGGCTGTTGAGCTGCCGCACCGCTTCCTCGGATCTGCCCAGGGAGGCGGCGATTTCGGCGTAGCTGAAGTCGAAGACCTCGCGCAGCACGAAGGTCGCGCGCTGAGCGGGTGTCAGGGTTTCGAGGACGAGCAGCATGGCGGTGGTGACGGCTTCGCCGGTGAGCACGTGGTCGAGCCCGCCCGGCTGGTCGTCGGCGGTGGCCAGCGGTTCGGGAAGCCAGGTCCCGACGTAGGTCTCGCGGGGCCGGGATGACGATCGCAGCAGTCCCAGCGCTTGTCGGGTGACGATCTGCACGAGGTAGGCGCGCGGGTGGTCGACCGAGTCGAGGTCGACGTCGCGCCAGCGCAGGTAGGCCTCCTGCAGCACGTCCTCGGTGTCGGCCACGGAGCCGGTGATCTCGTAGGCGATGGAGAACAGCAGCGGGCGGTGTTCGGTGAACGGGTCGGGGTTCTCGGTCATGCCGGGCCTGCCGTCGTCATCTCGCGCCTCCCGGTCCTTCACTCGTCCCGTGCGAACCTCCACCGGCCTCGCGCCTGGCGTGGTGTGGGCCGGGGGCAGTTTTGGTCCGAACCGCCCATGATCACTGTCCGTTTTGCCGGGACAATTCGGACCACAACTGCCCCCTGGTCCGTCACCGCCCGGGTACTCGAACACGGGATGCCTCCCGCGCTCGTCCTGTGACCTCCCGCGGCGGTGATGTGCGTCACCACTAGGGGTTTCGCCCGGTTTCTCGCGAATCGTGATCCGCGCGGAACGCGCAGCCGGAAGACTGGGCGCATGTTCAAGAAGCTACTGGCCGCGGTTGGTGTCGGCGGCGCGGATGTGGAGACGGAGCTGCACACGCCGGGCGTGCAGCCGGGCGGTCAGGTCCAGGGGGTCGTGCGGCTGCGCGGCGGCGAGGTCCCGCAGCAGCTGGACGGTGTGTCGGTCGAGTTCGTCACGCGCGTAGAGCACGAGGTCAACGACGACGAGGTCGAGTCGAAGCGCGCTTTCGGCCGGCAGCGGATCGGCGCGGGCGTCGCTCTGCAGCCCGGTCAGGTCGTGGAGCTGCCGTTCCAGGTGACGGCGCCGCTGGAAACCCCGATCACGTTCTTCGCCGGCCACCACCTCCCGGGAGGTGAGGTCGCGGTCCGCACGAGGCTGGAGATCAGCGGTGCCGTCGACGCCACCGACACCGACCCGATCGGCGTGGGTGCCCTGCAGGCCCAGCACGTCCTGCTGGAGGCGGTGCAACGCCTCGGCTTCCACCTGCACCGGGTCGACTGCGAGGCCGGGCACCTGCGCAGAACCCGACAGACGCTGCCGTTCTACCAGGAGATCGAGTTCCACCGGTCCCCGAACTACCCGCGCCTGAAGCAGCTGGAGGTCACCTTCATCGCGGGCCACGACGGGATGGACGTGATCATCGAAGGCGACAAGAAGGCGGGCCTGCTCACCAGCGGCCGCGACCTCACCAACGTCTTGAATATCGACTACGCGGCGATCCCCCAGGTCGACTGGGCCGCCGAGCTGCACAAGCACGTCGAGCGCATGGGCAGCGGCTGGCTGTGACCACCGGACGGCTGCGCCCCCAAGGCGCAGCCGACGTCCGCTCTGGCCGGAAGTGCTAGCTCGTCCTGGCCTTTCAGCTGATCCTCTTCGCGGCCTCGTTCCTTAGCGTCGTTGCTGACGGAATTCGCGGCAGCAGCAGGAGGAACGGTGGCCAAGCCTGGAAAAGCGGGACTGCTCGGGGTGATCGGGGCGTTCGCGCTCACGGCGGCCTTGGCCCCGTCGGCGTCGGCGATCATCGGCGGTCACGACTCGACCGAGCGGTTCCCGTTCATGGTGAGCGTGCAGAAGGACGGCCACCACTACTGCGGGGCGTCGCTGATCGAACCGGATTGGATCGTGACCGCCGGGCACTGCGCGGTCAACGTCGAGCCGGAGCAGCTGTCGGTGCGCATCGGCGACCAGGACCGCACGAAGGGCGAGGAGGCGGAGGTCGTCGAGTTCGCCACTCACCCGGACTTCTCCTACGAGCCCTTCCGCGATGACGTGGCCGTGATGAAGCTCGACCACCCGGTGCAGGCGCAGCCCGTCGAGATCGCGCCGGAACCCGGACCCATCGGCACCGCAACCCGCATCCTCGGCTGGGGGATGACCTGCGAGGACGGCAGCCAGTGCCCGGACCCGCCGATCCGGTTGCAGGAGTTGGGCACCGAACTCGTCCCGGACGAGCGCTGCAGCGAGAACTACGACCGCGACAACGAGCTGTGCACCGACAGCCCTACCGAGAGCGCCCAGGCGTGCATCCTCGACTCCGGCGGCCCGCAGCTCAAGGGACGCCCGGGCCACTGGCAGCTGATCGGCGCCACCAGCCGAGACGGTGACGCGGACCCCACCTGCGCCACGGGCCCCGGCATCTACACGGACCTGACAGCCCACCGCGACTGGATCGAACGAGCCACGGCGGGCTGACCAGCGGAGCCCCGGCTCGGGCGTGCCGGCCAATGGGGGTCGAGCCGGGGCTCGTCAACGTGGAGGCGTTCTTCGATCGGTTCGAAGGGGACGGCAGCGCTCGCTACCGGTTCGCGGGAACCGCTCGTGCCCGCCGTGCGAAGGCGGTGATCCCGCTGACCACTCCCGTTCCGACCACCATGCCGACGAAGACTAGCAGCGCACCGACGACCCAGAGACCGGTGTCGTCCGCCCCGGAAGCGGTCCAGGACCACGCTGCGGTGAACGCGACGGGCATGACCGGGATGACGAGCCACGTGGGAAGCCGAACGCTCGCCCCCACACCGAGCGCGACGAGGCAGACGACGCACCCGACCACCTGCCACGCCTGGTAGGGGCCGCTGGTCACGCCCGTCGCAGGATCGGTCTGGTAGCTGCGATCCCACGCCATCCACGCCCACCAGCAAGCCGCGGTCAGTACCGCCAGCCCCACTCCGAGAACCGGACGCTCAGCACGCCGTTGGTTGATCATTGCGCGATGGTGCCACCCCCACCGCGGGGCACGGATCAGTGAAAGTACTCAACCCGGCGAGAGGCCGGGATCTCCGACGGAGCGCACCAACCGGAATCGCTCGGCGAGCACCAAGGTGTCATCGGTCGCGGTGAACTCGGGATCACCCAGTTCGGCGCGCACTTCCGCGCTGTGCCAGAACTCCTCGTGCCCAGCACGCCATTGCGCCACGGACTCATCACCTTCGCCCTCGTCCAGGGCGTGCTGCAGGTCCACATCGGCGAGCCGGACGATCCGCACCTCGGTCACCTCGATCACCGCGACCCGCCGATCGAGGGAGTCCACCACCGCCAATCGCTGCCCGACCTCGGGGAGCGGCTCGTTCTCGCGCTGGTAGGCGAGCACCAAACCGGTGGTCGACGTCTTCGCGCCGGAGAGGATCGCCGCCACCAACCGATCCCGCAAAGGCCCGGGGAAAGCGAACTCAGCCCGAGGAAGGTCATCAGGATTCACGCGGAGAAAGCTACCGGGGGACTGGGGAAATCAGGCCGCGAAGGCTGACACGGATCGTGCCGGCTCCGGGCCGGCAATGGCGCAATGGTTGCGCGAAGCAACCTGAATCGGTTACGGGAGGAGCAGGCGGGAGCACCGGCTTCCGCGAGGAGAGGAGCGGTACATGCTGCGGACCACCCTGGGGGCCCTGGCTCTGGCGGGCACTGCGTTGACGGTGACGGCGTGCGGGGCTGGTGACCAAGCGGCCCAGTCGGCGGCCGGCGTGCGGACGGACGCCGGGAACGACGCGGTGCGCACCGCCGCGGTCGAGACCCCGCGCTGCGGCACAGGCGACCTGAACGCCAGGTTCGGCGGGGTCCTCGACGACGGCTCCGGCCAGCTGCACGTCCAGCTGGAGTACACCAACGTCTCCGACCACGAGTGCATCCTGCGAGGCGCGCCCGGCGTCGACCTGATCGGCCCGGACGATCCCGTGCACGGGCCCACCTACTCGCTGCCGCGGATCGACGACGGGAACCCCGGCTACCTGCTGAAGACCGGCGAGAGGGGCATCGCCGATCTGACGGTCCTCCCGGACAACAGCCCCGAAGCGTGGCGGCCGACCGAGCTGATCACCATTCCGCCGGGTCAGGAGGACCCGATGAGGATCCCGTGGTCGCACGACTTCGGCGTGGTGCGCCAGGACGGCGCCACCCACCCGGGCACCTACGTGCACAACTTCAAGCCGTTCTGATCGTCCGAGCAAACCGTCCGAGGGGGCTGCTGAAGGGATGTGTGACACCTTTGATCGCTTGTTGAAGTGCAAGCTGGAA
>NZ_BAAGZP010000056.1:0-965 GCF_054778355.1 Saccharopolyspora tripterygii | reverse complement strand
GACGCCCCGCCACCACCTCAACCACACCATCCGCCGCACCCGGATCATCCACAAACACGACCTTGCCGTGAGCGCGGGTGTTCGGTCCCGGAAGCACGTTCTCCGCCTGATTGAGCAAGCTCTCGATACCTGCGGTCGTGCTGGCCCGCACAGCGTCGAGATCCGCCTCGCTGACCCCCTCGGCCGGCCGCAAATACAGCTTCGTCACCAGATTCCAGCGCCCCACCTCCGGAATCACGCTGTAACTCACCTGCTGCCGAACACCACTACCCCGCCCCCGCTGCACCCTCCGACGACCATCCCCCGAACCGAACACGAACGCGTCATCCAACGCCTTCCACCGCTCCGCCTCCACCCGAAACGACGCCACCGGCCCAGCGGGGGTCCGCGACTCCTGCTCAGCGATGGGGGCGGGCCTGCTGTCCGGCGTGACCTCAGCGGGCGTCGGTGCGTCGTCGCGGACCACGCGCGGCCTGGACCCGTCCGGCTGGAAGCTCCGCCACTGGAGCTTGCCGCGGCCGTTGTCGACCAGCGCCACGACTTCTTTGCCCAGGTCCACGGCCACCCGCGTGCCGCTGGCGGCGAAGTCGACGCCTCGGGATTCCGAGTTCGGGACGAGCACGACGCGGTCGGCGTTCGCTTCGACCTGCGCGGCCACGGTCTCAGCGCTGACCGGCCCGGCCGGGGCCTGGACCCTCGGACTGTCGGCGATGGCGCTGGGCACGCGAGCGGAACCGGGGTTGCTGGTTCCTTCCTGGATCCGGTTCTCGCCGGAGGTGTTCGCAGGTTCGGGAGGTAGCCCGGGTCGCCGATCGTAGTAGTAGCTGTTGCTCGGAGGCGGGTAATACCGCGAGGACGAGGAGCTGGCAGTCGGGTAGTAGGACGACGAAGTCGCGTAGGTGGAGGGCGTCGGGTAAGTGGAGGTCGGGACCGAGCGGCTCGACTCACGCGACGACCGACTCACA
>NZ_BAAGZP010000055.1:0-10625 GCF_054778355.1 Saccharopolyspora tripterygii | reverse complement strand
GCCATCGGAGGCCAACCACCCATCACCCGACTGACCAACCTCCCCGAACACCACACTTAGCCCTGGTGGGCCTCCACGAAGGCGTAGACGTCGGCCTCGTCGACGCCGGGGAAGGTGTCGGCGGGCAACGCGGCCAGCACGTGCGAGTGCGCTCGGGCCGACGGCCAGACCATGCCCTCCCAGCGGCTGGCGAGCTCGGCCGGCGGCCGCTGGCAGCACTCGCCGTTCGGGCAGCCGGACTTGGAGTGGTTGTTGGTGTCGCGGCCGCGGAACCAGCGCGACTCGGTGTAGGGGACGCCGAGGGTGATCGCGAAGTCCCGGCCGCGGCTCGGGTCGACGTGCCCGACGCACCAGTGCGTGGCACCGGGCTTGTCGGTGTACTGGTAGTAGGTCGAGTAGCGGTCCGGCGAAGCGAAGACCTGGCGCCCGGCCCAGTACCGGCACATCCGCTGGCCCTCGATCGCGCCCGTCGGGTCGGTGGGGAACGCCAGCCCGTCGTTCTCGTAGGCCTTGTGGATGATGCCCGTCTCGTCGTTGCGGACGAAGTGGCAGACCAGGTCCAGGTACTGGGTGGCGAGGTTGGTGAACCGGTGCGCGGCCATCTCGTAGGACACCGAGAACACGTCGCGCAGGTCCTCGACCGCCAGGTCGCGCTCCGACTTGGCCTCCTGCAGGAAGGGGACCGCGGTCTGCTCCGGCACCAGCACGGCGGCGGCGAAGTAGTTGGCCTCGACCCGCTGCCGCAGGAAGTCGGCGAAGTCGCGCGGCTGGTTGTGGCCCAGCGTGAGGTGCCCCAGGGTCTGCAGCAGGATCGTGCGCGGGCTGTGCATGCCCAGGGATTCGCGCCGCAGGAAGATCCGGCGGTTCTTCATGTCGGTCACCGACCGCACCGAGCGCGGCAGGTCGGTGACGAACTTCAGCCCGAAGCCCATGTGCGTGGCGATGGACTGGATCATCCCCTCCGACAGCGGACCACCGTGGTAACCGACTCGCTTGAGCAGGTCGCTGGCGGCCTTCTCGATCTCGGGGAAGAAGTTGTTGTGGCGGCGCATCATGCCGCGCAGCTCCGCGTTGGCCTTGCGCGCCTCCTCCGGAGTGGCGACCTTCTGGGTCTCCCTGCGCCGGAGCTCCTCGTAGAGCGCCAGCACGTGTTCGAGGGCCTCGGTGGGCAGCCGCTTGCCGACCTTCAGCGGAGGCAGGGACAGCCGCTGGTAGATCGGGTCGAGCTGGGCCTTCTCCACCGCGATCTCGAGCTCGGCGCGCCGGTTCGGGGCCTTCTTGGACAGCAGTTCGTCGACGGAGGTGCCCAGCGCGTCGGCCAGCGATCGCAGCAGCGACAGCTTCGGTTCGCGGTGGCCGTTCTCCAGCAGCGAGAGCTGTGACGGCGCTCTCCCCACGCGGTCGCCGAGCTCAACAAGAGTCAATCCGGCGGCTCGGCGCAAGTGCCTGAGCCGCTGACCAAAGACCAGAAGGTCGTGTTCCGTAGAAAAACTACGGTCTTCTTCGCTGGCGAACTCCGTCATGGCGTTGATGCTAGCAGAAAAATCCTGAAAATTACCTAGGAAATCTGGCCCAGTTTCGCTTGGCAGGTTGCAATATTGATTGCAGCAGGTCGCCAGCGATCCCGGAAGGGGAAAAAATCATGAGCATCCGCGAGCAGGCGAAGAAGGCCGCTGAGGAGCTGCAGCGCGAGTGGGACACCAGCCCGCGCTGGAAGGGTGTCGAGCGCACGCACTCGGCCGGGGACGTCGTCCGCCTCCGCGGCTCGGTGCAGGAAGAGCACACCCTGGCCCGACAGGGCTCGGAGCGGCTGTGGAAGCTGCTGCACGAGACCGACTACGTCAACTCGCTGGGCGCGCTGACCGGTAACCAGGCGGTCCAGCAGGTCCGCGCCGGCCTCAAGGCCATCTACCTGTCCGGCTGGCAGGTCGCCGCCGACGCCAACCTGGCGGGCGAGACCTACCCGGACCAGTCGCTGTACCCGGCCAACTCGGTCCCGCAGGTCGTGCGCCGGATCAACAACGCCCTCAAGCGCGCCGACCAGATCAACTGGGCCGAGGCGCTGGACCCGGAGGGTGGCGCCATCGAGGGCGAGGACACCCACTGGCTCGCCCCGATCGTCGCCGACGCCGAGGCCGGCTTCGGCGGTGTGCTCAACGCCTACGAGCTGATGCGCGGCATGATCTCCGCCGGCGCCGCGGGCGTGCACTGGGAGGACCAGCTGGCCTCCGAGAAGAAGTGCGGCCACCTGGGCGGCAAGGTCCTCATCCCCACCAGCCAGCACGTCAAGACGCTGAACGCGGCCCGTCTGGCCGCCGACGTCTCCGGTGTGCCGTCGCTGGTCATCGCGCGTACCGACGCCGAGGCCGCGACGCTGCTGACCAGCGACATCGACGACCGCGACAAGCCGTTCCTCACCGGTGAGCGCACCGCCGAGGGCTTCTACAAGGTCAACAACGGCATCGAGCCCTGCATCGCCCGTGCCAAGGCCTACGCGCCGTACTCCGACCTGATCTGGATGGAGACCGGCACGCCGGACCTGGAGATGGCCCGCAAGTTCGCCGAGGCCGTCAAGTCCGAGTACCCGGACCAGATGCTGGCCTACAACTGCTCGCCGTCGTTCAACTGGAAGAAGAACCTGGACGACGCGACCATCGCCAAGTTCCAGCGCGAGCTGGGCCACATGGGCTTCAAGTTCCAGTTCATCACCCTCGCGGGCTTCCACGCGCTGAACTACAGCATGTTCGACCTGGCCAAGGGTTACGCCACCGACGGCATGAGCGCCTACGTCGAGCTGCAGGAGAAGGAGTTCGGCTCGGAGGACCGCGGTTACACCGCCACGCGCCACCAGCGCGAGGCCGGTACCGGTTACTTCGACACGATCAGCACTGCAATCAACCCGGACTCGTCGACCACCGCGCTGGCCGGTTCGACCGAGACCTCGCAGTTCCACTGATCGTGTGGTTGATGGTGGCCGGCGCGCCTGCTGCGCCGGCCACCCCCTGAACGCACCAGCGGCCCTGTGGCGGGGTGTCGGAAAAATCGCAATGGTGCGAGTGAGCGGGAACCCAAGGCGTCGGGTTCCCGCTCACTTCTTTTGTGCCCTGATCCGGTGAAACCGGGTCGGGCGCGGGCGGAACGGTGGTTCGGGAACTCCGAACACCGGTGCTGGGGCGCGTTGTTCGGAGGTAGCGTTCAAGGATGATCGTGGAGTCGAGGGTGCCGCTGGTCGCGGCGCCGATGGCCGGCGGGCTCAGCACTCCGGAACTGGCCGCGGCGGTGAGCGAGGCAGGGGCGCTGGGGTTCCTCGCCGGCGCGATGCTCACCGAGGACCGGCTGGCGGAGCAGATCTCGCGGATCCGGTCGCTGACCGGCGAGCCGTTCGGGGTGAACCTCTTCGTGCCCAGCGACCGGCGGGACGTCGACCTCGACGGCTACCGCGCGCGAGTCGCGGAGGCCGGTGCGCGGCACGGGGTCGAGCCGGGTTCGGCCGACTGGGACGACGATTCCTACCCGGCGAAGGTGCAGCAGCTCGTCGAGGCGCGGATCCCGGTGGTGTCGTTCACCTTCGGGCTGCCCGAAGCGTCCACCGTGGACGCGTTGCACGCGGCGGGCTCGGAGGTCGTGATCACCGTGACCACCGCGGACGAGGCGCGGCAGGCGGCGCGGGTGGGCGCTGACGCGGTGTGCGTGCAGGGCATGGAGGCCGGTGGGCACCGCGGCGTGTTCCACGACGACCCCGAGCAGCCGGGCGGTGGCCCGATGCTCGGTCTGCTGCCCGCGATCCGCTCGGTGCGCGCGGCGGTGGACCTGCCGATCATCGCTGCGGGCGGCCTGGTGCACGGTGCCGACGTCGCGGCCGTGCTGACCGCCGGAGCGGTCGCAGCTCAGCTGGGCACCGCGTTCCTGGTCTGCGACGAGGCGGGAACCGCGGCGGTGCAGCGGGACCAGATGGCCGACGGCCAGCGTTGGACCGACGTCACCCGCGCTTTCAGCGGTCGTCCCGCGCGCGGTCTGGTGAACCGCTTCATGGTCGACAACCCTGACGCCCCGGCCGCGTATCCGCAGGTGAACAACCTCACCAAGCCGGTGCGCGGAGCGGCGGGCAAGGCCGGTGACGCCGAGGCGATCTCGATGTGGGCAGGTCAGAGCTACGCCCAAGCCCGCCCCATGCCCGCAGCCGACCTGGTCGGGCTGCTGCGCGAGGAGGCTCGCGCGGCGTTGCGGGCCACCACCGGGCGACTGTGACGTGCGCTGCCGGAAAATCGCTGTGGTCGTCCCCGCTCCTCCCGTAGTTTGGCGCTCATGAGCGTGGTGTCGTCGGTGAACGTGGCCCTCCTGCGGACCGGGGAATGGGCCGGTCGGCTCGGCAAGACGGGGATCGACAAGCGGCCGGTCGACGGGCCGGTCCGGTTCACCGAGACCGGGGTCGACGGCGATGCGGTGTGCGACACCGACCACCACGGCGCCTGGTACCAGGCCGCCTACGCCTTCGACGGCGAGGAGCTGACCTTCTGGTCGGCCGAGCTGGGCAAGGATCTGGTGCCCGGCAACGCGGGCGAGAACCTGACGCTGTCCGGTGTGGACAGCTCCGCGGCGCTCGTCGGTGAGCGTTGGGAGATCGGTGGCGCCGTGTTCCGGGTGACCGGTTCGCGCCAGCCGTGCCGGGTCTTCGCCGGTTTCTGGGACGTGCCGGGCCTGGTCAAGAAGTTCACCCAGCACGGGCGCACCGGTGCCTACCTCGCGGTCGAGCGGGCGGGTGAGGTCAGCGCGGGCGATCAGCTGCGCGTGCTGTCCCGGCCCGAGCACGGGGTGCGGGTCGACGAGCTGTTCGCGCTGCTCATGCACAACCGCGAGGACCGGGCCGAACTGGCCGAGCACGTCGCGGGCTGCCTGCCGGACCTGCCCGAGCAGTGGCGCGAGTACGTCGCGGGCAAGATCGACACGTTCCGCTCCGCCGCGCGGGCCTGACCCGTCGTCGACACGCTGCGTCATCAGCGGCGACGGGAATGATCACTCGCACGCCCGGTGGAACGCCCGACCGGGCTGTTGCCGCCATCGTGACGCCCCTGCCAGGTTGGTTCGATGGCGAGCGACTTGCAGCGGAAGAAGGCCTCCGTCGTGTTCACCGCGATGGACGTCAACGACGACGGGTTCTTGGAGCGCGCTGATTTCGAGGCGCTGACCGACCGATGGGCGCGCATCCGCGGTGGGGACGGGTCGGATCGGTTGCGCGAGATCATGATGCGCTGGTGGGACGCGTTGAGCGCGACCGCCGACGAGAACCGCGATCAGCGGATCACGCAGGAGGAGATGCTGGCCGCGGTCGAGAACCTGGGCGCGATGCTCGACCTGGTGACGGCGACCGCGGAGTCGATGTTCGAGGCGGTGGACGAGGACGGCGACGGCCGGGTGACCGCGGCCGAGTACGCCCGCATGATCCAGGCGTGGACGGGGCGGGAAACGCCGACCGGCCTCGGGTTCGCCCGGCTCGACCTCAACGGTGACGGAGTGCTCCGGAAGTCGGAGTTCGTGACCCACTGGGTGGAGTTCTGGGTCGGCGACGACGGCGAGAAGCCCGGAACTCATCTCTTCGGGGAGGCCTGACCGGCGCTCGCGCGCCCGGGCCCGCAGGTCCTTCGCGCCCACCCCCTCTCCTCCGCAGGTGGATAAAACGGCGTGAAGTGCGCAGAATCGATACTGTGACGGGTCACACCCTGTTGCGCGCGCGTTCCCTGTGGGAAAAATTTGGTCTACAAACAGTTTGGCTTCCTAGTATTTTTCGGTGGCCGGTTCGGCGGAGGTGCGGTGCGAGATGACAGGCGAGCTGGAGCACTTCATCGGAGGTAAGCGAGTACCGGGGACCTCCGGTGCCTTCGGTGACGTGTTCGATCCCAACACGGGCCAGGTGCAGTCCCGCGTCCCGCTGGCCTCGGCCGACGAGGTCACCGCGGTCGTCGACAACGCGGCCGCGGCGCAGCCGGCGTGGGCCGCGACGAACCCGCAGAAGCGGGCGCGCGTGCTCATGAAGTTCGTGCAGCTGGTCAACGACGAGATGGAGGACCTGGCGCGGCTGCTGGCCTCCGAGCACGGCAAGACCGTCCCCGACGCCAAGGGCGACATCCAGCGCGGTCTGGAGGTCGTCGAGTTCGCGATCGGCGTCCCGCACCTGCTCAAGGGCGAGTACAGCGACAGCGCCGGAACCGGCATCGACGTCTACTCGCTGCGCCAGCCGCTGGGTGTGGTCGCGGGCATCACGCCGTTCAACTTCCCGGCCATGATCCCGCTCTGGAAGGCGGCCCCGGCGATCGCCTGCGGCAACGCCTTCGTGCTCAAGCCGTCCGAGCGCGATCCCTCGGTTCCGCTGCGGCTGGCCGAGCTGTTCATCGAAGCCGGGCTGCCGCCGGGGATCTTCAACGTGGTCAACGGAGACAAGACGGCCGTGGACGCGCTGCTGACCGAACCGCGCGTCGAGGCGGTCGGCTTCGTCGGATCCTCCGACATCGCCCAGTACATCTACTCCACGGCCGCTGACCACGGCAAGCGGGCGCAGTGCTTCGGCGGCGCCAAGAACCACCTGATCGTCATGCCCGACGCCGACCTCGACCAGGTCTGCGACGCGCTCATCGGCGCCGGCTACGGCTCGGCGGGGGAGCGGTGCATGGCGATCTCGGTCGCCGTGCCCGTCGGCGAGGCCACCGCGAACGCGTTGCGGGACAAGCTCGTCGAGAAGATCCAGGACCTCAAGATCGGCACCAGCTTCGAGGCCGACGCCGACTTCGGCCCGCTGGTGACCAAGCAGGCCTGGCAGCGGGTGCAGGACCTGGTCGGCGTCGGGGTCGACGAGGGCGCGGAGCTGGTGGTCGACGGGCGCGGCTACTCCAAGCCCGGGCACGAGGACGGCTTCTTCACCGGCGCCTCGCTGTTCGACCACGTCACGCCGCAGATGCGGATCTACCAGGAGGAGATCTTCGGCCCGGTGCTGTCGATCGTGCGCGCGGCCGACTACGAGGAAGCGGTGCGGCTCCCCAGCGAGCACGAGTACGGCAACGGGGTGGCGATCTTCACCCGCGACGGCGACGCCGCGCGCGAGTTCGTCAACCGCGTCAACACCGGCATGGTCGGCGTGAACGTGCCGATCCCGGTGCCGATCGCGTACCACACCTTCGGCGGCTGGAAGCGGTCCGGATTCGGCGACCTCAACCAGCACGGCCCGGACGCGATCCGCTTCTACACCAAGACCAAGACGGTCACGTCCCGCTGGCCCTCCGGACTCAAGGAAGGCGCCAGCTTCACCATCCCGACCATGCACTGATCGTGCGGGCGGGACCCGGTGATCCCGGGTTCCGCCCGACTGCGCGAGGAGGAGGCGACGTGTCCGTCGCAGCAGTGGCGAGTTCGCCGTTCGAGCTCACCGATGACCAGCGCGCCATCCGGGACACCGCGCTGGAATTCGCCCAGGAGCAGCTCGCCCCGCACGCCGTGGAGTGGGACCAGGAGAAGCACTTCCCGATCGAGGCGCTGCGCGCCGCCGGTGAGCTGGGCATCGGGGGCGTCTACATCGACGAAGCCCACGGTGGCAGCGGGTTGAGCCGGTTCGACTCGGTGCTGATCTTCGAGGCGCTGGCCACCGGGGATCCCTCGATCGCCGCCTACATCTCCATCCACAACATGTGCGCGGGCATGATCGACCGCTTCGGCACCGACGCCCAGCGGGCGCGCTGGTTGCCGCAGCTGTGCACGATGGAACGCCTGGCCAGCTACTGCCTGACCGAACCCGGAGCGGGCTCGGACGCCGCCGCCCTGCAGACCCGCGCGGTCCGCGACGGCGACGACTACGTGATCACCGGGGTCAAGCAGTTCATCTCCGGCGGCGGCAGCTCCGACGTCTACGTCGTGATGGCCCGGACCGGCGAACCCGGCCACAAGGGCATCTCGACCTTCGTCGTGGAGGCCGGGGGCGAGGGCATGTCCTTCGGTGCCAACGAGAAGAAGATGGGCTGGAACGCCCAGCCCACGCGCCAGGTCATCTTCGACGGCGTCCGCGTCTCCGCCGACCAGCGCCTCGGCGACGAGGGCATCGGGTTCCGCATCGCGATGGCGGGACTCGACGGCGGCAGGCTCAGCGTCGGGGCGTGCTCGCTCGGCGGAGCGCAGTCCGCGCTGGACAAGTCGCTGGAGTACGTGCGGGAACGCAGCGCGTTCGGCTCCAAGCTCAGCGAGTTCGAGGCCCTGCAGTTCAAGCTCGCCGACATGGCCACGGACCTGGAGGCCGCGCGGCTGCTGCTGTGGCGGGCGGCCTGGGCGCTCGACACCCAGGACCCGACGGCGACACGATCGTGCGCGATGGCCAAACGACTGGCCACCGACGTGGGTTTCACGGTCGCCAACGAGGCACTTCAGATCCACGGTGGATACGGATACCTTGCGGAATACGGCCTGGAGAAGATCGTCCGCGACCTGCGGGTGCATCAGATCCTCGAAGGCACCAACGAAATCATGCGGCTGATCATCTCCCGCGGTCTGCTGGCGGCCTGACCGCTGCCGCGGGGGCAGCACCCTGCACAACGATGGAGTTCGCACCATGACTGAGTCCGAGATCCTGGTCGGCGAGCACGGCGCGCTCGGGCGGATCACGCTCAACCGCCCGAAGGCGCTCAACTCGCTGACCCTCGGCATGGTCCGGGAGATGACCGAGGCGATCGAGCGGTGGCGGCACGCCGAGCACATCCGCGCGATCATGATCGACGGAGCGGGCGACCGCGGGTTGTGCGCCGGAGGCGACGTGCGCGCGCTGCACGACGCGGCCAAGGCGGGCGACGAGTCGCTGCCCGCGGCGTTCTGGTCCGAGGAGTACCGCCTCAACTCGGCGCTGGCCAACTACCCGAAGCCGGTCGTGGGGATCATGGACGGCATCTGCATGGGCGGTGGTGTCGGCATCACCGCGCACGGCTCGCACCGGGTGGTCACCGAGCGCTCCAAGGTCGGGATGCCCGAGACCGGCATCGGGTTCATCCCCGACGTCGGTGGCACCTACCTCATGTCGCGCGCGCCCGGTGAGCTCGGCACGCACCTCGCGCTGACCGGCGGTGCGGTCGGCGGTGCGGACGCCCTCTACTGCGACCTGGCCGATCACTACGTCGACAGCGTCCGGCTGCCCGAGATCGTCGAAGACCTGGCGAGCGGGGACGTGGACGAGGTGCTGGCCCGCTTCGCCGCGCCGGTGCCCGAGCCGTCGCTGGCCGAGCACCGCGAGTGGATCGACGCCGCGTACGAGGGATCCGATGTCGAGACGATCCTCGCCCGGCTGCGGGAACGGCCCGAGCAGGCCGCGAAGGAGGCGGCGAACGCAGTCGAGTCCAAGTCGCCGACCGCTCTCAAGGTCACGCTGCGCGCCCTGCGCAGCGGGTACGGATCGCTGGAGCAGGCGCTGACGCAGGAGTACCGGCTGGCCATGGCGTGCGTGCGGATCGGCGACTTCGTCGAGGGCGTGCGGGCCACGCTCGTCGACAAGGACCGCAACCCGCAGTGGTCGCCCACCACGTTGTCCGAAGTGGACGAATCCCGGGTGCAGAAGTTCTTCGAGCCGGTGTCCGACGAGCCGAACCTGTTCGGCTGAGCGCGGATCGCCGGGTCTTGGCGGAAGTTCGAGCAGAAAGGTTGTGACAATGGCTGTCATCGGTTTCATCGGGCTCGGTCACATGGGCGGTCCGATGTCGGCGAACCTCGTCAAGGCCGGGCACACCGTGCAGGGCTACGACCTCGTCCCGGCCGCGCTGTCGGCCGCAGCCGACAGCGGCGTGACCATCGTGGGCTCGATCGTCGACGCGGTCAGCGGAGCCGACGCGGTGATCACCATGCTGCCCAGCGGCAAGCACCTGCTGGACGCCTACGACGACGTGCTGCCCCACGCCGCCGAGGGCGCTCTGCTGATCGACTCCTCCACGGTGGACGTGGCCGACGCCAGGGCGGCCCACGAGCGCGCCCAGGCAGCCGGGTTCGGCAGCATCGACGCACCCGTCTCCGGTGGCACGGCCGGCGCCGAGGCGGGCACGCTGACGTTCATGGTCGGCGGTTCCGAAGCCGACTTCCACCGGGCCGAGGGCGTCCTGGAACCCATGGCGCGCAAGGTGATCCACTGCGGTGGTCCCGGCAACGGCCAGGTCACCAAGATGTGCAACAACCTGATCCTCGGGGCCTCGATGATCGCGGTCAGCGAGGCGTTCGTGCTCGGCGAGCGCCTCGGCCTGTCGCACGAAGCGCTCTACGACGTCGCGTCGATCTCCACCGGTCAGTGCTGGGCGCTGACGACCAACTGCCCGGTGCCCGACCTGGTGGAGACCAGCCGCGCGAACCGCGACTACGAGCCGGGGTTCGCGGCGGCCTTGATGCTCAAGGACCTCAACCTGGCGCTGTCCGCGGCGGAGCAGTCCGGCACCGACGCGTCCGTCGGACGCCTCGCCACGGAGCTCTACCGCCGCTTCAACGAGGAGGGCGGCGGCGGCCAGGACTTCGGCGCCATCATCAAGTCGATCCGGGAGCACTCCGGATCCTGACCGGTACCTCTCAGAGCCTGTTCCTGAACTTGATCTTGGGTGGTGGGTGGGTGCGGGCATGAGAAGGGA
>NZ_BAAGZP010000054.1:0-74629 GCF_054778355.1 Saccharopolyspora tripterygii | reverse complement strand
CGGAGGCCAACCACCCATCACCCGACTGACCAACCTCCCCGAACACCACAACTAAAACTGGGAATTGGTGAGACGAAGCACCCGATCGGAGACGTGAAGAACCCGATCGAGGGCAGGAAGGGTCTGCGGGAGGCCGGAAGAGCACCTACGTGCGAAGAGAACCGGGGACGCGTTGGTGAACACGCGTCCCCGGCTCTCTCGTCCGTGCGGTCTTCGATTTGTGCCAGCGGCTTTCGGAGCTCGGCTCCGTCAGTGGGCCGGGACTGCTGTGGCGCTCGCTCCGTCGACCTTGCGGATGAACAGGGCCGTGCCGAAGGCCGCGAGGCCGATGACGCCCGCGACGACGAACGCCGTGCGCAGGCCCGCCGCGTCCGGGATGCCCGCCGGGTTGGCCGAGGACAGCGACGACACGGTGACGAACACCGCCGTGCCGAACGCACCCGCGACCTGCTGCAACGTGCCGAGGATCGCGCTGCCGTGCGAGTACAGGTGATCGGGCAGCGACCCCAGCGAAGCGGTCATCAGCGGCGTCATCATCAGGCTCAGCCCCAGCGAGAGCAGCACGTGGATGCCGATCACCGCTCCCAGCGGAGACTCCGGGCTGAGCGTGGCGAACAGCCACAGCGCCACCGCCATCGCAGCGGCACCCGGGATGACCAGCGGGCGCGGTCCGATCCGGTCGAACAGCCTTCCGACCGGACGGCCCATCAGACCCATCAGCAGACCTCCCGGCAGGACCGCGAGACCGCTGACGAACGTGCTGGTCTTGAGCACCGTCTGCAGGTACAGCGGCAGCAGGATGGCCGCCGCGCCCAGCAGGCACATGAACAGCAGCGCGGCCAGCACCAGCGCCACCACGAACGGCCGATAGGTGAAGGGACGCAGGTCCAGCAGCGCCCGGTCCTCGCGCTGCAGCCGCAGCTGCCTGGCCACGAACGCCGCGAGCGACACGGCCCCGACCACCAGCGGCACCCACGGCGGAACGGTGTGCCCGCCACCGGATTCACCGATCGCCGACAGCCCGTAGAGCAGGCCGCCGAAACCGGCCGCCGACAGCAGCACCGACAGCAGGTCCAGCGGGACCACGCGGGTCTCGCTGTCCAGGCGCATCCACACCGCGCCGATGACCACCGCGATCAGCGCCAGCGGCAGCACGATCCAGAACATCCAGCGCCAGCCCAGCGAGGCCAGCACCGCGCCGCCGATGGTCGGCCCGACGGCGGGGGCGACCGCGATGACGATCGTGATCGTGCCCATCGTGGCGCCGCGCTTCTCCGCCGGGACCAGCCGCATCGCCGAGGTCATCAGCAGCGGGATCATCACCGCGGTGCCGGACGCCTGCACGACGCGACCCACCAGCAGCATCCCGAACCCGGGGGCCAGCCCGCTCAGCAGCGTGCCGAGGCTAAACAGGGTCATCGCGGTCAGGAACACCTGACGCGGGGTGAAGCGCTCCAGCAGGAACCCGGTGATCGGGATGACCACCGCCATCGTCAGCAGGAAACCGCTGGTCAGCCACTGCACGGTGGTTGTGGAGACGTGGAGGTCGACCGTGAGGTCGCGCAGCGCGACGCTCAGGATCGTCTCGTTGAGGATCATCACGAACGCCGAGGCGACCAGCACGCCGAGCAGCACGGTGGCTTTCGGTGGGCTGGCCTGCCGGTCAGGCTCGGCGATAGCGGCCGTCTCGGTCATGGGTTGTCGTGCACCTCGCTCGTGTGTGGCCTGGTCGCGGCCGCTGTTCCTGCCGACCGGGGTGCCGATCGGCGATTCGACGTCACGTTCTGCGCGCTCGGGCGATGGGAGCCCGGATCACGTGCCGGGTCGACCCACTCGACGGTGGGGACCTCGACGACTGCGAGCCCGGCCTCGTCGGCCGGGGTCGGAAGATCCGGTGCCGGGGTGCCGCTTCGAACGGCCCCCATCACGAACATGCTCATCCCCCAAGAGCTCCCGCACAGCCTAACGCCCGGCTCCGACAGGAGCGTCCGTCGCGACGGTCCGCGCAGCCGCGGACACCCGAGTCCAACGCCCGCAACGCCTTCAATCATCCACGCTGGTCAAACCATTTTTTCGCGGATGTGAGGGAGCACCCGTGAGCGCAGGCCGGCGCCGAGGGAGCGGATGACGAACGTCACTCCCCCGGCACCGCCGGCCCCGGGGTCAGCCGCGGGCGGCCCGCCACCGCCCGAGCGCGGCGTCGAGGACCAGGAACGCCAGCAGCGAGATCCCCAGCAGCGGGAGGAAGAACGCCACCACGAGCGTCACCGCCCCCAGGGGCAGCAGCACGCCCAGCGGTACCTGCCGCCAGCTCCCGCGCGCGACGGGAGCACCGAAGGAACCGGCGGGCCTGCGACGCCACCACATGCGGTATCCGAGGACGATCGTGGTCAGCAGCGCCACCACCAGCGCTGCCAGCACCAGCTGGTTGACCAGGCCGAACAGCAGGCCCATGTGCGCGTCGACGCCCCAGCGCGCCAGCTTCGCCGCCACCGGCCAGTCGGCGAAGCGCAATGTCTCGGTGACCTGCCCGGTGGCGGCGTCGACGGCGACCGAGTCCTGCTGCGTCGGCCACTCCCGCTGCACCTGCTTCACCACGTAGGCGCCGCCAGAGGCCGGTGGCGTCAGCTCAACGGGCGCGGTCACGCCTTGCGCCTCGGCCGCGCGCAGCACCCGTTCCGGCCCGACGTCGGTGCCTCCGGTGTGGGCGGTGTGCCCGCCGTGGCCGTGGTGCCCCTGATGTCCCTGGTGCTCCGGCGGAACCGCGCTGGTGGACACGGTCGGCGTCTCCCAGGCCAGGGCCTCGCGGAGCTCGGTGACGTTGGCTCCGGCGTGCACCGACCAGGTCAGGCCGGTCGCCGACAGGAACAGCAGGCCCAGCGCGATCCAGGTGCCGATGACGCCGTGCCACGACAGCAGGCGCTTGCGCCCGGCCGCGCCGGTCTCGGGGACGACGAGCCGCTTGCGGGAGGTGCGGCGACGGCGGAACCACAGCAGCAGGCCGCCCAGGACCATCACCCAGAGCCAGCTCGCGGCCAGTTCGCTGTAGAGCCTGCCGAAGTCACCCAGGTGCAGACCGCGGTGCAGGTTGTCCACCCACGTGCGCAGCGGCAGCGCCTGGCCGTCGCCGTAGGTGTCCAGGATTCCGCGCACCTCCGCGGTGTGCGGATCGACGAACACCGTGCGGCGGAAGCTCTCCGGCAGATCGGGCGCGGTGAAGATGACCTGGGTCGTGTCGGTCGGGGTGGGCGCCGGTCGGATCGCCATCAGCGAGGCGCCGGGGTGCGCGCTGCGCGCGGCCGCGAGCTGGTCGTCGACGGGTGTCGTGACCGGGCCGGCGGGCACGTGCAACTCCCGGTCGTAGACCAGCTGCTCCACCTGCGGCGTGAAGACGTAGAGCAGCCCGGTCGCGGCGGCCACCACCACGAACGGAGCGATGAGGAGTCCGGCGTAGAAGTGCAACCGCAGTACCAGCGGCCGCAGCGCAGCCCACGTCCCGGCGGGGCCGCTGCTCTTCTCGGCAGCGGCGGGCGCCTCGGTGCTCATCTCATCTCCGTCCGCGAGCGGGTGCGTCGGTGGAGATGTCGGATCGGACTCACCGCTGGTTCCCACGAGTAACCGCCGTCACACGGATGTCCGTGCGCAACGCTACGACCAGCTCCCGCGCGGGTACCGTCGCCGCGAGCGTTTCGAGTGCGGGAGGTGTGGCGAGTGGCGAGCTGTTGCCCTCCGTCGCGTTCCGGTCCGACGACCGGTTCGCAGCAGCAGGTGGTCACCCGGGGCAGCGGTGACCTGGACGGCATGGTCGTGCTGCCGGGTGGCGCGTTCCGGATGGGAACCGAGGATCCCGACGGGTTCCCCGACGACGGCGAGGGGCCGATCCGCGAGGTCCGGGTCGGTGGCTTCGCCATCGATCCGCACGCCGTGTCCAACGCGCGCTTCGCCGAGTTCGTCGCGGACACCGGCTACGTGACCGAGTCCGAGCGGTTCGGCTGGTCGTACGTGTTCGCGAAGTTCCTACCGGGGCACCTGCGCAAGGAGTCCCCGCGCCCGGAGCAGACGCCGTGGTGGTGCGGGGTGAGCGGCGCCTGGTGGCGCTGCCCCGAAGGCCCCGGCAGCGATCTGGAGGGCCGGTGGGACCACCCCGTCGTGCAGGTCTCCTGGCACGACGCCGCGGCCTACTGCAAGTGGGCGGGAAAGCGGCTGCCCACCGAGGCCGAGTGGGAGTACGCGGCTCGCGGCGGTCTCGACCAGGCCCGCTACCCGTGGGGCGACGAGCTGACCCCCGACGGCGAGCACCGCTGCAACATCTGGCAGGGCCGGTTCCCGGTGCGCAACACCGCCGAGGACGGGCACGTCGGCACGGCGCCGGTGGATGCGTTCGCGCCCAACGGTTTCGGACTGCACAACGTGTCGGGCAACGTCTGGGAGTGGTGCGCGGACCGCTTCGCCGAGACTGCCGAGAACCGCGCGATGCGCGGTGGTTCGTACCTGTGCCACGACTCCTACTGCAACCGCTACCGGGTCGCGGCGAGGACGTCGAACACCCCGGACAGCGCGAGCGGGAACCTCGGTTTCCGCTGCGCCGCCGACGCCTGAGCGACGGTGCACCGGCGCCTGACCGGGAAAGGATTCCTCCGTTCAGGCGCCGGTTTCCCGGATTCACATCCCCGTGACGATGACGTCCTCCGGCACCGGGTTGTCCTGGGCGAGCGCGCCGAAGAGCGTGCCCGCCTTCTCCTTGTCCCACTTCACGACCGACGCGCCGTCGCTCGTCTCGCCGAAGCCGGACATCGGGACCGTGGTCGTCACGCCCTCACCGGAGGCGATCCCGTTCATGGCGAACGCCAGGCTCCCGAGGTGCCAGACGTGGTCGCCCGAGTCGACCAGGAACGCACCGGAGGTGTTGAGGATCAGCGGGAACAGCCGCAGCGGGTTGAGGAAGACCTCCGGGGAGGAGGCCTTCTCGGTGAGCGCGGCGAGGAATTCGCGCTGCCGCTCGACGCGGTCCAGGTCGCCGCGCGCCGAAGCGCGGGTGCGCACGTAGCCCAGCGCCTGCGGACCGGTGAGCTCCTGGCACCCGGCTTGCACGTCGAGGTTGGCCTTCGGGTCCTGCATGGGTTCCTTGACGCAGACGTCGACGCCACCGATCGCGTCGGTCATGTCGGCGAATCCGCCGAGCCCGATCTCGGCGTAGTGGTCCACGTGCACCCCGGTCGACGCCTCGACGGTCTGGGCCAGCAGCTGCGGACCGCCGTAGGCGAAGGCCGAGTTGAGCTTGTCCTTGCCACGTCCGGGAATCGTGACGTAGGAGTCGCGCGGCAGGCTGACCATCGTGGGTTTGCCGCCTGCCTGCGGGATGTGCACGAGCATAACTGTGTCCGTGCGACGACCGGCGGTATCACCTGTGCCGAGTTCGGCCTGGCGATCGGCGTCCAGTCCTTCGCGGCTGTCGGAACCGACGAGCAGCCAGTTGGTTCCAGAACCGTCGGCGGGGCGCTCACCCGAGGCGGGGATCGCGGGCTCGCGCTTGAGCGAGTAGTCCACGTAGAGCAGGAAACCGGCCAGCGCCAGCACGAGCACCAGCAGCACGATCAGGATCTTCCTGCCCACGCGGGGACGCCTCCTCGGCCGGTGATGCGGTGGCCGCGCGTGCACCATCTGTTGCTGAGCGTAGTTCATCTGCCATCCGAAGAAGTAGGTTGTCCGGCACGGTTTTTCGCATCCCCGACCTGCTGCGGCGGGCGAGCATGACAGCAATCCCCACCGCGCGAATAGGAGCTATCCCACAGTTCTCGGCAACGAATGGAGAACTCCGAAATCACGGCGGGACAACGTTCTCCGCTCCCCGTTCGATTGTTGAATCGGACCAACTTCTGGAAATCCCAGGTCCACGCCGGTTCTGACGACGATTCGCTTTAAGTGGAAGGAATTGTTCGTGATATCGCCTGGGATTCACGTCGAACGGGGTTGTTCCGTTCGCTTCCCGCTCTTCATAATCCGGCCCCATGAATTACCCGTCGCCCCACGGACACGGCCCGTACCCGCCCCATCAGGGCTCTCCGTACCCGCCGCCCGGCCACGACCGGCCTCCGCACGACGACTACTACGAAGAACGCCGTCGTCGCGAGGACACCTCGGCTCGGATCGCGAACGTCGTCCGCGTCGTGGTCAGCGTGGTGCTCACGATCTTCGTTCTCCACGTGCTGTTCGTCGTCTTCGACGCCAACCAGGGAAACGAGTTCGTCTCCGTCGTCTACGTGCTCGCCAAAACCCTCGTGCTGGGCCTCGGCGACGTGTTCACGCCGGACGACGCGGTGCTCGGCGTCGTCCTGAACTACGGCCTGGCCGCACTGGTCTACGTGGTCATCGGCCAGCTGATCATCAAATCGCTCCGCCGCTGATCCCGCCCCTGGGCAGTTTTGGTCCGAATTGACCGGGCAAAACGGACTTCGATCATGGGCGGTTCGGACCAAAACTGCCCGCTGCGCCGATCAGCACCAATCAGGACGTCGCGGCAGGGGCTCCGGCGAAGGGGATGCCGGCCGCGGCCGGTTCGGCCTCGGCGCGGGCGGGGTGCCGCCAGAGGCCCTTGCGCTCCAGGATCGGCAGAACGCCCTCGCCGAACCAGTAGGCCTCCTCCAGGTGCGGGTGCCCGGAGAGGACGAACTCGTCGATGCCCAGCGCGTGGTACTCCTCGATGCGCTCGGCGACCTCGACGTGGCTGCCGACCAGGGCGGTGCCGGCACCGCCGCGCACCAAACCGACTCCGGCCCACAGGTTCGGGTAGATCTCCAGCTCCGAGGTCGACCCCTTGTGCAGCTCCAGCATCCGCTTCTGGCCTTCGGATTCGCTGCGGCCCAATCCCTGCTGGACCTGCTCAATGACCGACGGGTCCAGGGCGTCGAGCAGGCGCTGCGCCTCGGCCCACGCCTGTGCGCTGGTGTCGCGGCTGATCACGTGCAGCCGGATGCCGAAGCGCGGCGTCCGGCCCTGCGCAGCGGCCAGCTTGCGGATCCACTCGATCTTCTCGGAGACCTTGGCGGGCGGTTCGCCCCAGGTCAGGTACACGTCGGCGTGCTTGGCGGCGACATCGCCCGCGGCGGGCGACGAGCCACCGAAGTAGACCGCGGGCGTCGGGTCGGGCCGCCGGGTCAGCTCAGCTCCCTCGACGCGGACGTGCTCGCCGTGGAAGTCGACCCGGTCGCCGCGCCACAGACCGCGCACGACCTCCAAGAACTCGTCGCAGCGGGCGTAGCGGGCCTCCTTGTCCAGGAAGTCGCCGTAGGCGCGCTGCTCGTGGCTCTCGCCACCGGTGACGACGTTGAGCAGCAGCCGCTGACCGGAGTGCCGCTGGAAGGTGGCGGCCATTTGCGCACCGAGCGTCGGCGAGAGCAGACCCGGCCGGAACGCCACCAGGAACTTCAGCCGCTCGGTGACCTCGGCGAGCATCGCGGTGGACAGCCAGGCGTCCTCGCACCACGCGCCGGTCGGCGTCAGCGCGCCTTCGAAGCCGAGCTGCTCGGCGCTGCGCGCGATCTGCCCCAGGTAGCCCAGCGTCGCGGGCCGGGCACCACCCGCGGTGTGCGTGGGCGTGCCGTGACCGCCACCGACGAGGTAGCGGCTGTCGCCGTAGGTGGGCAGGAACCAGTGGAACGTCAAGGACATCTGCTTCTCCAACAGTCCGGTGTGGACGTGTCAATCGGGTGTGAACGAGGAAGAAGTCAGCTGCGACACGCCTGCGTGACCACGCGCTGGAAGTCCACGTGGCGGCGGCGGGTCAGAGGTTCCACGAACGTCATCGTTGGTCAGGCCGCCGGACGATGTCAACGAACGGACTCGGCGTCTCAGCTCGTGGACGTTCGCGGCTCGGCTTGACCGCGCGGGCACCGGACGGCGAAGCTCGGCCGCGTGCCCGCTCCCGCACTGCTGACCTCGCGCCACCACGTCGACCTGCTCCGCGTGGCCTCCGCTGCCTGTCACGCCTCCTGAACACCGGCGCCCGCCCGCCGGGACCCGTGCCGAAACCCCGGGTTCCCAGTCGCGAAGAATCGGGTGCCGCATCTCGGAGCCCGGTCCTCGATCGTCGCCGTTCTCGTTCGTCGACGGGTCTCAGGACCAGGTGATCCCCCTCCACCTTCCCTGCACCTCACACCGGAGGCAGTGATGACCGCGGGCCTGCAGCAGCCTGCTCCCGACGTGCGCGCCGTGTCCCGCAAGGACGTGCGCACCGTGATCGTGTCGAGCCTGATGGGCACCACCGTCGAGTGGTACGACTTCTTCCTCTACAGCACCGCCGCCAGCCTGGTGTTCGACAAGCTGTTCTTCCCCACCGACAACCCCACCGTGTCGACGATGCTGGCGTTCGTGACGTTCTTCGTCGGGTTCGTCGCCCGCCCGCTGGGCGGTGTCCTGTTCGGACACATCGGCGACCGGATCGGCCGCAAGCGCACGCTGGTCAGCACGATGCTGCTGATGGGCGTGTCGACGGCCGCGATGGGCGCCCTGCCGACCTACGAGCAGGTGGGTCTGCTCGCTCCGCTGCTGCTGGTGCTGCTGCGCGTGGTCCAGGGCCTGGCGATCGGCGGCGAGTGGGCCGGAGCGGTGCTGATGGCGGTCGAGTACGCGCCGCCCGGCAAGCGCTCCTGGTACGGCGCGTGGCCGCAGGTGGGTCTCGCGCTCGGGCTCGGCCTGGGGACCGGGCTGCTCGCGTTCCTGGGCAACGTCCTCGACGACGAGCAGTTCCTGGGCTACGGCTGGCGGATCGCGTTCGGCGTGAGCATCCTGCTGGTCCTCATCGGATTGGTGATCCGGCTCCGCGTGGCCGAAACCCCGGCGTTCGAGAAGATGCGGGAGACCCAGGGTGCCGCGAAGGCCCCGCTGGTCGAGCTGTTCCGCGACCGGACCACCCGCCGGAACACGCTGCTGGGCCTGCTTTCCCGGTGGGCGGAGGGAGCGGCGTTCAACACCTGGGCGGTGTTCTTCCTGTCCTACGCCACCGCGACGCTGCACCTGCCCCGCAACGGCGTGCTGATCTCGGTGATGCTGGCCTCCGGGGTGCTGGCGGTGCTGCTGCCGGTCTTCGGCCGGCTCAGCGACCGCATCACGCCGCGTCGCGCCTACGCCCTGGGCGCGGGCCTGTTCGCCGCGTCGGTCTACCCCGCGTTCCTGGCGTTCCAGACCCGGGACCTCCTGCTGTCCGGGCTGATCATCGTCCTGGTGCTGGGCGTGGTGCACGCGCTGCTCTACGCGCCCCAGGGCACGCTCTACGCGCAGCTGGCGCCGGTGCGCTCCCGCTACACCGGGATGTCGTTCGTCTACCAGTTCTCCGGGATCTACGCCTCGGGCCTGACCCCGCTGATCATCACCGCGCTCATCGCCGCTGGTGGCGGCTCGCCGTGGCTGGCGTGCGGCTACCTGGTGCTCACCGGCCTCATCGGCCTCACCGCCACCATCGCGCTGCGCCCCGCGGACCTGACGTCGGCCTCGTCGGACTGACCCTGCCTTCCGCGGCCTCTCGTGGTGAGCTGGACGGCGATGGGTACCCGGGAGCTCCGAGCGGTGGCCGTCGGAGCGGACGACTCCGACGCCGGGCGGCTCGCGATGCGCTGGGCCGCCCGCGAGGCGCTCTCCCGCGACCGGGCGCTGCTGCTGGTGCGGGCGGTTCCGATCCCGCTGGAAGACCTCACGCGCACCCACACCACCGGCGAGCAGCCAGCGATGCGGCACGGGTGCGCGCAGCAGGAGCTGGCGGCGATGGCCACCGAGTGCCGGCGGATGTTCCCGGACCTGCTGGTGCGCACCAAGGTGCAGATGGGGCACCCGGCGTCGGTGCTGCGCGAGGAGACCGACCGGATGGGACTGCTGGTGCTGGGCCCGCCGCCGCTGAGCCACACCCGCCGGGTGCTGCTCGGGTCCACCGCGGGCGAACTGGTCCGGACCTCGCACATCCCGGTCGTGGTCGTGCGAGGCCCGGAAGCCGACCAGCCGCTCCGGCGAGTGGTGGTCGGTGTCGACGGCTCACCGTCCTGCGCCGAGACCATCGCTTTCGCCCACGACGTGGCCCGCAGGCACTCGGCGACGCTCACCGCGCTGCTGGCCGATGCCACGCGGGCACCGGACGCGCTGCCCCCGGACCGGGGCTGGCGCCACGAGTCCGATGTCGTGGAGGCCAACCAGCGGCTGCTCGCCGAATGCCTGGCGGGCGTGGAGCGCTCGGACCCGGACGTGGAGCTGCACCAGGAGGTCAGCCTCGAACTCCCGACCGAAGCGCTGCTCCAGGCCGCGGAGAAGGCCGACCTCCTGGTGATCGGCGCGCGGGGGCGCCACATCGTGCGTTCTACGACCTTGGGGTCCACCAGCCACGCGCTGGTGCACTACGCGGACTGCGCCGTCGCGATCGCCGGTTGAGTCACAACCCGGTGCGGTAGGTGAAACGGGCCTTGCCCACCCAGATCTCGTCGCCCTCATTGAGCTCCGCGATGTCGACGGGCAGGCGGTTGAGGTAGGTGCCGTTGAGCGAGCCGCCGTCGACGAGCACGAAGCCGTTGCCGCGCCGCCGGATCTCGGCGTGCTGCTTGGACACCGTGATGTCGTCGACGACTATGTCGGATATCGCGTCCCGACCTATGGTGGTGCGCTCCGACTGGAGCACGAACCCGCTTCCGGCGGCGTTCCCGCGGTTGATCATCAACCGGGGTCGGCCGCTGAGCTCGTCGGTGGAGCGAGGAGCTGGAACCTCGTGAGGAGCAGACGCTCGGGCGGCATCGGCTTGCGGTTGCACTGGGTTCGATGCGGTCGTGCCGATCCTGGTCTGTTCCATCGTCGTCTCCCTAGCCAACAAGCGTGATACCTCCGAATGCACCTGCCCGTAACCGGGTGGCTACACACAGAATGCCGAAGGATCGACCGCGATCGCTAGGACCAACGTCCTTAATTCACCGAACCTGATTCGTTCATGTGAGCTAGGTCTCGTAAGATTTCCCGCGAGCCGCCGGAAAACGCCGCGAAGGCGTTCCCGGCGGCCCCTGCAACGACCCCTTACTTCACCGCGCCCATCGACAGACCGCGCACCAGGTGGTTCTGCGCTACCCAGCCGATGATCATCACCGGCAGCGAGGCCATCAGCGCCGCCGCCGACAACTGCGCCCAGTACAGGCCTTCGCTGGTGATGAAGCCGACCAGGAAGACCGGCACCGTGCCCGCTTGCGCGGCGGTGAGGTTGACCGCGTAGAAGAACTCCGTCCAGGAGAAGATCACGCAGATCAGCGCCGTGGCGGCGATGCCGGGTGCGACGACCGGCAGGATGACCCGGAACAGCAGCACCGGCAGCGGCGCGCCGTCGACCCGGGCCGCCTCGACCATCTCCCGGGGAACTTCCAGGAAGAACGACCGCATCATCCACACCGCCAGCGGCAGGTTCATCGCCGTGTAGAGGATGACCAGCGACCAGACGTTGTCCAGCAGACCGATGTTCTGCGAGATGACGTACAGCGGGATGATCGCCGCCACGATCGGGAGCATCTTCGTCGACAGGAAGAATCCGAGCACGCCTTGCGTTCCGGGCACCGCGGCGATGGACAGCGCGTAGGCCGCGGGCACCGCGAGCAGCAGCACCAGCAGCGTCGACACGACCGTCACGAAGGCCGAATTGCCCAAGTACGGGAGGAATCCGCGTTCGAGGATCCCGGCGAACTGGGTCAGCGTCGGTGTGAACAGCAGCCGTGGCGGGTCGGTGTAGGCGTCGGCCTCCTCCTTGAAGGAGGTCAGCACCATCCACAGCAGCGGGAAGACGAACAGGATCGACACGACCCAGGTGAACGCGGTCAGCGCCCACCGGCCGATCGGGTTCGCGGTGGTCATCAGCGCACCTCGCTCAGGCCGAAGGTCCGGAACATCAAGCGCAGCGCGAAGTTCGCCACGATCAGCGTCAGGATGACCACGACGACACCCATCGCCGAGGACTGACCGATGTCGAATCCCTCGAACGCGCGCTGGTAGATGTAGTACGGCAGGTTGGTGCTCGCGGTACCCGGACCACCCTGCGTCATCAGGAAGATCGCGTCGAAGCTGTTGACGATGTAGATCGCCCCCAGCAACCCCGCGAGCTGCAGGTACCGGGCCAGCTGCGGCAGCGTGATCGACAGGAACGTCCGCCACCGCCCGGCACCGTCGACCGCGGCGGCCTCCAGAACCTCCTTTGACTGCGCCTGCAGGCCCGCCAGGATCAGCAGCATCATGAACGGCGTCCACTGCCAGACGACCTGGGTCATCACCGCCGCCAACGGGTACTCGGCGAGCCAGTCGGTGTCGCCGCCGAACACGAAGTTCAGCAACCCGTAGGTGGGGTCGAACATCGTGGTCTTCCACAGCAGCGCACCGGCCGCGGGCAGGATCAGGAACGGCGTGATCAGCAGGGTGCGCACCACGCCGCGCCCGGTGAACTTCCGGTCCAGCAGGATCGCCAGACCCAGGCCCAGCACCATCGACACCAGCACGCACACCACGGTGAGCACCACGGTGTTGAGCAGCGCGCCGCGGAACTGGCTGTCGGCGAAGACGTCGACGTAGTTGCGCAGCCCCACGAAGTGCCGCGAACCCGGACGCACCAGGTTCCAGGACTGGAACGAGTAGAACACCGTCATCAGGAACGGGATCTGCGTCACCAGCACCGTGAACAGCAGCGCGGGCAGCAGCGGCGCGCGGCGCAGCCAGCGGCCCGACGCCTCGGGCTCCTTCTTCTTCGGCACCGCGGGTGCCTTGACTTCTTCGACCACCGTTTGGCTCATCGGGTCTCCCGGTAGGACTCGCCGACGGATTCGGCGTATTCCTGGGACTGCTCCAAGGCCTCGTCGACGGTGACCCGCCCGGCGATGGCCGCCGACAACTGCTGGCTGACCCGGGTCCCCAAGTCCTGGAACTCCGGAATGCCGACGAACTGGATCCCCGGGTACGGCACGGGGTTCACCATCGTGTTGGACTGCTGCGCCTTGTCGATCCCGTCCAGGGTCGGCTTGGCGTAGGCGGCCGCCGCCTGCTGGTACTCCGGGATCTCGTAGGTCGACTTGCGCACGCCCGGCGGAACCCGGTTCCAGCCGAAGGTGTTGCCGACGTCCTTGACGAACTGCTTGGAGGTCATCCAGCTCATGAACCGCCAGGCCGCGTCCTTGTCCTTGGCGACCTTGGGCATCGCCAGCGACCAGGTGTAGAGCCAGCCCGCCTCGGGCGTGCGCTCGACCGGCGCGGACACGTAGCCGTTCTTGCCGACGACCTTGCTCTCCGCCGGGTCCTCGTTGGTGCCTGCCATGACCGTGGCGTCGTACCACATCGCGGCTTGGCCCTGCGCGTAGTGCGTGCCGCACTCGGAGAAGCCGGCGCTGGAGGCACCGACCTCACCGTGCTCGCGGACCAGGTTGACGTAGAAGTTCGCCGCGGCCTTGAACTCCGGCGAGGTCAACTGCGGGTTCCACTGCTCGTCGAAGTACCGGGCGCCGAAGGTGTTGGCGACCGTGGAGAACGGCGCCAGGCTCTCGCCCCAGCCGGGCTTGCCGCGCAGGCAGATGCCGGAGAGCCCGCTGGCGGGGTCGTCGAGCTTCGCGGCGAAGTCGGCGATCTGCTGCCACGTCGGGTGTTCCGGCATGGTCAGCCCGGCCTGCTCGAAGAGGTCCTTGCGGTAGGTCAGGAACGACGACTCGCCGTAGAAGGGCACCGCGTACATCGATCCCTGGTGCGACAGCGACTCCCGGATGGTCGGGATGAAGTCGTCAGCGTCGTAGCCCGGGGTCTTCTCGATGTACGGCTGCAGGTTCTCCAGCCAGCCGTTGGCGGCCCACTGCGGGGTCTCGTAGTTGCTGATCATCGCCACGTCGAACTCGCCGCCCTGGGTGGCGGTCGAGGCGGTGATCTTCGCGCGCGCCTGGTTCTCCGGCAGCTGCACGAACTTCAGCTTGATGCCGGGGTTCTCCTTCTCGAACTCACCCTTGAGCGCGACCGCGTCCTCCATCTGCGGGTTGGACACGATCGCGATCACCAGGGTTCGCCCGCCGGAGCCGATCGCACCGGCTCCCGCGCAGCTGGTCAGCAGAACGCCGACCATCGCCAGCAGCGCGAGCCGTATTCGGCTGCGCCATAAACGCTTAGGCATCCGCACCTCCGGGCAGGACCTGGACCTTGAGACCGGCGCCGCTGCGCATGAGCTCGAGCGCCTTGCCGAACTCCTCCAGCGGAAGCGCGTCGGTGAGCAGCTCACCGCTGTCGATCGCGCCCATCGCCATCAGGTCCAGCGCCGGGCCGAAGCTGTGCAGCACCGCCATGGAACCGACGATCTTGATCTCGTCGTTGTAGATTCGGAACGGGGACAGCGAGATCCGCGCCTCCGCGGGGGCGACGCCGAAGACCAGCAGCCGGCCGCCTCGACGCACCTTGTCGAAGGCCGTCTCGATGGCCGGTGCCGCGCCGGTGCAGTCCACCGCGGCGTCGAAGTCGCCGTCGAGCTCGGTGGCGTCCTCGGTGACGGCGACGGCGCCCAAGCGCTGCGCGCGCGGCAGCCGCGACACGTTGCGGTCGGCGACGGTGACCTGCGCGCCCGCGCGCTGCAGGAGCTGCTGCATCAGCAGACCCATCGTGCCCGCGCCGATCACGAGGAACTTCTCGCCGGATTCGACGCCGATCTGGCGGACGCCGTGCACCGCGCAGGAAACGGGCTCGACCAGGGCTCCCTGCTGCCAGCTCAGCCCCTCGGGCATCCGGTAGCAGTTGGCGGACGGGACCGCGACGTACTCGGCGAACGCCCCGTCGACGGTGTCGCCGGTGGCGCCCCAGTTCGCGCAGAGGTTCCCGTGCCCGTTGCGGCACGGTCCGCAGTAGCCGCAGAACAGCGAGGGGTCCACCGCGACCCGCTCGCCGACCTTCCAGTCACCCGGCACGTCCGGGCCGACCTCGACGACCTCACCGGCGAACTCGTGGCCCGGCACGATCGGGTAGGGCGTCGGCGGGAAGTGCCCGTCGGCGATGTGGACGTCGGTCCCGCAAATACCGGTGGCGCCGACCTTCACCACCAATTGCCGCTCGCGCGGTACCGGATCCGGTACGTCGCCAACCCGGATCGAACCGGGTTCGTCAATGATCGCGGCGCGCATCAAACCTCCGCCTCCAGAGCGCTCACATGAGCGAACTGCGCTGTACTCTGCCCTGAACTTGACCCGCATTGAAGAGCTTTAGTGCTAATCACGTCAACCTTCGACGAACTTTTCCCGTTATAGTGCTCATATGAGCACCCCTCGGCCGCGCAGTGGGCTGATCGACACCATGACCGCGGCGTCCATCGCCCACCGGTTCTACGTGGCCGGACGCTCGAAGCTGGAGATCGCCGAGGAGTTCGGCATCAGCCGCTTCAAGGTCGCCCGAATCCTGTCATCAGCGCAGGAGAACGGCCTGATCAAGATCTCCTTCGAGTTACCGTTCCCGGTCGACGTGGAGCAGTCCGAACGGCTCCGGACGGCCTACGGCCTGCGCCGCGTCCTGGTGCTCAACAGAGCGCAGACGAAGGTCGAACGCACCGAACTGCGCCGCCGCGTGGGGGTTCTGGCGGCGCAGCTGCTCACCGAGATCACCGTGGCCGGCGACGTCATCGGCCTGTCCTGGGCGCGATCGGTCAACGCGATGGCCGAGGCGATCCGGAGCCTGCCGAAGTGCCCGATCGTGCAGCTGTGCGGAGTGCAAGCGGGCATGGACATGCGCGATCGCTCGGTGGAGACGGTCGGCCGGGTGGCGGCGGCCAGCGGCGGCGACTCCTACCCCATCTACGGGCCGCTGGTGCTGCCCGATCGCAGGACCACCGAGATCCTGCGCAACCAGCCGGGCATCGCCGAGACCTTCGAGCAGTTCCAGCACCTGACCAAGGCCGTGGTGAGCATCGGTGCCTGGCAGGAGAACGAGTCCACCGTCTACGACGCGCTGAGCCCCGCCGAGCGCGAGTCGATCCGCCAGCGCGGTGCCGCGGCCGAGATCGCCGCGCGGCTCTTCGACGCCGACGGCAACGCCCTGTCCACCGGGCTGGCCCACCACGTCCTGGCGATCCCGCACGAGCAGCTCCGCGACGTCCCGGAGGTGATCGCGGTCGGCTACACCACGCCGAAGGCCCGCGCCATAGACGCGGTGCTGCGCTCCGGGATCGTCAACACCCTCATCACCGACGCCGAAGCGGCCGATCTGCTCCTGCAACTGGTCACCGACCGGCCGTTGAAGAGATAGCGGGGCGGAGCGAGACCCCCAGCCTCGCTCCGCCCCTTCGCGCCCGTTTCCCGTTCAGCCCCCGACGGGAAACGGGAAACCGGGCCGATCGCCCACCGCTCAGCTCGCTTCTCGGTCAAGATCCGTCGACGAGCGCAGCATTTCGACTGCGCTCCTGAAGATCTGCTCCCAGGATTCGACGGCGACGAGGATTGCGGCGGCCATGACGACGACGAGCGCCACCAGCGCGGTTCCGGTCAGCTCCCAAGGAGCGAGCTCGAAGAACGCCCACAGCTGGACCGCGGTGAATCCCAGCGTCATCGCCGCGCGCCCGAGCAGAACCTCGGTTGACGGGCTGCGCTGTTCGGGTGTCAATTCGCGGGAGAGGTCGTCGGTGATCATCACTTCTCCTATGGTCTGGCGGAGTTCCAGTGATCTGCCTGGACCCGCTACCACCACCATGTGCCGTGGTAGGCCCGGCCGAACACCCGTTTCCCAGCGCCGAGAGAATCGGGAAACGGGCAACCCGGAGGACGAGTTGAGCCAGCGGCCCACACTGTTCGGGGCGGAGCTCCGACGACTGCGGACCGAGGCTGGACTGTCGCTCTCCCGGATGGCCGGACTTCTGCATTACAGCAAGGGCTACCTGAGCAAGATCGAGACCGGCGGCAAACGCCCGAGTCCCGATTTCGCCCGTCGCTGCGATGCCGAACTCGACGCCGGTGGGAAGCTGTCCGCGCTCGTTCCCGACCAGTCGCCGAGAACACCTCCGCCGTCCGAAATCACGACCAACGGTGATGAGGTGTGGGTGTTGCGACTCGATTCGAGTGGAGGCAGCTCTTTCCAGCCGATGGACCGCCGGAGCGTGCTGACCGCGGGCGCCGCGTCGGCGGTGGCCTTCGGGATGGGCGGCACGCGCGCAGCCGTCGCGGGAACCGGTTCGCTGGAACCGTTCCAGGTGATGTTCGACCAGCTCCGCACGCTCGGGCAGACCGCGAGTCCGTCCTTGGTGCTGCCGGGCCTGATCGCCCAGACCCATTCGCTGCGCGAACTCGCGTTCAACGCCCCTCCCCGGCACGCACCGGAGATCTTGGCGCTCACGGCGCGGTACGCGGAGTTCGCGGGCTGGATGACGCAGGAGGCCGGCGACGACCGGGCCGCGATGTGGTGGACCGACAAGTCCGTCGAACTGGCCGAGGCCGGTGGCGACCACCGGCTCAGCGCCTACGCCCTGGTGCGTCGCGCGCTGGTGGAGATCTACCGCCACGACGCCCGCCAGGCCATCGACGTCGCTCAGCTGGCCAGGCAGAAGGCCATCACCGACCGCGTCCGCGGCTGGGCCGCGCTGCACGAGGCCCAGGGCCACGCGCTGGCCGGTGATTACGACACCTGCATGCGCACCTTGGACGTGGCACGCGAGCACCTCAGCGCCGCGCAGCCGGAACCCGGCCCGACGCTGGGGGCGAGCAACCTCAGCGACCCGGTCGCGATGATCGCCGGGTGGTGCCTCCACGACCTGGGCCGCACCGGAGCGGCCACCGAAGTCCTGGACCGCGAGGTCGGCGCGCTGCCGGAGCAGGCCCTGCGCTCCCGCGCCCGCTACGGCATCCGCCAGGCGCTGGCCCACGCCACGGACGGCGAGATCGAGCGCGCCTGCGCGATCACGACCGAGACGTTGCCGATCGTGGACGCCGTCACCTCGGCGACCGTGCTCACCGACCTGCGCAAGCTCAGCCAGATGCTGGCCCGCCACCACCGCGTTCCAGCGGTCCAAGCGCTGCAGCCCGCGCTGATCGCCTCCCTGCACCACCAGTCCGCGTGAACGTTCCCGCCCCTCAGAGGAAGAGGAGACGAGCTGTGCCCGAGATCTTCGTCAACTACCGGAGCGGGGACGGCGAGTTCGCCGCCGCGCACATCGAGAGCTTCCTGTCGGATCGGTTCGGCGACGAGCTGGTGTTCCGCGATGCCAAGGGAGCACCGGGCGAGGACTACCGAACCGTCCTGAACCGGGCGTCGTCGACGACCTCGGTCCTGCTGGTCCTGATGGGCGCGGGCTGGGCCGACGCGCGGGACGCGGAGGGGAACCTGCGGTTGGCCGCGGAGGACGACTTCACCAGGAACGAGATCCTCAACGCCATGCGCGCCGGAGCTCTGGTGATCCCGGTCCACTGCGGACGCGGGCTCCCCCAGCTCAAGCCGTCCGACCTGCCCGATGAGCTGGAAGCGCTCGCCTACCTCAACGCGCTGGACTTCGACGTCCGCAACGCCCGGGACGACCTGAACCGGCTCGCCGACAGGCTCGTGGAGCTCGTGCCCGCGCTCAAGCCCGACCGCGACCCCGGACCCACACCGCCCTCCGGCGGCGTCCACAACCACAACTCGGGCGACGTCGGCGGGTCGGTGATCCAGCTGGGGAACCTCTCCGGCGGACTCTCGGTCGGCGACACCTCCACCACCCACTTCCACGCGCCGACCTACGGCAACCACCACAGCGGATCGGGCGACCAGCACATCCACCACCAGCCCGATGAGGGCCACCGCCGGTGAGCCTGGACGCGGAGTCCCGGCCGAGGCGGGTCGCGGGATGAGCGCAACGTGGCTCGGCGCCTCGCCGAACCGCGAAACGGACGGGAGATTGCGCACTTTGAGGGCTTGACGCGATCGTGATCTTGTGTCGGGCGCGATTCGTTGACCCCTTCGTGGATGAACGTTACAGTTCCGCTGTTCCAACGACCTGAGATCCTCTTTTTCCAGGTCAGAGCCATCAGCGGCTGCCGGATTCCACACCTCGCTCCGGCGGAAGGGGCCCCTAAGTGACCACCGCAGACCGACCCTCCCCGCCCGACTCCCGGCGAACCGAGTCCGCTGCCGTCGGGCGTCGCGGGTTCCTCGGTTACGTGCTGGCCGCGCCGACGCTGGTCGCCGCCGCGGACCTCAACCTCCGCGCTCCCTCAGCGGAAGCGCAAGGGCTGCCGTCGGCCCCGTCGCCGCAGCTGGCCGAGATCGTCGATCTCAGCGACCTGCTGGAGTACTCGGCCGCACCGACCGCGAACCTCATCACGGTCGCGGTGAACACCGACGGCACCGTGTCCTTCGAGCTCCCGCGCGCCGAAGTGGGGCAGGGCATCACCACGTCCACCGCGATGATCATCGCCGAGGAGATGGACGTGCCGGTCGAGCGCGTCCACGTCACCCTCGCCGACGCCCGCCCGGAGCTGGTGTTCAACCAGATCACCGGCGGTTCCGGAACCACGCTGTCCACCTACACGCCGATCCGCGTCGCCGCCGCGGTCGCTCGCGGACGTCTGCTGCAGGCCGCGGCGATCGAGCTGGAGCAGGCCGTCGCGACGCTGCGCCTCAAGCAGGGCGTGATCACCGACCTGCTGGGCAACGCGCTCGGCATCGGCCAGCTCGCGACGAAGGCCGCCGCCGTGCGCACCGAGGAAGTTCCGGTGCAGCTCAAGGAGAATCGCGACTTCTCGGTCATCGGCACCCCGCACAACCGAGTGGACGCCCGCGCGGCGGTGACGGGTGCGAAGAAGTTCGCGATGGACCTCAAGATCCCGGGCGCGCTGCCGACCATGGTGTGCCGGCCGCCGACGATCAACGGCGAGGTCGGTTCGGTGCGCAACCTCGGCGACGTGGCGAGCATGCCGGGCGTCACCGATGTCGTGGCAATCTCGACGGGCGTCGCGGTGCGGGCGGAGACCTTCGGCCAGTGCATCGACGCGGTGCGCGCGCTGGACGTCGACTGGAAACCCGGCACGGCCGAGGGCAAGTCGGACGAGTCGGTGCTGAAGGAGTTGCGGGCGGCCGAGATCCCGCTGGTCGTCCCGAAGGGCGAGTCGAGCGTCGAGGGCGACTTCACCTTCCATTTCCGCAGCAACAGCGCGCTGGAGACCAACTGCGCGGTCGCCGACATGCGCAGCGGGCGCGCGGAGATCTGGTCCGCGCAGAAGAACCCGATCGTCACCAAGGAGACCATCGCCGCGCAGTACGGCATCCCGCTCAACGCGGTGAAGGTGCACGTCACCGAGGGCGGCGGATCGTTCGGCCGCAAGCTGTTCAACGACGGCGCGATGGAAGCCGCCGAGATCTCCCGCAAGATCGGCAAGCCGGTCAAGCTGATGTGGCACCGCGCCGACGACTCCCGGCAGGGGCGCACGCACCCGATGGCGACCTCGCGCGTGCGCGTCGGCGTCGCCGGGGACGGGGTGCTCAGCTACGAGCAGCGGCACACCAGCGTCTTCACCGATTTCAGCCACGGCTTCGGCGAGATCATCACAGCCAGCGCCGCGAAGCTGCCGATCGCGGACGCCACGTTCTCGCAGACCATCTTCCACTTCACCCAGACCATGCCCTACGGATTCGGCGCGACCACGCAGCTGCTCAACGAGGCTGATCGCGGCTTCAACACCGGCAGCATGCGCAACATCTACTCCCCCGACGTCGCCACCGCGCGAGAGCTGATCGTCGACCAGTTGGCCGCGAAGTTCGGCGAGGACCCCTACGGGTTCCGCCGACGCTTCGTGCAGGAGGAGCGGCTCCGCGCGGTCCTCGACGAGGTGGCCCGGGCAGGCGACTGGGGCCGGTCGATGCCGGCGAACACCGCCCAGGGCATCGCCGTGCACACCGAGTACCGGGCGGCGATCGCGACGCTGGTGGAGATCGACTGCACCCCGGAGACGGTGAACCGGCCGATCCGCGAGGGCGTCACGGGACCGCGGATCACCAAGGCCGTCTGCGCCGTGGACATCGGGCTCGCGGTCAACCCGCGCGGCCTGGAGGCCCAGATCATGGGCGGTATCAACGACGGCATCGCCAACACCCTGACCTCCAGCCTGCACCTGACCGACGGGTACTTCCTGGAAGCCAGCTGGGACAACTACTTCTACACCCGGCAGTGGAACTCCCCGCCGGAGCTGGAGATCATCATCATGCCGCCGACGACCGGCAATCCCGGCGGCGCCGGCGAGCTCGGAGTCGCCTCGGCACAGGCCGCGGTGGCCTGCGCCTACGCGCGCGCGACCGGGTCGGTGCCGACGAGCTTCCCGATCAACCACGGCGAGCTCTCGTTCGAACCGAAGCCGAACGTGCCGCCGATCCCGCAGTCGCCCACCGACGGCCTGCGCCACGCGCAGTGAGGACCTGGAGGAATTCTCGTGCCTGAGCACACTTTTCAACTCAACGGCGAAGAGGTCACCGTCGACGTCGCCGACGACGTGCGGGTGCTGTGGGTGTTGCGCGACCTGCTGGGCGTGACCGGACCGAAGTACGGCTGCGGCATCAACGTCTGCAAGGCCTGCACGAGCCACATCAACGGCAAGGCGTTCAACCCGTGCTCGGTCCCGATCGGCGAGATCTCGGCCAAGGACGAGATCACCACGATCGAGGGCCTGCCCGCCACGGCCGACGCCGAGCTGCACCCGATGCAGGAGGCGTGGCTGGAGCAGGACGTCGCGCAGTGCGGCTACTGCCAGCCGGGTCAGATCATGGCGGCGGTGGCGCTCGTCCGCCGCGCCGCGGCCGGAGGCCGCCAGATCACCGAGGCCGACCTGGACTCGATCCGCAACATCTGCCGCTGCGGCACCTACTTCCGGATCCGCGAGGCCATCAAGGCGAACGCCGCCAAGATGTGATCGCGCGAGGGGTGGGAGCGCTGCGGCTCCCACCCCTCGGGTTCAGCCTCCCAGGAGTTCGCCGAGCTGCTGGTGCACGGTCAGCACCGCCAGCACGCCGAACAGGATGATCGACCAGATCAGCGCGGCCAGGCGCACGCCGGACACGCGGATCGGGGCGGGCAGCATCTTGCGGTTGATGGCGATCAGCAGCCCGGAGTAGATGAACATCATGACGCCTCCGGTGCAGGCCGAGATCGTGGCCAGCAGCAGCGGTTGGCCCATGCCCGCGACGATCACCACGGTTCCGATGATCACCAGCCCCCACACCAGGGCCGCGTAGATCTTGCTCTCCGAGGCGTTCGGGAAGTAGCTGGTCTTGAGGACGTCGGCGGCGAGTCGGCTGGTGTAGTCGACGATGCCCAGAGCTGCTGCGAACAGCGAGAAAGCGCCCACGACCCAGAAGAAGTAGCCGAACCAGCCGCCCGCGACGGCCGACATCTTCTCACCCTCGACGCGCAGGAACGACACGTCGTTCTCCAGGCCCGGGTGGCCGAACACGGTGCCGTAGGCGAGCAGGGACATGAACATGATGGACAGGAACGTGATGGCCACGAAGGTCATCAGCTGCTCCTTGTTGGCGAACCGCCACCACGCCTTCCAGCGGTCCAGGTTCTCGTCGGTGGCGGGGAAGATGAACCCGGCCTGCCCGCGCGCCTCGGTCTGACCCGTCAGCGGCGACACGATCTTCGGGACGTAATGCCCCATCCCGAATCCCTTGTCGCGAATCCAGTTGCTCTGCACCAAGTTCTGACCGCCACCGGCTCCGGCGAACGCCAGTGCGCCCATCAGCACGGCGAATCCGAGCTCAGCGGCGGGGAATCCGGCTTCGGTGACGACGGTCGGGAGCGCCTGCCAGGTCTCGGCCCCGATCACGAACAGCGCGCCGATCACGATGAGCAGCACGATCGCGGCGACCTTGAGCATCTCCGCGCGCTCCAGCGCGGTGTAGACCGTCGGGGCCAGCGTGAGGATCAGCGCCACCAGCACCAGGATCCCCACCGCGACCAGCGATTTGTCACCACCGACCGCGTAGGTGATCAGCGTGGCCGAGCTCGTCGCCCACGCGGGCCACAGGTTCGCGAAGTAGGCCATGATCGCGAAGACCAGACCCCAGTGCTTCCACAGCCGGCTGAACCCGGTCACCGCGGTCTCACCGGTCGCCAGCGTGTAGCGCTCGATCTCCATGTTCAGGAAGTACTGCGTGACCAGACCGAGCAGCGCGGCCCACACGAACGCGAGCCCGACCTGCGAGGTGATGTAGGGGAAGAGGATGAACTCACCGCTGGCCAGGCCGACGCCCGCCGCGACGATGCCCGGGCCGATCAGCCGCCACTGGTTCCGCGGCGGCTCCGGCAGGTCGCGCACCTGCGGTTGCGGGATGTATCTGTCGGGGAACGCCTTCGCCGGGCTCTGCGGGCTCGCTTCGTTGCGATCTGCCATCGTCGGCACCCTTGCTCGTGGATGTGCATGTCCAGGAAGAAGAGCCAAGGTAAGCGCCCGAACGACAACGTCGACGAAACGTGATGATTTCGTCGCAAACCCCCGACTCTTCCCCCGCCACCACGAACCCGGCACCGGCGCTGTCGGGGCGAGCGGGACCCCGTGCAGGACTACTCCTGGTTCTCCACGTCTTGGGAGACCTCGTTCTTGGCCGCATCGGCCTTGTCCCGTTCGCGGCGGGCGGTTTTCACCTGGCGATGGCGGGTTCGGAGGTCGGTCTCGGCTTCGGCGAGTTCTTCTCGGAGGCGTTCGCAGCGGTCGTGGGCTTCCTGCTCCGCTCGTTCGGCGCGGTGGAGGGCGTCCCCGGCCGAGGCGAGGTCGTGCTCCTTCTGCTGCAACCTGTTCCGGAGTTCGAGCAGTGCCGCCTCGTCCGTGTCGCGGGTGTCCGCCGCGCGCTTCTTCCGGCGGGGTTCGCGCCCTGCCGTCTGCCTGCGGATGGCCGCTGCGGCTAGGTCGTCGAGGCCGAAGCCGCTGTACTCCAGGGGCTTGGTCAGCGTCGCCTCCTGGACCTCGGTCGCGGCCTCGGGGTCGGAGAGCGCGGCCATCAAGGTTTGTGAGACCTGCTCGCGTCCCGCCTCGGCGAGTTCGTGCCCGCGTTCGGCGGTCAGGTCCGCCGCGCGCCCCGTGAGGCGGTCGAGCAGGCGGGTGCGTTCGGCGGCCAGCTCGCGCAGTTCGTCGCCGCGCAGCTCCCGCTGAGCGCTGCGGAGGCGCTCGCCGAGGTCGAGCAGGTCCCGCAGCTCACCCGGTTCGCGATCGGCGAGCAGGTTCACCGCCCACGCCGCCGTGGTGGGCTTGCGCAGCTTCTTGATCCGCTCGGCCAGCTCGGTGTCACCGGCTTCGCGCGCCCGCGCCGCGGCCGAATCGCGGGCGGTGATGAAACACACCGGGTCGCCGGTGCTCAGCTCGCGTGCCACTTCCCGCAGGTCCACGCCACCAACGTGCCACTCCGAGGGCTGGTGCGCGAGGTGCCCGTTGGCGAGATCGTCGGCGCGCGGGCAGGCTTGAGGAATGACGGCATTGGAGCGTCCTCGCAACGGAAAGATGATCGCCGGCGTGTGCGCGGGTCTGGCCCACCGGTTCGGCCTGCCCGTGTTCCTGGTGCGGGTGGCCTTCGTGGTCTCGTGCATCCTGCCCGGCCCGCAGTTCGTGCTCTACATCCTGCTGTGGATCCTTCTGCCGAAGGCACGGTAGAGGTCACAACGCCTGCCGGAATCTCTGGTTCCGGCAGGCGTTGAACCAGGTGTGAGTCCACGTCTGTCCGTGCTGGACCGCTCGCACATCCCCGCCGGCGGCAGCGCCGAGGAAGCGCTGCGGGAGACGGTGCGGTTCGCTCAGGAGGTCGAACGGCTCGGCTACCACCGGTTCTGGGTCGCCGAGCACCACGGCGTGCCCGGTGTCGCCGGAGCCGCCCCGACCGTGCTGGCCTCCGCCGTCGCCGCCTCCACGAGCCGCATCCGGGTGGGAACCGGCGGTGTCATGCTGCCCAACCACCGGCCGCTGGTGGTCGCCGAGCAGTTCGGCGTGCTCGGGTCGCTGTTCGGCGACCGGATCGACGTCGGGCTCGGCAGGTCTCTGGGGTTCACCAGCGGGATCCGCGAGGCGCTCGGCGCCGAGAAGGCCGACGACTTCACCGGTCGGCTGGCCGACCTGATCGCCTACCTCGACGGCGGCATCTCCGGTGTGCACGCGGTGCCCGCCGAGGGACTCGACCTGCCGGTGTTCGTGCTGGCGACCCGCAACGCCACCAGCGCCGCCGAACTGGGTCTGCCGCTGGTCGTCGCATCACCCCTGGGCGAGCAGCAGATGCTGCGCACGATCGAGGAGTACCGGCAGCGCTTCCGCCCGTCACGGCGCGCGGCCGAGCCCTACGTGGTCGTCGCCCGCTCCGTGGCCGTCGCCGCCACCACCGAGGGCGCCCGCCGCTTGCTGATCCCGGAAGCCTGGGCCGGGGTGTGGTCGCGCACCCGGGGCGAGTTCCCTCCCCTCGACGACCCGGACCGCATCCTCGCCCGCGACATGACCGACCGCGAGCGCACCCAGTTCGCCCGGGCGATGCAGGGGCACACCTACGGCACTCCGGACGAAGTGGCGGTCGAGGTCAAGGACCTGATCGCCAGCACCGGCGCCGACGAACTCCTCATCACCACCACGTCCCACTCCCCCGAAGCCCGCAGCACCTCCTACCGCCTCCTCGCCGCACTCCCCCTCTGACCGGACCTCCCCGGCGACCGGGGGTTCGGGGTCACCCGGTCCCAGTTTTAGTCCTAACTGAGCCGACATTTCGGACATGATCATGGCTCGGTTTGGACTAAAACTGGGGGATGCGGAGGTCTTCGGATCCGCCAGAGGGGCTACTTGCGTTCGAGGACTGCTTTGAGGAATCGCTGGGTTCGCTCGTGCTGGGGGTCCTGGAGGAGCTGGGACGGGGGTCCGGACTCGATCACCGATCCGGAGTCGAACATCAGGACCCGGTCGGAGATCTCCTCGGCGAAGCGCATCTCGTGGGTGACCAGCAGCATCGTCATGGCCGTCGAGTGCGCGAGGTCGCGGATGACGGCGAGCACCTCGCCGATCAGCTCCGGATCCAGCGCCGAGGTGACCTCGTCGAAGAGCATCACGTCGGGCCGCATCGCCAGCGCCCGGGCGATGGCCACGCGCTGCTGCTGACCTCCCGAGAGTTGGCCCGGCTTGTGCGACATGTGCCTGTCGAGACCGACCAGCTGCAGCAGCTCGACGGCCCGCTGCTCGGCGTCATCGCGGCTCATGCCCAGCACCTGCACCGGTGAGAGCATCACGTTGTCCAGCACCGTCATGTGTGGGAAGAGGTTGAAGTGCTGGAAGACCATGCCGATCCTGCGGCGCACCTCGGCCTGCTGCTTCGCGTCGAACCGGGCGCCTTCGCGGCAGTCCCACAACGACTTCCCGCCGACCTCGATCAGCCCGGTGTCCGGACTCTCCAAGGTCATCAGCAGCCGCAGGATGGTGGTCTTGCCGGAACCGCTGGGCCCGATGATCGACACCCTCTCCCCCGCTGCCACGGTCAGGTCGAGCGCGCGCAGCACGTGGTTGTCCCCGAAGGACTTCCCCACGTCGGAGAAGGAGATCATCGCCTCATCTGGGGTGGGCAAGACTCAGCTCCAATCGTGTGATCAGCCGCGCGGCGGGCAGGCTGACCGCCAAGAACAGCAGGGCGGCGATGGTCATCGGTTCCAGGTAGCGGTAACTGCTGGACCCGACCGCCGTCGCGTGCCCGAGCAGTTCGAACACCGTGATGGCGTGCAGGATGGCGGAGTCCTTGAACATCTGCACCAGGTAGTTTCCCAGCGCCGGGATGACGTCCCGGATCGCTTGCGGCAGGACGACGAACCGCCAGCGCTGCCAGTTCGACAGGCTCAGCGCGGTGCACGCCTCCCACTGCCCGGCGGCGACGCTCTGGATGCCGGCGCGGTACACCTCCGCGGTGTAGGCGCTGTAGTTGAGCCCGATGACCACGATGCCGGTGGCCATCGCCGGGAACTGCACCCCGAAACCGGGCAGCACGAAGAACGCGAAGTAGGCCTGCACCAGCAGCGGTGTTCCCCGGACGAACAGCACGTAGAAGGTGAACATCTTGCTGATCACCGGTACTTCGGAATAGCGCACCACGGCGACGAACAGCCCGACGGCCAGCGCGATCACCATGCCGATCAGCGTGATCTGGACGGTGATCCAGAGCCCTTGCAGCAGGAAGGGCACGATCTGCGCGGCGAACGACCAATCCCAGATCACGACGTCACCCGCCGATCGGGCAGCACGCGCTGCCAGAAGCTCTGGGCGCGCGCCGGCCGGGTCGGGTCGACCCGCCGCTCCAGCCACGACGAACCCAGCGAGAGCACGTAGGCGACGACGAAGTAGGCCACCAGGATCGTGCCGAAGACAGCTGCCGTCGCGCCCGTCGTGTTGCGCACCATCTGCGCTGTGAAGGTCAGGTCGGCCACGGTCACCAGCGACACCAGCGAGGTGTTCTTGAGCAGGTCGACCATCACGTTGCCGAACGGCGGGATCATCGCCGGAACCGCCTGCGGCAGGATGACGAACCGCATCCGCTGGTAGGGGGTCAGGCTCAGCGCGATCGCCCCTTCCCGCTGGCCTCGCGGCAGCGCGGTGATCGCGCCGCGCACGATCTCAGCCCCGTAAGCGCCTTCGTTGAGCCCGAGCGCCAGGATCGCCGCGGCGAAGGGCACCAGCTGGACCCCGAAGAACGGCAGCGCGAAGAACAGCCAGAACAGCTGCACCAGCATCGACGTTCCGCGGAAGACCTCGATGAACACCCCGGCGGGCCACCGCAGCCAGCGCCGGTGCGACATCCGGGCGATGCCGGCGACGAAGGCGACCACCATGCCCGCGATGGTGAGCGCGATGGTGATCAGCAGTCCTTCGCCGAGCAGCGGGAGGTAGGCCACGATCTGCGACATGCGCGGCTCAGCCCGGTACGGAGCAGAGCTGTTCGCGGGTCACGGATCTGGCGGCTTCCCCGGAGAAGCCCCACTTGTCGAGGATCTGGTCGAACTCGGGCGTGGCCTTGAGCGCCTTGAGCTGTTCGTCGTAGGCGGCTACCAGGTCGCCATCGGCCTGCCGGAAGCCGGCGCCCGAGCCGGTCTGCTGCACGTCGGTGATCGCACCGGTGATCTCGATGCCCTCGGTCTTGAGCGCGTTGAGCGACAGGGTCGGCAGGAAGAAGGCGTCGGCCCGACCCGCTTGGACCGCCTCGATCCCGCTGCGCCCGTCCGGGATGTTGACGACCTGCGAGGCCGGAACTCCGGCGGTCTTCAGCGCACCGTCCTCGAAACCGCCCGGCAGGACCGCGATCTTCAAGGAGGGATCCGCTTTCACCGCCGCTATCCCGGTGAGCTTCTTGGGATTTCCGGCGGGAACGGCGAACGATTCCGTGGACACGATTTCCGGTTCGGAGTAGCGGATCTGGCCACAGCGCGACTGCTTCATGAACAATCCGGCGGCGATGATGTCCCACCGGCTCGCGTTGAGCCCAGGAATCATCGATTCGTAGGGAGTGACGATGCCTTCGATCCGGGGAACGCCCATTCGCTTGAGCACTGCGGCGACCACGTCGGGTTCCGCACCCGTGACACTGCCGTCCGGGTTGATCTGGGTGTAGGGAGGCTCGTTGGCGATCGCGATCCGCGCGTATCCCTGCTGCTTGAGCCTGTCCAGCGTGGATCCGGTCGGTTGCCCGGTGCCGGGCTGGGTGAAGCTGCACCCGGCGAGGAATCCGGTGATCGGCAGGGCGAGCGCCGCCGCTCCGCCTGCGCGGATCAGCTGCCGCCGGGACATTTCGGTCGTGCTTATCGGCCCAACCTCCCTGATGCATCGCCCATTAGAGTGATGCAGTTGTTGGGCAGAGACGCTAGGTCTGCGGTGTGGCGGTGTCAACGCGAAAACTGGTCGCAGCGCGTGACCGCCAGGTTTCCGACATTTGCGCCGGATCGCCTGCCGTGGCGGAGTTTCCAGCGCAAACAGCGAGACTTTCCATGATCACCTGAAAAACCGGACGGAATCCGTTCGAATCACAATTGAACACGGACGGGTGAAACTGTGAGTCAGTGTCGGAGTGCGACCGCTACTCGGGATTGGCGGGCGATCTCCAGGTCCTCCCGGGCGTGGACGACGACGCTGCGCGCTGCGGCTCCCGCCGCGCTGATCTCGCCCTCGCCGGCGCGGATGTTGCGCGCGGGATCGATGGCCGCGCCGGCGAACACCAGCGCCGACCCCACCGCCGCGCGCACCGGCGGCTGGTGCTCGCCGATCCCTCCCGTGAACACCAGCAGATCCACACCTCCGAGCACCGCGAGCATCGCCCCGGCGTGACGCACCAAGCTGTGCCGGTAGACGTCGAAAGCCGTTGCGGCGTCGTGATCCCCGTTCTCGCGAGCGTCCATCACCTGGCGCAGGTCCCCGGATCCGCCCGCCAGCCCGGCGATGCCCGACCTTCGCGCCAGCGTCTCGAACACCTCGTGCGCGGCAACGCCTTTGGCATCGATCAACCATCCGATGAGACCGGGGTCGACGCTGCCGCTGCGGGTGTTCATCACCAGTCCCTCCTCCGGCGTGAAGCCCATCGTGGTGTCCACGCAGCGGCCGTTGAGCACCGCGGCCATCGACGCACCCGCTCCCAGGTGGCAGCTCAGCACCTTCCCCCGCCCCGGCTCCATCCCGGTCAGCTCCGCCCCGCGCCGCACCGCGTAGGAGTGCGACAGACCGTGAAACCCGTAGCGCCGCAACCCGTACCGCTCGTTCCACTCACGCGGCAGCGCGTAGGTCGCGGCAGCCGCGGGCAACCGCGCGTGGAAAGCGGTGTCCACGCACACGACCGACGGCACCTCGGGCGCGACCCGCCTGGCCACCCGGATCCCGTCGATCGCCCGCGGCTGGTGCAGCGGTGCGAGATCGGCGATCGACTCCAGGTATGCCTGGACCTCGTCGTCGACGACCGCCGCTTCGGTGATCCGGTCGCCGCCGTGCACGACCCGGTGCCCGATGACCTCCGCCCCGTGCTCGTCCAGGAATTCCTCGATCGGCTCCGGTTCCCCGCCCCAGCTCTCCACGTACTGCTCACCAGCGAGTTCGTCGCCGTCGAGCAGGGCGAGCTTGAGGCTGCTGGAGCCCGCGTTGACCGTCAGCACCCTCACCGGCCCGGCCAAGTCCACTCCTGGATCTCCGGCATGTCCTCGCCGTGCGCGGAGACGTAGTGCCGGTGCTCGATCAGCTTGGTCTTCAACGCCTCCCGCGCGTACGCGGCGCGCGGGCCGAGCCGGAAAACCCGGTCGATGACGTCGATGGCCAGGTTGAACCGGTCGATCTGGTTGAGCACGCACATGTCGAACGGCGTGGTGGTGGTGCCTTCTTCCTTGTACCCGCGCACGTGCAGGTTCTCGTGGTTGGTCCGGCGGTAGGTCAGCCGGTGGATCAGCCAGGGGTAGCCGTGGTAGTTGAAGATCACCGGGCGATCGCGGGTGAACAGGCTGTCGAACTCGGCGTCGGACAGCCCGTGCGGGTGCTCGCGCTCGTCCTGCAGCCGCATCAGGTCCACCACGTTGACCACGCGGATGCGCAGGTCCGGGAACTCGCGGAGCAGCAGGTCGACCGCGGCCAGGGTTTCCATGGTGGGGACGTCTCCCGCGCAGCCCATCACCACGTCGGGATCGCCGTCGGCGTCGCTGGAGGCCCAGTCCCAGATGCCGATCCCCTTGGTGCAGTGCACCACCGCCGATTCCATGTCCAGGTACTGCGGCGCGGGCTGCTTGCCCGCCACCACGACGTTGATGTAATCGCGGCTGCGCAGGCAGTGGTCGACCACCGACAGCAGCGTGTTGGCGTCCGGCGGCAGGTAGACCCGCACCACCTCCGCCTTCTTGTTCACCACGTGGTCGATGAAACCCGGGTCCTGGTGGGAGAAGCCGTTGTGGTCCTGCCGCCACACGTGCGAGGTCAGCAGGTAGTTCAGCGAAGCGATCGGCTGACGCCAGGCCAGCCGCCCGGAGACCTTCAGCCACTTGGCGTGCTGGTTGACCATCGAGTCGACGATGTGCGCGAAGGCCTCGTAGCAGGAGAAGAACCCGTGCCTGCCGGTGAGCAGGTAGCCCTCCAGCCAGCCCTGGCAGGTGTGCTCGGAGAGCACCTCCATCACGCGGCCGTCGAGGCCCAGCGACTCGTCACCGGACCTCGTCTCGGCCGCCCATGTGCGCGGGCTCGCCGCCAGGATCGCCCCCAGCCGGTTCGAGTTGTTCTCGTCCGGGGAGAACACCCGGAAGTTGCGCTCCGCCTCGTTCAGCCGCATCACGTCCCGCAGGAACTTGCCCAGCACCCGCGTCGCCTCACCGCTGGTCGCCCCCGGCCGGTCCACCTCGACCCCGTACTCGCGGAACATCGGCAGCCTCAGGGCGCGCAGCAGGTGCCCGCCGTTGGCGTGCGGGCTGGCGCTCATCCGCCGGTCGCCCGACGGGTTGTGATCGCGGATCTTGCGGACCGGAGCGCCCCACTCGTCGAACAGCTCGCCGGGCCCGTAGCTGCGCATCCACGACTCCAGCTGCGCCAGGTGCTCCGGGTTGCGCCGGGGGTCGGGGAGCGGCACCTGGTGCGCCCGCCAGGTCCCCGCGACGTACTTGCCGTCGACGGTGTCGGGTCCTGTCCAGCCCTTCGGCGTGCGCAGCACGATCATCGGCCACCTGGGGCGCTGCCGGACTCCCTCGCGCCGGGCCTTGCGCTGGATCGCCCCGATCTCGTCGAGGCAGCGGTCCAGGGTCGCGGCGAACAGGTGGTGCATCGGCGCCGGTTCGTCACCCGTGACGAGGTAGGGCTCGTAGCCGAAACCGCGCAGCATGCTGAGCAGTTCTTCCTCCGGGATGCGGGCGAGCACGGCCGGGCTGGCGATCTTGTAGCCGTTGAGGTGCAGGATCGGCAGCACGGCGCCGTCGTGGGCCGGGTTGACGAACTTGTTGGAGTGCCAGCTGGTCGCCAGCGGGCCGGTCTCCGCCTCACCGTCACCGATGATGCAGGGCACGACCAGGTCCGGGTTGTCGAACGCCGCGCCGAACGCGTGCGACAGCGCGTAACCGAGCTCGCCGCCCTCGTGGATCGACCCCGGCGTCTCGGGCGCGACGTGGCTGGGAACGCCTCCGGGGAAGGAGAACTGGGTGACCAGGCGCTTCACGCCGTCGTGGTCGTGGGCGACGTCGGGGTAGATCTCGCCGTAGGTCCCCTCCAGCCACGCCGCCGCGACCAGGCCGGGGCCTCCGTGGCCCGGGCCGATCACGTACATCATCGGGATGTCGCGGGTCCGGATCGCGCGGTTGAGATGCGCGTAGACGAAGTTCAGGCCCGGCGTGGTCCCCCAGTGCCCTAGCAGCCGGGGCTTGATGTGCTCGGGGCGCAGCGGTTCGCGCAGCAGCGGGTTGTCCATGAGGTAGATCTGGCCCGCCGACAGGAAGTTCGCGGCACGCCACCACAGATGAACGCCGTCGAGCTCCTGCGGATCCAAGTGCTCGCTCACGGCCGGTGTCATCGCCCAACCCGCCTCGGTGACCTCCGCATCACTGCTCATCCCCGGCTCCCCAACGCTCGAATCCACGCCACTCAGCGTGGTAGGTGACGGCCGATGCGCAACTCGAAGCCCGTGGACGCGGGGGAGGTGGAAGGTCCCTCGGACGGCCACGTGATCGAGGACGCCGACGACGTCACCGCACCGCACGAACCGGTGCGCCGAGGTTCGGTCCGCCGCATCGCCAGCGCAGGAGGTGTTTTCGCTCGTGCGTACGATGGCCGTGGAATGAACGCCGCTATCAGCACGGAGGCGCGAGATGAGCGATCTGCCCGACATGACGTGGAGAAAGAGCTCTCGCAGCGCGGACGCCGGCCGATGCGTCGAGGTCGCGAGAACGCCTGGTGCCATCGGCATCCGCGACAGCAAGAACCCGCGCGCGGAGCATCTGACCGCCAACCCCGCCCAGTGGTCGGCGTTCCTGGACGGCGTCAAGTCCGGGCGCTACGACCTCTGAACCCCGATGACGACAGGCGCCCCTCCGCCGCTCGGCGAAGGGGCGCTGCTGGTCGTCGGGGCGGTCAGAGGAGGCGTTCGACGGTCTGGTTCTCCGAGGAGCGCTGAGCCGCGGCGATGATGTCGAGGCCCGCCACCGCGTCGGCCGGGTCCACCGGGGCCGGGCCGCGTGCCGTGATCGCCTCGACCACGCCGTCGTAGAAGGCTTGGTAGGCACCCGGTTCGCTGGGGATCTTGCGCGTGCTCTCGCCGTCGCCCAGTTCGCCCCAGACGACCTCGCTCTCGCGACCCCAGCTGTCGTCGACGGGACGCTTGCCCGCGCGGAGGTCGGCCTCCTGCGGATCGGTGCCGTCCTTGGTGAACGTGCCCTGGTCGCCGAGCACGCGCAGGCGCGGGCCGGGCGCCGCCGCGAGCTTGCTCATCCACAGGTGGGAGCGGACGCCGTTGGCGTGCGTCAGCGAGACGAAGGAGTCATCGTCGGCGCGCACGCCCGGCCGGCGGCGGTCGATCTCGGCGTAGACCGAGGCGACCGGGCCGAACAGCTGCAGCGCCTGGTCGATGAGGTGGCTGCCCAGGTCGTAGAGCAGACCCGCCACGTCCTCGGCTCCTCCGGAATCGCGCCAGGTCGGTTTCGGTTCCGGCGACCAGCGGTCGAAGCGGGATTCGAAGCGGTGCACCCGGCCGAGCTCACCGCCGGCGAGCACTTTGCGAACGGTGCGGATGTCGCTGTCCCAGCGCCGGTTCTGGAAGACCGTGAGCAGCAGTCCCCTGTCGCGCGCGTGCTCGACGAGCTCGCGGCCTTCCTGAGCGGTCGGCGTGAACGGCTTGTCCACCACCACCGGCACACCCGCGTCCAGCGCGGCCTTCGCCAGCTCGACGTGCGTGCGGTTCGGGGTCGTGATGACCACCAGGTCGGGTTCGCGGGCGAACAGCGCGTCCAGGTCGGCCACCGGTTCGCTGCCCGGCAGGTCGGCGCGCACCTGCGCTTGCCGATCCGGGTTGGAGGTGACCACCGCGTCGAGCCGCAACCGCGGGTGCGCGGCGATCAGCGGCGCGTGGAAGATGGCCCCGCCCGAGCCGTAGCCCACGAGACCGACCTTCAATTCGTCCTGTTCCGAGCCGTGCATTCCCCCATTAGACATGGTGTCGGGGAATCGGTTCAGCAGGGGCGTCAGGCCGAGACCTGGCGAGGTGGGCGCGCGTTGTCCTGGCCGGGGCAGACCAGGCCCGTCTCGTAGGCGAGGATCACCAGCTGCGTGCGCGAGGAGATCTGGAGCTTCTGCATCACGTGGTACAGGTGCGATTTCACGGTCAGCTCGGCGAGACCGAGGTTGCGGGCGATCTCGGCGTTGGATCCGCCGCGCGCGACCTCCAGCAGCACGTCCACCTCGCGCTCGGTGAGCACCGACAGCTCGCTCCGGGCGTCGCGCACGCCGAGCGCCGCGAAGCGCTGGAGCAGCCGCTTGGTCACCCGGGGCGCCAGCAGCGCCTCCCCGGCCGCGACCGTGTGCACGGCCTTGACCAGCTCCTCCGGACTAGCGTCCTTGAGCAGGAAGCCGCTGGCACCGGCGCGAAGCGCGCCGTAGACGTACTCGTCCAGGTCGTGCACCGTCAGCATGATCACCGACGTGCCGCCGTCGGTCTCCGCGAGGATCTCCTGCGCCGCGGCGATGCCGTCCTTGCCCGGCATCCGCACGTCCAGCAGCACCACGTCCGGGCGTCTCCGGCGCACCGCGGCCACCGCCGAGTCACCGTCCGAGGCTTCGGCCAGAACGCGCAGGCCGGGCTCGTTGGACAGCAGCGCGACCAGTCCCGCGCGGATCATCGCTTGGTCATCGGCAACCAGGACGGTCGTCTCCGCAGTTCCCACCGAGCCTCCTAGGTCCCTGCGGCCTGACATTCCGGCTCAGGCCAGGTCCGAATTTTCCGGGCACGGTAACACGGCCTCAAGGCGAAATCCGTTCATGACCGGATGTGCTGTCAAGGTTCCGCCCAGCAGCGCAACGCGTTCCCGCAGGCCGATCAACCCGTGACCCGACTGTTGGGACGCAGGTCGCTGCTTCTGGTCGTCCAACGCGCTGAGCTCGTTGGTCACCTCGATCCGCAGCGTGGTCGGCGCGTACTCCACCAGCACCCGCGCACGACCCGCACCGGCGTGCTTGAGCACGTTGGTCATCGCTTCCTGGGCGATGCGGTACGCCGTCATCTCCACGCCCTGCCCGAGCGAGCGCACCGACCCGCGCCGGTCCAGCTTCCAGGTCACCTGCCCGCCGCGGACCGAATCGACGAGGTCGTCCAGCCCGTCCAGCGTCGGCGTGGGATGCCAGTCGATCGTCTCCTTGCCGGTGACGTCGCGGTCGCGCAGCGCGGTGAGCATGTCTCGCATCTCTCCCAGCGCGCCCTTCGAACTGCTCTCCAGCTCCTGCAAGGTCTGCCGGGCGTGGTCGGGATCGCGATCGATCACCGCCCTCGCCACACCGGCGCGCAGCGCCACCACCGACAGGTTGTGGGAGACGATGTCGTGGAACTCCCGCGCGATGCGGCCGCGCTCGATCGACGCGGCGTCCGCGGCCAGCTGATCTCGCGCGTCGTCGAGCAGCGCCAGCGTGCGTTCGAGCTGATCAGCGCGCCTGCGACCGATCTGCACCGCGTAGGCGAGACCCACGACGATCACCAGGTTCACCACCGCGCCGATGACCCGCAAACCGCCCATCAGCAGGCCCATCTCGTAACCGAGCGCGTCGGCGACCGGGTAGAACATCGCCAGCGCCGCGGCGACCACCATCATCGGAGGCGTGCTGCGCACGCACACCGAGTACAGCGCCACCTGTATGACGAGGTTCAGCGCACCGATGCTCAGCTGGAAGGCGCTCAGCCCCGCCGCGGTCGCGACCAGCACGAACAGCACCGCCCACGGCGCGCGCCGACGCAGCGGCAGCAGCAACCCGACCGGGCCGCCGATCGCCATCGGCAACCACCAGGGAACCGACGGCGGGTGATCGGCCAACGCGGCGTCGAAGACGTAGAGCACCGACGCGGCGAGGACGAAGCCGATGTCGCCGAGCACCACGCGATGGGTCAACGCCCACTGCCAGAGCCCCGATCTGGGACGGGAGAACACCAGCCTGCCGACGACCTGATCCATCGCACCTGCCTGTCTGCAGCGGGCTCACGGAGCCGCGCACGGCCCCGTCGGCAACGCGTGCCGCGGACACCGGAGTCGGGGGTTCCAGCATCCGCAGCGCGCAGCTCCCGCCCACACCGGCGTGCCGGACGACGGGCCCCAAGATCTTGCCCGCCGTTCGGCCTCTCCTCATCCGTCGAAAGTCGGAGTGCGGACCGCTCCGCGTCGCACCGACGACTGATCAGTGGCCCCTCGCCACCCACTCGTCGAACTGCGAGCGGACCTCGCCGATCGTCGTCGAATCGCCGTGACCGGGGCGGACTTCGGTCTCCGGCGGCAGCGGCAGCAGCCGGTCGCGGATCGAATCGGTGATGACGCCGAAGTCCGAGTACGACCGGCCGGTCGCCCCCGGACCGCCCGAGAACAAGGTGTCACCGGTGAACACGACGTTCTCTCCGGGCAGGTGGAAGCACACCGCCCCGGGCGCGTGGCCCGGCGTGTGCAGCACCCGCAGCTCGCCGCCGGCGATCTCGAACACCTGGCCGTCCGACAGCTGCTCGTCCGGCTGCCGGTCGGGGTGGGTCATGTTCCACAGCACCAGGTCGTCCGGGTGCAGGTGGATCGGTGCGCCGACCGCGTCGGCCAGGTCCGGCGCCCAGCGGACGTGGTCGTCGTGGGCGTGGGTGCACAGCAGGGCGCGCACCTTTCGGCCGCCGATCAGCTTCTGGATCGCGTCCACGTCGTGCGGCGCGTCGAGCACCACGCATTCGGAATCGTCGCCGACGACCCAGACGTTGTTGTCCACCTCGAACGTCTGGCCGTCGAGCGAGAAGGTTCCGGACGTGACCGCGTGATCGATGCGCAGGGTCATGTTCACCACCAAGATCGTGTTCGGGATTCGGGGTTTCGAGCATTGCGGGTTCGGGTGCGGGCGCGCGAGGTTGCGCCACCCGCACCGCTGGACGAGGACCGCTTTCTCAGAAGGTCACGACGGAGCGCAGGACCTCGCCGCGGTGCATCTTCTCGAACGCCTGCTCCACCTGGTTCAGCGCGATCTCCTCGGTCACGAACTTCTCCAGCGGCAGCCTGCCCTGCTGGTAGAGCTCGATGAGCATCGGGAAGTCGCGCTCCGGCAGGCAATCCCCGTACCAGGACGACTTGATGGCGCCACCACGGCCGAAGACGTCCAGCAGCGGCAGGTCCACGGTCATCTCCGGCGTCGGAACACCGACGAGCACCACGGTCCCCGCGAGATCCCGGGCGTAGAAGGCCTGCTTGAAGGTCTCGACCCGGCCGACGGCGTCGATCACCACGTCCGCGCCGAAACCACCGGTCAGCTCGCGGATCGCCTCGACGCTGTCCTGCTCGGCGGCGTTGATCGTGTGCGTGGCGCCGAAGCCCTCGGCCCAGCTCAGCTTCTTCGGGTCGGTGTCCACCGCGATGATGCGCCGCGCCCCGGCCATCGCCGCACCGGCCACCGCACCGTCGCCCACACCGCCGCAGCCGATGACCGCGACCGTGTCACCGGGACCGGCCTGACCGGTGTTGACCGCAGCACCGATGCCCGCCATCACGCCGCAGCCGAGCAGCCCGGCCACCGCGGCGCGCGCGGACGGGTCCACCTTCGTGCACTGCCCGGCGTGGACGAGCGTCTTCTCCGCGAACGCACCGATTCCCAGCGCCGGGGACAGCGGAGTGCCGTCCGCGAGCGTCATCGGCTGGGCGGCGTTGTGGGTGTCGAAGCAGTACTGCGGGCGGCCGCGCTTGCAGGCCCGGCAGACCCCGCACACCGCGCGCCAGTTGAGCACCACGAAGTCACCGGGCTCGACGTCGGTGACGCCCTCGCCCACCTGCTCGACGACACCGGCCGCCTCGTGGCCCAGCAGGAACGGGTAGTCGTCGCTGATCCCGCCCTCGCGGTAGTGCAGGTCGGTGTGGCAGACCCCGCACGCCTGGACACGCACGACCGCCTCCCCAGGCCCCGGGTCCGGGACCTTGATCGTCACGACCTCGACCGGCTTCCCCTTGCCTGCCGAAACCACCGCCTGCACGTCGGACACAACTGCCTCCTGCGGACCGCATCGTCTGGATCGTCTGTGGACGTCCCGCCACATCGTCATATGCGCGCTCTGCCATCACAAGAGCTCGATGATCTGCTTCCCAGATCGGTTCGACCACCGTGAGTGACCGCACGATTACTGTATGATTTCACATGGAGCAGGAAGGAGGGAGAATGGTCGACACGCGCAACACGGCCGTCCGGGAAATGGACATCAGTCGTCCCGCCGCCGCCCGGATGTACGACGCGTTCCTCGGAGGTTGTCACAACTTCGGAGTCGAACGCGCGATCGTGGAGCGCATCGAGACCGCGCTGCCCGGCATCGCCGGGACCTACGTGGAAAGCCGCGCCTTCCTGCGACGCGCGGTCGAATACCTGCTCGCCCGCGGGGTCCGCCAGTTCCTCGACCTCGGCTCGGGCATCCCGACCATCGGCCACGTCCACGAGGTGGCACGCCGACGCACCCGACACTTCCGAGTGGTCTACGTGGACAACGAACCGCTGACGGTCGCGCACAGCAAACCCCTGCTCGCCGCCAACCTCAACGCCGGCATCACCAACGCCGACATCCGCGATCCGCAGGTCGTGCTGGAGTCCTCCGAGGTCCGCAACATGCTGAGGATTGACGAACCGGTCGGCCTGCTGATGTCGTCGGTGCTGCACTTCATCCCGGATTCGGATGGGCCGGGGGACCTGGTGGCGGAGTACCGGGACCGGCTCGCGCCGGGCAGCCACCTGCTGATCTCGCACGTGACCGACCACCACGACCCGGTCGCGGCGCGCACGCTCGCCGATCTCTACGCCGAGACCTCCGACCCGGTGCACCTGCGCGATGCCGAGCGCATCGAGTCCTTCTTCGGCGACTTCACGCGCGTGCCCCCGGGCACGACCTACCTGGCCGAGTGGCGTCCGGAGCCCGGCACACCGAGCGCGGCGTCGTTGCGCCTGCTGCGCGGCGGTCTCGCCCGGAAGTGATCGCCCCGGTCACCGCCGGACGAAGACGAGCAGCACCGCGGCGGTGATGGCGCAGAGACCGGCCGAGAGCCACGCACCGGCGAGGCCGGCGTGCTCGGCCAGCAGTCCGAACAGCAGCGGGCCTAGGCTGCCGCCGAAGTAGATGCCGGTCTGGGTGAACGACGTCGCGCTGGCCACGCGGTCCGGCGCGATCTTCGCCACGGCGAAGTTCAGCAGCCCCGGCCACGCCCACCCGGCGCCGAAACCGATCGCCACACCGATGAGGAACACGGCCGGGGAATCCACTGCCATGAGGGCGAAGCCGAGCGAACCGATCAGCAGCATGACCGTGATGACCCGGATCAGGTTCGGGTCCTTGCGGTCGGCGACCACCCCGGCCAGCAGGCGGATCGACAGCCCGACCGCCGAACCTAGCGAGAGCACCAGTCCCGCGGCCCAGGGGCTGAACCCGACCTCGACCGCGGTGGTCGTGACGAAGGCCCCCAGCGCGTTGGCCGCCGCCGACCCGAGGCCGCCCGCGATCGCGATCAGCAGCAGGGCGGTGAAGTTCCCGTCGGCGCCGCGGGAGCCCGGACGGGCGGCCTCGGAGCGCTCGGCCTGCGGGAGCTTCGGGACCGTCGCCGCCGCGACGAGACCGATCGCTCCGCCGATCAGGAACACCCAGCGCCAGCCGATGGTGAGCGCGATTCCCGGCACCGCCACGCCCGCCAGGAGCGTGGCCACCGGGATCGAGGACTGCTTGACGCCGAATCCCATGCCTCGGCGATGAGCCGGAACGCCTTGCGCGATCAGCAGGTTCGAGGCCGGCTGCGCCAACGAGTTGGGCAGCCCGGCCAGCCACAGCAGTCCCATCAGCCAGGCCGCGTTCGGCGCGGCCGAGAGCCCGAACAGGCACAGCGAGCTGCCGATCACACCGATGCGCATGCCGAGCCGCGCACCGATGCGTTCCACCAGCCATCCCATGCCGCGGGAGGACACCGACGCCACGCCGAAGAAGCCGGCCGCCCCGACGCCCAGCAGGGCGGCACCGAAGCGCAGGTCCTCCTGCAGCTGCACGCCCAGCCCGCCGACCAGGAACACCGGGAACACGCCGACGGTCACCACCGCGGCCACCGACGAGAGAACTCGCGCTATCCCGACGCCGCGCTGCTGGACGGCCAAGGCTGACATCAAGACCCCTTCATCCCAGGTCCTGCCAGCTTCCGACGCCGGACAATCCTTAGCAAGGCTAAGGTGACGAACTCGTCATCCCCTGAAGGCGGGAATCCCGGTCAACGCCTGGCCGATGGTCAGCGCGTGCATCTCGCTGGTGCCCTCGTAGGTCAGCACCGACTCCAGGTTGGTCATGTGCCGGATCACCGGGTACTCCAGCGAGATCCCGTTGGCGCCCATGATCGTCCGGGCGGTGCGCGCGACCTCCAGCGCGCCGCGCACGTTGTCCAGCTTGCCGAAGCTGACCTGCTGCGGGCTGAGCTGACCGGCGTCCTTGCGCTTGCCCAGGTGCAGCGCGAGCAGCCGCCCGTTCTGCACCCGCACCGCCATGTCCGCGAGCTTGGCCTGGGTGAGCTGGAAGCCGGCGATCGGGCGGCCGAACTGCTCCCGGCTCGTCGAGTACTCCAGCGCCGCCTCCAGGCAGCTGCGCCCGGCGCCGACCGCACCCCACACGATGCCGAAACGCGCCTCGTTCAGGCAGGACAGCGGACCGCGCAGCCCGGTGACCTCGGGCAGCACCGCGTCAGCCGGCAACCGGACGTCGTCGAGCACCAGCTCCGCGGTCACCGACGCGCGCAGCGAGAGCTTGCGCTTGATCTCGGGAGCCGAGAACCCGGGCGTGTCGGTGGGAACCACGAAACCGCGCACGCCCTCGTCGGTCTGCGCCCACACCACCGCGACCGAGGCGATGCTGCCGTTGGTGATCCACATCTTGCGGCCGTTGAGAACCCAGTCGGAACCATCCCGACGGGCCGCCGTGCGCATCGACGAGGGGTCCGAACCGTGGTCGGGCTCGGTCAGGCCGAAGCACCCGATCGCCTCGCCGGCCGCCATCTGCGGCAACCACCGCTGCTTGTGCTCCTCCGAGCCCCACCGCCAGATCGCGAACATGGCCAGCGAGCCCTGCACCGACACCAGCGAGCGCAGGCCGGAGTCACATGCTTCCAGCTCCTCGCAGGCGATTCCGTAGTCCACTGCGGACAGTCCGGCGCAGCCGTAGCCCTCCAGGTGCATGCCCAGCACGCCGAGCTTGCCCAGCTCCCGCGCCAGCTCACGCGCCTGCGGGAGCTCACCGTTCTCGTACCACTCCGCGACGTGCGGCTGCACGTGGTCGCGGCACAGGGCGCGCACGCTGTCGCGGATCGCCAGCTGCTCCGCGGAGAACTCGGCGTCGATCCCGAGCGGGTCGCGCGGGTCGAACTTAGGGCGGTTCCCACCGTTGCTCATTGCGAGTTCCTCCTGGACGAGATCGGGAGCAGTTGCTGCTCGGGGTCCTGCAACCACGCCAGGACCTCCTTGTCGTGTTCGCCGAGCAACGGCGGCGCGGTCACCGCCGCACTGCCGTGCCCGGAGAAGTCGATGGGCATCCGCACCTGCTTCGCGGCGCCTCCGCCCGGGTAGACCAGCGGCCTCAACCCGAGCGACTCGGCGTGATCGACGGCCCCTGCCAGGTCGTTGACCTGCCCGCACGCGACGCCGACGCCCTGCAGCCGCTGCTGCCAGTCGGCGGCAGGACGCGCGCCCAGCACGCCTTCCAGCCGGCTCACCATGTCCTCGCGGTGCGCGACCCGCTGGGCGTTGGTGGCGAAGTCCGGGTCGTCGGCCATCGACATCAGGCCCAGCGCCTCGCACAACTTTCGGAACTGGGCGTCGTTGCCGATCGCGACGGCCAGGAACGCGTCCTCGCAGCGCAACGTCTCGTAGGGGGCGATGCTCGGGTGCTTGTTGCCCATCCGCTGCGGCGCGCTTTCGGTGGTCTGCAGGTTCGCCATCTGGTTGGCCAGCGAGCCCAGCAGGCTCGACATCAGGTTGACCTCGACGTGCTGCCCGCGCCCGGTCGTCTCGCGGTGGCGGAGCGCGGCCATGATGCCCAGCGCGGCGTCCTTGCCGGTGAGCACGTCGACCACGGCGACGCCGACCTTCACCGGTGGCCGCTCGGGCTCGCCGGTGATGCTCATCAGGCCGCCGAGCGCCTGCACGACGAAGTCGTACCCCGGGAGGTCCGCGCCCTCCTTCGAGCCGAACCCGGAGATGGAGGTGTAGATGAGCCCGGGGTTGAGCTCGTGGGCGGACTCGAAGTCGAGGCCGTACTGCGCCAGCGAACCGGCCTTGAAGTTCTCCACCAGCACGTCGGCGCGACGCACCAGTTCACACGCGGCCTCGCGGTCACCCGGGTCCGACAGGTCGAGCGCGATGCTGCGCTTGCCTCGGTTGACCGATTCGAAGTAGGCGGAGCTGTTCTCGGTCCAGGGCGGGCCCCACGAGCGCGTGTCGTCGCCGGATCCGGGCCGCTCGACCTTGATCACGGTGGCGCCGAGGTCGGCGAGCAGCATCGTGGCGTACGGACCGGCCAGCACCCGACTGAAGTCCGCGACGACGACACCGTCCAGCGGCAGCGCTTCCATGACCCACCCTTTCCGACGGCGCGCAGCGGGTTGCTTGCGCGACCGGAAATTTGGATCCAATATACAGTTGATGGAAGCGCGGTCAAGCCGTAGCGAACGCCCGCGTGTCCGCACCCGACGTTGGAGATCACCGTGCGCAGACCACCCACCACGCAGGAGTACGTGCTCGATGAGCTGCGCAAATCCATCGTCGCGGGAGACCTCTCGCCCGGCCAGCCGATCCGCCAGGACACCATCGCGGCGGGGATGGGCGTCAGCCGCGTGCCGCTGCGCGAAGCGCTGAAGACGCTCGAAGCCGAGGGGCAGGTCATCTACCAGCCGCACCGGGGCTACTCGGTGGCCGAGCTGTCGCTGGCCGACCTGCTGGAGGTCTACCGGATGCGGGAGCTGCTGGAAGCGGAGGCGGCGCGGGTGGCCACCGAACGGCTCACCGACACCGATCTGACGCGCATCTCAGACGCGGGTCAGGACGTGGAGAAGTCGGCCGAGGACGGCGATCTGGTGGCGATGATCGCGGCCAACCGCCGCTTCCACTTCGCACTGCTCGAACCGTCAGGAATGCCGCGGTTGCTGCGCGTGGTGCGCACGCTCTGGGACGCGACCGACGCCTACCGAGCGGTCTACTACAACTCGGGCACCAACCGGGCCCGGGTCCGCCGCGAGCACGAGGCCATCATCAGCGCGGCCGAGGACCGCCGCGCCGACGACCTGATCCGCTTGCTCGCCGAGCACCGGGACCACGCGGTCGACGCTCTCCGCGGCACCATCGGCGATGAGGGGTAGGCGCTGTTCCGTCGGGGTGGGGAAGTTTTCATGAAAACTTCCCCACCCCGACGAACCCACCACCGATGACCTACTCGTAGTCGTAGAAGCCCTGACCCGACTTCTTGCCCTTGATGCCGGCGTCGACCATGCGCTTGAGCAGCGGCGGAGCCGCGTAGGTCGGCTCGGCGTACTCCTGGTACATCGAGTCGCCGATGGCCTTGAGCGTGTCCAGGCCAACCATGTCCGACAGCCGCAGCGGGCCCATCGGGTGGGCGCAGCCCTGCACCATGCCGTTGTCGATGTCCTCGGCGCTGGCGTGCCCGGCCTCGAACATGCGGATCGCCGAGAACAGGTAGGGCACCAGCAGCGCGTTGACGATGAACCCGGAGCGGTCCTCGGCGCGGATGGTCTCCTTGCCCAGCTGATCGGAGGCGAAGCTGCGGGCGCGGTCGACGGTCTCCTCGCTGGTGAGCAGCGACGGGACCAACTCGACGAGGTTCAGCACCGGGACCGGGTTGAAGAAGTGCACGCCGATGACCTTGTCGGGGCGCTTGGTGGCGCCCGCGAGCTTGGCGATCGGGATGGACGAGGTGTTGGAGGCCAGGATCGCCTCCGGGTTGGTGAGCAGCTCGTCGAGCTCTTCGAACAGCCCGAGCTTGAGACCCTCGTCCTCGGCGATCGCCTCGATCACCATGTCGCGGTCGTCGAGGTCGGTGAGCGTGGTGGTGAAGTGCAGGCGCTCCTGGATGGCATCGCGCTCCGCCTCGGTCAGCTTGCCCTTCTGCACCGCGCGGTTCAGCGACTTCCAGAGCCGAGAGCGAGCAGCCCGGGCGGCATCGTCGTCGACCTCGCGGACGATCACGTCCAGGCCTGCGCGGGCGCCGACCTCGGCGATGCCCCCGCCCATCTGCCCGCCACCGACGACTCCCAGGCGTTCGATCTTGGTCACCACAAGTTCCTTCCGCTCCCGGCCGCATTGCCGCTGCGCGACGTTGTCCGGCTCGGATCATGCCAAAGACCGCCGAACGTGACCGATCAACAGTGCGCGACCGCACATCGCAGGCCGACGCGAACCGGTGTTGCGGGCCGGAGCGCAAGGAGCCGGGCCCGTTGCGGACCCGGCTCCCGGTCGTCCCCCGACTGTCCGACCCTGACCCCCTGTGCGTTGTCGAGGCTACCCCACTGTCCGTGTCCAGATGCATGCGCTCCGGACATGCACGCCTGATGATCATTTCGTTCGGGCAACACTCCGACCAGCATGAACGAGTAGCCGCGCGGCGCATTGCGATAATCCGCCCCCATGAGCAAGCAAACGCCGCTGCGTCGCCGGATGCTCTCTCGCGATCCCGGTGAAGAACACCGCGCAGCGACCCCACTCGAGCTCCTGTTCGACCTGTGCTTCGTGGCCGCCGTGGGCCAGGCCGCTGTGCAGCTGCACCACGGACTCGCCGAAGGGCACTACTTCCCCACCATCGCCGGCTTCATGATGGTCTTCTTCGCCATCTGGTGGGCGTGGATGAACTTCACCTGGTTCGCCTCGGCCTACGACACCGACGACGTGCCCTACCGGTTGCTGACGCTGCTGCAGATGGCCGGCGTGCTGGTGCTGGCCGCCGGGGTTCCCGCGACGTTCCACGACTACGACTTCAAGGTCGTCACCTTCGGCTACGTGGTGATGCGGGTCGCGATGATCGCGCAGTGGCTGCGCGCCGCGGCCGAGCACCCGGAGGGGCGCACCTGCGCGCTGCGCTACGCCGGCGGCATCGCGGTGGTCCAGGTCGGCTGGCTGCTGCGCCTGCTGCTGCCGCACCCCTACGGCGAGATCGGCTTCCTGCTGCTCGTCGCCGCCGAGCTGGCGGTCCCCGCCTTCGCCGAGCGGAAGGTGCAGACCGCATGGCACCCGCACCACATCGCCGAGCGCTACAGCCTGTTCACGATCATCGCCCTCGGCGAGGTCGTGCTGGGCGTGACCGCCGCGATGCAGGAGAACGTCGCCGACGGCGGCTGGTCGCCGGGACTGCTGGAGATCGGCATCGGCGGCCTGCTGATGATCTTCGCCATGTGGTGGATCTACTTCGAGCACTCCCCCGTTCAGCACCTCAGCGACAACCTGCGCGGCTCGTTGGCCTGGGGGTACAGCCACATCTTCGTCTTCGCCTCGGTCGCGGCGATCGGCGCCGGGCTGGAGGTCGCCATCGACGCCGACGCGCACAAGGCGCACATCGGTGAGGTCGCGGCCGCGCTCACGCTGGCCGTGCCGCTGGCGGTGTACCTGTTCCTGGTCGTGCTGCTGCAGACCCGGTACTCCGAGACGGGCACCGTCCAGGCGCTGATCGCGACGGCCGGTGCGGTGCTGCTGCTGGCCACGTCGCTGCTGGCGCCCGCGGTCGGCGTCTCGCTGACCGTGCTGCTGCTGGGCGTGCTGATGGCGCTGCTGCTGGCCGCCGGGCTCGCCGCGCAGCGGAAGCCGGTCAAGGCAGACGGCTGAGCGCCGTACCGGACACCTCGGTGATGTCGGCTACGGCCTTGCCGTAGCCGACATCGCTCGGCTGCGAGCTGAGCAGGGCGACGACGTAGCGGTGGCGGTCGGGATCGACGAGACCGGCGCTGTGCACCCAGACCTTGCCCTGCTGGCAGCACATCCAGCCGTTCTTCACCGCGTGCGCGTTCTGGGCCATCAGCCCGAACTTCTGGTTGACGCCGTCCGCGGCCTGACCCGGCGCCGCGTGCAGCGCGTCGAGCACGAAATCGCGATCCTCGGGCGGCATCTCGCTGAGCAGGTGCTGGAAGACGGCCGCCATGTCGCGGGCGGTGGTGACGGTGTCGCCCCAGCGCCCCTGATCGCCCGGGGCCCGGGTCTGCTGCAGGTGCATCCGCGCGGCCGCCGAGGTGATCAGCGACGGCCCGCCGTAGCGCTCCCACAGCGCGTTCATTGCCTCGTCGTCGCTCGGGCCCAGCGCACGCCGCAGGTCGAACCGGTCCTGCGGCGTGACCCGGTGGCGTTCGAGCAGTTCGACGGCCACGACGACCTTGGACAAGGACGCGGAGTACATCGGCTGCTGCCCGTGCTCGCCGACCGCGAACTCGCCGGTGGCGCGGTCGAGCACCGCGATGCCCAGCGGGTTGTTCTGCTCGGCCGCCTGCTGGTCGGCGGCCGCCGCAGCCTCTGCGGGAGCACCCGTGGGCGGTTCGACGGGCTCGCCGTGCAGCGTGGCGATGGCCGAGGGAGCGCACGCGGAGAGCAGGAGCGCGAGCACGGCAGCCACCGCTGCCCCCGCGCGCTGACGCGGTAAGTGCGAAGAAGCCGGTTCCCTGCCGAACACGCCGCCCCCCGGTTGCCGTGGTCGTGCACGTCGGCGTCGCGAAGCCGATTCACAACGACGCCGTCCGGTCACGACAGCACAGTCGGGGGAACATCGCAGGTGGGAGCACCTGCTACCGCGTGCGGGTGGCGACCGGGGCGCAAACCACCCGATGGGGACCGCCCCGATGACCGGACGTCACACCGGTGGGACCAACTCGTCGAGGAGCTCACGCACACGGTGGTCGATGACGTCGCGAATCTCGCGCACCGCATCCACCCCGCGACCCGCCGGGTCCGGGAGTTCCCAGTCCAGGTACCGCTTGCCCGGGAAGACCGGGCACGCGTCACCGCACCCCATCGTGATGACGACGTCGGAGGCCTCGACCGCATCGGTGGTCAGCTTCTTCGGGACCTCGGCCGACAGGTCGATGCCGAGCTCGCGCATGACGTCGACCACCGCGGGGTTGATCGACTCCGCCGGAGCGGACCCGGCAGAGCGCACCTCGACCCGGCCGCGCGAGCGGTGCCGCACCAACGCCGCGGCCATCTGCGACCGGCCCGCGTTGTGCACGCAGACGAACAGGACCTCGGGCACGGTTCCCCCTCAGGACGTGAAGCGGCGCCGCAGCGCCAGCGAGACGTAGACGAGCGCGACCAGGACCGGGACCTCGATCAGCGGCCCCACCACACCGGCCAGGGCCTGACCGCTGGTCACGCCGAAGGTCGCGATCGCCACGGCGATGGCGAGCTCGAAGTTGTTGCCTGCGGCGGTGAACGACAGCGTCGCGGAGCGCTGGTAGCTCAGGCCGATGGCCTTGCCGAGCGCGAACGATCCGGCCCACATCACCGCGAAGTACGCCAGCAGCGGCAGCGCGATGCGCGCGACGTCCAGCGGGCGGGAGGTGATCGCATCACCTTGCAACGCGAAGAGCACCACGATGGTGAAGAGCAGGCCGTAGAGCGCGATCGGGCCGATCCTGGGCAGGAATCGCGATTCGTACCAGTCACGACCCCTCGCCCGCTCACCGATGCGGCGCGTGAGAAACCCTGCCACCAACGGGATTCCCAGGAAGATCAGCACGTTCTTGGCGATCTCCCAGGCCGAGACCTCCAGCCCCGCCTGGGGCAGGCCCAGCCATCCGGGCAGCACCGACAGGTAGAACCAGCCGAGGCCGGCGAACGCGATCACCTGGAACACCGAGTTGAGCGCGACCAGCACTGCTGCCGCTTCGCGGTCCCCGCAGGCCAGGTCGTTCCAGATGACGACCATCGCGATGCACCGCGCCAGGCCCACGATGATCAGACCGGTCCGGTACTCCGGCAGGTCGGGCAGGAACACCCAGGCCAGCGCGAACATCAGCGCCGGGCCCAGCACCCAGTTCAGCACCAACGACGAGACCATCAATCGCCTGTCGCCGGTGACGGTGTCCAGCCGGTCGTAGCGCACCTTGGCCAGCACCGGGTACATCATCACCAGCAGGCCCAGGGCGATCGGCAGCGAGATGCCGTCGAGCTGGACGGCGTCGAGCGCCGCGCCGAGCCCGGGAACCGATCGCCCGGCGATCACGCCTAGGACCATCGCGGCACCGATCCACAGCGGCAGGAACCGGTCGAGCGTGGACAGCCTCGCGACGACGACGTCGTTCTCGGCTTCGACCGCGCGGGTCACGCGGGAACCTCCGCAGGCATCAGCACCGAGGACACGGCGCGCAGGGTTTCCGGCCGCACCCGGTAGTAGATCCAGGTCCCGCGCCGCTCCCCCTCGATGACGCCCGCTTCGCGCAGCACCTTGAGGTGGTGCGAGATCGTCGGGCCGGACAGCTCGAAGGCCCCGGTCAGGTCGCACACGCACGCCTCTCCACCGGCGTGCGAGGCGATCAGCGAGAGCAGCCGCAGCCGCACCGGCTCACCGATCGCCTTGAACACCCGCGCGAGCTCGCCCGACCGCTCAGCGCTCAGCGGTTCGCGCAGGACCGGCGAACAGCAGAGCTCTTGATTCGACATACCTCTAAGTTGACACATCTCGAAACAAGGAGCAATGTCGGGGTGCCTGTTTCGATGGATGTCTAGATGAGGAGCCAGAGATGTCACGCGTCCAACTCGCTCTCCGCGTCGCCGACCTGGAGAGCTCGATCTCCTTCTACACCAAGCTCCTCGGCGCCGAACCGGCGAAACGACGCCCCGGCTACGCCAACTTCGCCATCGCCGAGCCGGCGCTCAAGCTGGTGCTGATCGAGGGCCAGGCCGACCAGGACACCGCGATGGACCACCTCGGCATCGAGGTCGACGACACCGTCGCCGTGGAGCAGGCCACCACCCGGCTCTCCGAACTCGGCCTGTTCACCGAGGTCGAGAACGACACCGACTGCTGCTACGCGTTCCAGGACAAGGTCTGGGTCCACGGCCCCGGCAACGAACCGTGGGAGGTGTACGTGGTCAAGTCCGATTCCCCGGCCCGGGAATCCGCCTGCTGCACATGATCCGGCGCTCCCGGCAGCGATTCCCGCGCGCACGGGAGAACCCCGGTGATCGCGCACGAACACCGGGGTTCTCGTCGTGAGGCGACTGCCCGCGTCACCCGCGGGTCACTGCGGCGGGTTCTCGCAGGAGGGGTTGAGGATCTTCTGGATCTCCGGGGTATCCAGGTTCTCCTTGGTGATCAGCGTGGCTCCGGTGTCGGTGTTCGCCGACTGCTCCCCGGTGCCGCGGATCTTGGCGACGGCCGTGTTGACCGCCGCGTATCCCATCTTGAACGGGTTCTGGGCGATGAGGCCCGTGATCACACCGTCGCGGAGCGACTGGATCTGCCCCTCGGAGGTGTCCCAGCCGATGATCTTGACCTGCCCGGCCTTGCCCGACTGGCGGACGGCCTCGGCGGCGCCCAGCACGCTCGGCTCGTTGGCCGCGTAGATGCCGTTGAGGTCCGGATTGGCGGTCAGGATGTCCTGGGTGACCTGCAGCGCCTTGTTGTAGTCGCTGTCGCTGGACTGCTGGGCGACCAGCTGCAGACCGGGGTGCTTGGCCAACCCGTTCTTGAAGCCCTGACCGCGGGTCTCGTTGGTGCTGGTGCCCGCCTGGAACTCGATGAAGGCGACCTTGCCCTTGCCGCCCAGCTGCTTGGCCAGCTCGTCGGTGCCCTGCTCGGCCGCGGCGACGTTGTTGGTCGCGAACACCGGCACGTCCGGCGGCTGCGGCGTGGTACCGGAGTCCATGTTGACCACCGTGGTGCCCTGCCCCTGCGCGGTCTTGGTGATCTCCGACAGCGCCTTGGCGTCGGTGGCCGCGTAGACGAGACCCTTCACGTTGCCCTGGGCGAGCATGTCCTGCAGCAGGCTCTGCTGGCCGCTGACATCGCTCTCCGAGCTCACGCCGTCCCACTGCAGATCGACGTCCTGCTGCTTGTCGCCCGCGCACTGCGCGCCGACGCGGACCTTCTCCCAGAAGTCGAACCCGATCGCCTTGGGCACCACCGCGATCTTGATCGGGCCGCCGGACTGCTGCCCACCGCCGGTCTGCTCGCGCACGCCAACGCTGCAGCCGGTGGCCGCCAGCGTCAGCAGCACGCAGGTTGCGGTCAGAACCTTCTTCATCGCCGAGCTCCCTTGCTCATCGCGAATGTCGCTACCCGGCGTCGCCGCCGAGCTTCCGGCGCTGGTAGTAGTCCCACCAGACGGCCAACCAGATGATCACGCCGATCAGCACGTTCTGGTAGAAGGTGCCGATGTTGAGCTGCACCGCGCCGTTGCGGATGACCGCGACCAGGAAGGCCCCGATCAGCGAGCCGAGCACGGTACCGCGGCCGCCGAAGAGGCTGGCGCCGCCGATGACGACCGCCGCGATCACGTCCAGTTCCAGCCCCTCGCCGAAGTTCGGCTGACCGGAGTTGATCCGCGACGCGGCGATCATGCCGCCCAGGCCGGCCAGCGCACCGGAGAGCACGTACACCGAGGTGATGTAGCGCTTGACCGGAACACCGGACAGCCGTGCGGCTTCCATGTTGGAACCCATCACGTACGCGTAGCGGCCGAGCCGGGTGCGGGTGAGCACCACGTACCCCAGCAGCGCCACCAGGATGATCAGCAGCACCGGGATCGGCATGATCCCGACAACGCCCTGTCCCAGCAGCCGGAACGAGTCCGGCGCGCCGAACACCGCGACCGCGCCGGTGGCGATCAGGACCAGTCCGCGACCCACGCTGAGCATGCCCAGCGTCGCGATGAACGGCGGCAGCCCCACCACCGACACCAGCAGGCCGTTGACGAGCCCGGCCAGCGCTCCGACGACGAGCCCGCCGACGATGCCCAGCAGCGGGTTGAAGCCGTACTCGGCCATCAGGAGAACGCCGATCACCCCGGAGAGGGCGGCCACCGATCCCACCGACAGGTCGATTCCACCGGTGATGATCACCAGCGTCACGCCCACCGCCATCACCGCGTTCACCGAGGTCTGCGACCCCAGGTTGAACAGGTTGTCCGCCGTGAGGAACGACGGCGCGACGATCGACAGCACGATGAACACGAGGATCAGCGCGCCGGCCGCGGCGACCTGGGAGACCGCGCCGGAGAGGCGATCGCTCAGCCCGCCCAGCAGCCCACGGTCCCCATCGGACGGTGCCTTGGTCTGCTCAGTCATGGTTGCCCTTCGCTCCGGTCGCGAGTGCGACCACGCGTTCTTCGGAGAACTCGGTGCGCCGAACCTCGCCGGTGATCCGGCCACCGCGCATCACCAGGATCCGGTCGCACATGTTCAGCAGCTCCGGCAGGTAGCTGGAGATCAGCACGACCGCTTTCCCCTGCTCGGCCAGGGAATCCATCTGCGCGAACATCTCGGACTTGGCTCCGACGTCCATCCCGCGGCCCGGCTCGTCGAAGAAAAGGACGTCCGCCCCGGTCTCCAGCCAGCGCGCCAGCACGACCTTCTGCTGGTTGCCGCCGGAGAGCGTCTGCGCCTGCCGTCCCACGCGCGGAACGCGGATCCGCAGCGATTCCCGCTGGCGCTCGGCGATGCGCCGCTCGCCCTTCAGATCGATGAGCCCGTAGCTGAGCATCGGCAGCTTGGCCATCGTGATGTTCTTGTCCACGCCCAGCTGCAGAGCCAGCCCGTCGGCCTTGCGGCTCTCGGTGAGGTAGCCGATCCCGGCGGCGATGGCGTCGGCCGGTCCGCGGATGCGCAGCTTGCGACCGTCCATCGTGACCGTTCCGCGCTCGGCGGGTTCGGCTCCGAACACCGCGCGCGCCAGCTCCGTCCGGCCCGCCCCGACCAGACCGGCCAGACCGACGATCTCCCCCGCACGAACCTCGAAGGACACGTCGCGGACCTTCTCGCCGCGGGTGATCCCCTCGACCTTGAGCCGCACCTCGCCGGGTTCCTGGTGGGTGCGCGGGTACAGGTTGGAGACGTCGCGGCCGACCATCAGCTGCACCAGCTGCGCCTCGTCCATGCCCTCTACCGGGCTGGTGTCCACAACGGTCCCGTCGCGCATCACGGTGACCCGGTCGCCGATCTCGAAGATCTCGTCCAGCCGGTGCGAGATGTAGAGGACCGCGATCCCCTGCGCGGTGAGCTCGCGGACGATGCCGAACAGCTCCTCCGCCTCCCGCTCGGTGAGGCTCGCCGTCGGCTCGTCGAGGATGAGCACTTTCGCTTGCACCGCCAGCGCTTTGGCGAGTTCGATGCGCTGCTGCTCCGCTGTGGACAGCAGCGACACCCGCCGTCCGGGGTCGACGTCCAGACCGACGCGGGCGAGCAGGTCGCGGGCCGCGCGGCGCTCGGCCGCGCGGGAGATCCAGCCGCCCCGACCGGGTTCGTGCCCGATGAAGAGGTTCTCGGCGACCGACAGATCGGGGGCGAGCGCGAACTCCTGGTGCACCATGGACACACCGAGCCGCCTGGCCGAACCGGGCCCCTGGAAGGTGACCGGCGCGCCGTCCAGTTCGATGTGACCGCTGCTCGGCTGCTCGATCTGGGCGATCATCTTCATCAGCGTCGACTTGCCGGCACCGTTCTCACCTGCGAAGACGTGCACTTCACCGGGTGCGATCTCCAACGTGACGCCGTCGACGGCCACCACCCCGGGAAACCGCTTGCCGACGCCGCGCAGCGCCACTGCGGGGCGTTGTCCGCTGGCTTCCACGGCGAGCCTCCCTCGATCCTCGATGATCGTGCTCCAGGTCACGGTGCGCCGGATCATACCCACAGCTCCGCTCATCGTGAAAGGGCCGGAACGAAGCCAAGTAACCGATTACCGAGACACCCGGCGGAGGTGACTTCTCCGCATCCGCCGGACACGGATGCGGAGGGTACGTAAGCTCTCGGTCGGGACAGCGCAAACGCGACTTCCGATGATCTAGGGGGCGAAGACGCCGTGCAGCCGTTGCTGGCCAGCGACCCGACCAGGGTGGGTGACTACCGGCTGCTCGCACGCCTGGGCCGCGGCGCGATGGGCGGGGTCTACCTCGGCCGCTCGCGCGGAGGCCGGGTGGTCGCCGTCAAGGTGATTCGCGCCGACCTCGCCGAGGACCCGGAGTTCCGCGAGCGGTTCCGCCGCGAAGCCGACGCCGCCCACGCGGTCGGCGGCTTCTGGACGGCCGCGGTCGTCAACGCCGACCCCGACGCCGAGCAGCCGTGGCTGGCCACCGAGTACGTCCCCGGCCCGACGCTGCACCAGGCCGTCGCCGACCACGGCGCGCTGCCGGAGGAGACCGTGCGCAGCCTGGGCGCGGGCCTGGCCGAGGCGCTGGTGGCCATCCACAACGCCGGACTGGTGCACCGCGACCTCAAACCGGCGAACGTCCTGCTCGGTCCGGACGGTCCGCGCGTCATCGACTTCGGCATCTCCCGGGCCATGACCGGCCACGCGCTCACCGCGACCGGCATCTTCCTGGGCACCCCCGGGTTCTTCTCCCCGGAGCAGACCCTCGGCACCGACGTCGGCCCGCCCAGCGACGTGTTCTCGCTCGGCGCGGTGCTGGCGTTCGCCGCCACCGGGTCCGGCCCGTTCGGCGAGGAGAGCACGGCGTCGCTGCTGTACAAGGTCGCTCACGGCGAGCCCCACCTGGACGACGCGCCGGAAGGCCTGCGCCCGCTGCTGGTCGAGTGCCTGCAGAAAGACCCCGCAGCCCGCCCGACCCCGGCGCAGATGCTCGACCGGATCGGCGAGACGAGCCCCCAGGGCAGCGGCTGGCTGCCGCCGACGATCACGGCCGTGATCGCCCAGCACGCGACGGAGCTGCAGCGCACCGCCCAGACCCCCGACACTCCCCCGCCGCAACCCGTGGCCGCGCCTGCGCAAGCGCCGAAACCGGTCACCCAGACCTACACGCAGGCACCGCCGGTCGCGGCCGGGCCTCCGCCGGCGCCGGGGCCCGCTCCGGCGGGGCAGATGCGGGACAAGATCGTTCCCTCACCCGCGCAGAAGCGACCGACGCAATCCCAGGAGCAGCGCTCGCCCCGCGTGCGCCGGGACGGCCCGGGGCCGGAGTTCCGCACGCGCGGACGCGTGGCCGCGGCGATGTGGACCGCGGTCTTCGCGCTGCTGCTGACGGCCGCGTCCTACCTGGCCGACCGCGGGCACATCCGGCTCTACGGCGTTCGCGTGTTCGATTCCCTCGCCAGCCCGGATCTGGAGACCGTGTTCCTGATCGGAGCACTCCTGCTGCTGATCGGCGCGGTGTGGTCGTTCTGCCGGATGATCGCGCCCAGCCTGCGCCTGAAGGTCAACGGCGAGGGCGTCGTCGTCCACCGGTTCGGGCTCACCCGCGAGATCCCTTGGCACCAGGTGTCTCGGGTCGGCGTGGTGGGCAGGGGCAAGTCGACGTCGCTGGCCGTCTGGATGGCCGACGGCTCGGTCCCGCGCTCCACGCCGTGGCACCGGGTACGTCGCTACCACGGCGGCGCCCGCATCTACCCGGTCGGCGCGACCGGTGGCTGGTTCTCCCGCCGCCAGCAATCGCGCCGCCTGCGCGGGGCGCTGGACCAGTACGCGCGCGGCCGCTACGACTCGCGGATGCTGTGACACCCGGACGCCGCAGAGCCGCCGCCGTTCGCACAACGAATCCTCGGATTCACTCGAATTAACGCAACGAAGCGACGCAACAAGCAAGGCTCAGCGACTGAAATCCACTGGACCGCCGACATAGCCTTGTGCCCATGGCTACCGTCCACCACCTCGACACCCAGTCCCGCGCCGCGGAGTTCCTGGCGCTCGACGAGCGCTACAGCGCGCACAACTACCACCCGCTCCCGGTCGTGATCGCCGAGGCCGACGGCGCCTGGATGACCGATGTGGACGGACGTCGCTACCTGGACTTCCTGGCCGGCTACTCGGCCCTGAACTTCGGCCACCGGCACCCCGACCTCATCGCCGCCGCGACCGAGCAGCTGGGCAAGCTGACGCTGACCAGCCGCGCGTTCCACCACGACCAGCTCGGACCGTTCTGCCAGGAGCTCGCCGAGCTGACCGGCACCGACCGGGTGCTGCCGATGAACTCCGGCGCCGAAGCCGTCGAGTCGGCGATCAAGATCGCCCGCAAGTGGGCCTACCAGGTCAAGGGCGTTGCGGAGAACCAGGCCGAGATCATCGTGGCCGGTTCCAACTTCCACGGCCGCACCACCACCATCGTGTCCTTCTCCACCGACCCCGAGGCGCGCGCCGAGTTCGGCCCCTACACGCCCGGCTTCACCGTCACCGCCTACGGCGACGCGGCCGCGGTCGAAGCCGCGATCAGCGAGCGGACCGCGGCCGTGCTCGTCGAGCCCATCCAGGGCGAGGCGGGCGTGGTCGTACCGCCTGCCGACTACCTGCCCCGGCTGCGCAGCGCGTGCGACGAGCACGGCGCGCTGCTGATCGCCGACGAGATCCAGTCCGGCCTCGCGCGCACCGGCGAGCTGCTGGCCAGCGCGCACGACGGCGTCCGCGCCGACCTCTACACGCTGGGCAAGGCGCTGGGCGGCGGAATCCTGCCGGTCTCAGCGGTGGTGGGACGCGACGACGTGATCGGCGTCCTGCAGCCCGGCCAGCACGGCTCGACCTTCGGCGGCAACCCGCTCGCGGCCGCCGTGGGCCGCGCGGTGATCGGCCTGCTGCGCACCGGGGAGTTCCAGGAGCGCTCCCGCGACCTGGGCGCTCACCTGCACGAGCGGCTCGGCGGCCTGGTCGGCAACGGCGTCGCGCAGGTGCGCGGACGCGGCCTGTGGGCAGGCGTGGAGATCGCCCCGGGCGGGCCCACCGGGCGTCAGGTCAGCGAGGCGCTGATCGCGAAGGGCGTGCTGTGCAAGGAAACTCAGGACACGACGCTGCGCATCGCCCCGCCGCTGACGATCACCCGCGACGAGCTCGACACGGGCATCGACGCCATCGCCGAAGCCCTCGCGCAGTAGCCCTCACCGCACCTGGTCCCAGTTTTAGTCCAAACTGAGCCGACATTTCGGACATGATCATGGCTCAGTTTGGACTAAAACTGCGCGATACCAACGGCCGTTGTCACCGTGCGACGCGAGCCCGAAGTGGCGCGAAGCCCGAAGTGGTGCGAGTTCGAAGTGGCGCGACGCCCGAAGTGGTGCGAGTTCGCTGGGTGGTGGGGTCAGGACTTGGTGAGGTCGCGGGAGAGGGCTGTGAGGCGGCTGATCGCGCGGAGGTACTTCTTGCGGTACCCGCCCTGCAGCATCTCCTCGGTGAACAGCTCCGACAGCGGGCACCCGGAGACGCGGACCGGGATGGCCCGGTCGTAGAGCCGGTCCGCCAGCGCCACCAGCCGCAGCGCCACGTCCTGGTCGGGGGCCGCGTGGACGCCGGAGAGGTGCACGGCGGTGATGCCGTCGACGAGCCTGCCGTACTTGGAGGGGTGCAGACCGGCCAAGAAGCCGCACAACCCGTCGAAGTCGTCCAGCGTCGAACCGTCGGTCGCCTCGGCGAGCCGCGACAGCTCGTCCTCGGGCATCGGCGGCGGCGCCTCGGGCAGCCCGCGGTGCCGGTAGTCGGGACCGTCGACCCGCACCACGCCGAACCGCGCGGACATCGCGTGGATCTCGCGCAGGAAGTCCACCGCCGCGAACCGGCCCTCGCCCAGCTTGTCCGGCAGCGTGTTGGACGTGGCCGCCACGTGCACACCGGCGTCGGTCAGCTTCGCGATCAGCTGGGTGACCAGCATGGTGTCGCCAGGGTCGTCCAGCTCGAACTCGTCGATGGCCAGCAGCCGGTGCTGCGAGAGCCGCTGGACGGTCTCGACGAAACCGAGCGCACCGACCAGGTTGGTGATCTCGACGAAGGTCCCGTAGGACTTCGTCCCCTCGGCGGCGTGCCAGAGCGAGGCCAGCAGGTGGGTCTTGCCGACGCCGAAACCGCCGTCGAGGTAGAGCCCGCGCTTCTCGCCATCGGGCTTCTTCTTGCCGAGCATCGCCCGGAACCATCCCCCGCTGCTGCCCGCGCCGGCGTTGATCCGCTCGGCGAACGCCGAGCAGTCCCGGACCGCCTGAGCCTGGCTGGGCTCGTCCGGGTTGGGGATGTAGGTCTCGAAACGCGCCGCCTCGAAGCGCGGCGGCGGCGTCATCGCCTGGACCAGCTCGTCCGGGGTGATCTCTGGACGTCGGTCGACCAGACGGGCGGAATTCATGCGGCCGACTCTATAACCGGACGCCGCCGGGCCAGGTCCTGGCACGACGTGCTCCTGCTCACCCGTGGTGGGATGGAACCGTGGTCGATGAGCTCTGGCCGGTGGACGGCGCGACGGAAGCGGACGAACGACTGGAGGGCCACTACGCCTTCCCCGAACCGCTGCACCGGCCGTGGGTGCGCGTGAACTTCGTGTCCAGCCTCGACGGCGCGGTCACGGCCGGTGGCAGCTCCCGCGGGCTGTCGGCGCCGGTCGACCTGAAGGTCCTCACCTTGATCCGCGACCTCTCCGACGTGATCCTGGTCGGCGCCGGGACCGCCGTCGCCGAGGGCTATCGCGGCATCAAGCCCAACGCGGCCCGCGCCGAGCGCCGCAGCCGCTTGGGGTTGTCGCCGGCACCGCCGCTCGCGCTGGTCACCGCACGCGCTTCGCTCCCCCTGGACTCGCCGCTGCTCACCGACACGCTGGTGCCGCCGATCGTGATCACCTGCGAATCCGCGCCCGCCGAACGACGGGCAGCGCTCACCGACGCGGGCGCCGACGTGGTGGTGGCCGGATCCGACCAGGTGGACCTCGCCGCCGCGCTCGACGCGCTGGAGGAGCGCCGGCTCCGCAGGGTCGCCTGCGAGGGCGGACCTCGCCTGTTCGGCGGCCTCGTCGACGCCGACCTGGTCGACGAGCTCTGCCTCACCCTCTCCCCCTTGCTCACCAGCGGGAACGCCGGCCGGATCGCGAACGGCGCCGGAGCGGAGGTGCCGCGCCGCATGCGGTTGGAATCGGTGCTGCACGCGGATTCGCTGCTGCTCACGCGTTACGGAAGAATGCGGGAGTGACGGGTGTGGCCGAGAACGGCACCTCGTCCCGCGAAGTACCGAATGGTGCTTCGCTCCCACCTGGGACACCCTCGGACCAGGTGCGGGTAGAACTCGCGCCACACCACGCCGAAGTGCTTCGGCGCACCGGGAAGGAGCTGGATTTCCATGGCCCAGAACAGCGACGCGCCCACCGGCCAGACCACCCAGTCGGGATCTCAGAGCAGTGAGCGGCGCATCCCGGATACGCGCACCGGCGGTTCTCCCGCGCGCCACTCCGACGACGGATCGCAGGGCAAGACCACCATCGCCGCCTCGGTGGTGCAGAAGATCGGCGGCATGGCGGCCCGCGAGGTTTCCGGCGTCTACGCGATGGGCGGCGGTGTCTCGCGCGCCTTCGGCGCTCTGCGCGACCGGATTCCCGGCGGCAGCGGCACGTCCTCCACGGCGGGCGTTCAGGTCGAGGTCGGCGAGAAGCAGGCCGCGGTGGACCTGGACCTCGTGGTCGAGTACGGAGCGTCCATCGTGGAGCTCTCACGTGCCGTGCGACGCAACGTGATCACCGCAGTGGAGCGGATGACCGGACTCGACGTCATCGAGGTCAACATCGTCGTCAACGACATCCACCTCCCCAGCGATGACGAGGAGGAGGCGCCTCAGCCCACGCAGTCGCGCGTGGAGTGACACCGCCCCTTCCCCACCGCAGAGGAGGCCGACGTGCCGGAGCAGCCATCCGCCAGCGAGCTCGCCGACCGAGTGCTGGCGCACCCGTCGGTGGTACGGCTGCACGGCGGCGCGTTCGGGGAGATCACCTCGCTCTTCCCCGGCCATCGGGTCGTCGGCGTGCGGTGGCCGGACGACGAGACCGTGGAGATCGGCGTGGTGCTGCGGCTCGACCAACCGGTCCGCACGACCGTCGCCGAGCTGCGCGACTCGCTGACCGAGGTGCTGGCCGGCGGGATCCGCGTCGACGTCCAGGTCTCCGACGTGGAAACCGCCGAAGACTCGCCGGAATCGGCATGAGCGGCGGTTCTCGCCGGGAGGCGCAGAATGGGGGACGTGCAGCACGATCCGGCGACGCGCGCCGAGATCCGCGCGTTCGTCCGGGCGCACCACCCGGACGTGGGAGGGGACCCGGAGACGTTCAAGGCCGGGCTCGCCCGGCTGCGCGGCCGATCCACCGGTCCGCGGTTCGACGCGCCGATCGTGGTCGAGGTCAGGCCTCGCGGTGTCCGCGGTCTGCTGCACCGCGTCCGATGCCGGTGGCGGCGCCGTCGCGGGCCGCCACGTGTTCGATGACCTGTTCGTGCAACAGCCCGTTTCTTCACTGGAGGCATCGGAGATGAATGCGACGCAGACCGGACTGATCTCCGGACTGATCCTCGGAACCGCCGCAGCCGTCGGCGGTTTCATCGGTTTCTTGATCGCCCTGCTGATCGGTGTGGTCGGGCTGGTCATCGGCCGGATCCTCGACGGCGAGCTGGACGTCAGCGACCTGATCGGCCGCGCCAAGGACCGCCAATGACGGCCACCGCGACCGAGCCCGCCGAGTCCGCGACCGGCGAGGGAGCGGAGGAACGCGGCACCCTGCACGTCAACCGCACCGTGCTGCGCAAGATCGCCCAGCACGCCGCCGATGTCGACCCCGGCTGCGCGCGCAGCGGTCGCAAGCACGCGTCGGAGGCCGAGATCAGCGGCCCGGACGACGCTTTGCGCGTCCGGCTCAGCGTGGCGCTGAGCTACCCGACTCCGGTGCGCGACACCGTCGCCTCGGTGCGCGAGCGCGTCGGCGCGGAACTGTCGCGCATCGCGGGATGCCAGGTCCGCAGCGTCGACGTGACCGTTTCCGCACTGGTTCCCCCAGCTGCGGCACCGCGGGTGGAGTGAGCGATGCGCCTGTTCGTACGACTGATCACCGCCGTGGCCGGGATCCTCATCGCCGCAGTGGGGGCGCTGCTGGCGATCGAGTCCGCGTGGTCGCTGATCCGGCCTGACTCACGCGGTCTGATCCTCGGTCCGGCCGCCGTTCGCGATGCGCTGAGCGGGTTCTCCTGGGCCGACCTTCCGGTGCGGTTCGGCGCCTGCGCGCTGATCGTGCTCGGCCTGGTGCTGCTGATCGCCGCGATGAGCGCGGGGCACAAGCAGATCCGGTTGCACGATCCGGCCCCGGAGGTCACCGTGACCACCGACCGGCGTTCGCTCGCACGGCTGGTGGGTCACCAGGTCCGCGATCAAGACGGGGTCGCGGGAGCGACCGTCACCGCCGGCGCCAAGCGGATCCGCGTCAAGGCCACCTCCCGTTTCAAGGATTCAGCCGGCCTGCGCGGAAAGCTGACCGAGACCGCCGAGCACACCGTCGGAGAACTGCCGATGCCCCGCTCGCCGAAGGTGCAGGTATCGGTGGCGCAGCCCAAGGAGCGCCGATGAGCGACGTCAAGCCGAGCAGCACCCCGATCGGTCGTGGCGCGGGTTTCGAGCGCTCAGCGGTGACCCTGCTGGGCTTGGTGTCCCTGCTGGTGGGCGTCGCGGCGATCGTCGTCGGCTCCGGCGTGCTGGGCACGTTCCGCTCGCGGCGTCCGGTGGCCGATCCCCTCGTCGTGCAGTGGCTGCGGGACAACGCCCGGCTCGCCGCGGTGATCGGCATCATCGCCGGGCTCGTGCTGCTGGCGCTGGGCCTGTGGTGGCTGGTGCGCGCGATGCGGCCCGAACCTCGCCCGGACTTCCGCCTCGAGAAGTCCGATTCCGGCGACCTGGACGTGACCAGCGGGGCGCTGGCCAACGCCGTGCGCGCCGACGCCGAGCAGGTTCCGGGCGTCAAGCGCGCACGGGTCCGGATGGCGGGCAGCGACCGCTCCCCGTCGCTGCGCCTGACGTTGTCGCTCCAGGAGGGCACCAACATCCGGCACGTGTGGGAGGAGCTGGACGAGAAGGTCCTCGCCCGGGCCCGGCAGTCGCTGGGCCGGGACACGCTGCCCACGGCGATCCGCCTGCAGCTCGACCGAGCTCCCAAGCAACGCGTCCAGTAGGAGGCCGTCGTGCTGCCGCTGCGAGCCCCGGTGAAACCGATGCTGGCGAAGCCCGTCGACGGCGTTCCGCACCGCGGCGGTCTGCTGTTCGAGCCCAAGTGGGACGGCTTCCGGTGCCTGGCGTTCGTCGATCCCGGCGAACCCGTGCTGCTGCAGTCGCGGACCGGCCGCGGGCTGGAGCGCTACTTCCCCGAGGTGCGGGCCACGCTCGCCCAGCACCTGGAGCGGCCGGCGGTGATCGACGGTGAGCTCGTCGTGATCCAGCACGACGAGGACGGCGACCGGCTCGACTGGAACCAGCTCAGCGAGCGCATCCACCCCGCCGCCAGCAGGGTCAAGGCCCTCGCCGAGCAAACCCCCGCCACCTTCATCGCCTTCGACCTGCTGGCGCTGGACGACCACGACCTGACCTCCTCGACGCAGGCCGAGCGCCGGGCGCTGCTGGCCGAACTCGGGCTGGACCGGCCCGGACTGCGCACGACGCCCGCCACCGAGGACCCGGAGCTGGCCGAGGAGTGGTTCCGGTTGTTCGAGGGTGCCGGGCTCGACGGCGTCATCGCCAAACCGCTCGACGGCCAGTACGTGCCGGGCAAGCGGACGATGCTCAAGATCAAGCACTCGCGCACGGTGGACTGCGTGGTCGCAGGCCTCCGCTGGCACGCCAACACCGAACCCGGCACCGCAGTGGGGTCGTTGCAGCTGGGCCTGCACGACGAGGACGGGGTGCTGCACCACGTCGGCGTCGTCGGTGCGTTCACCGCCGCGCGGCGGCGGGAGCTGGCCGACGAGCTCTCCGGGCTGATCACCGAGGGCGAGCACCCGTGGGTCGGCGAGAACGCGACGGGCAGGCGGCTGCCCGGGTCGGTGAACCGCTGGAACACCAACGAGCAGCCGTGGGTCCCGCTGCGGCCGGAGCGGGTCGTGGAGGTTTCCTACGACCACACGGAAGGCGGCCACCCCGCGCGTTTCCGGCACACCACGCAGTTCGTGCGCTGGCGCCCCGACCGCGATCCGGAATCCTGCGGCTACGCCCAGCTGGAGGAGCCGATGCGCTACGACCTCGACTCGGTGCTGTTCGGCGCAGCGCACCGGACGGAGCGTTCGGACGGGTAATCTCCGCTCCCGTGGTGGCGAAGATTGCGGTGATCGGTTCGGGCGCTATCGGCGGGGTGATCGCCGAGGCGGCGCACGCCGCCGGTCACGAGGTGACGATGTGCGTGCGCACCCCGTTCGAGCGGCTGGTGCTGGACGCGCCCGGCGGTACCGCGGAGATCCCGGTGACGGTCGCGACCGACCCCGGTGACGTCGGCGAGTGCGGCTGGGTCGTGCTGACCACCAAGGTCCACGACGTCCCGAGCACCGCGTCCTGGCTGCACCGGCTCGACGACGGGCACGCGGGGCTGGTGGTGGTGCAGAACGGTGTCGCGCACCGCGATTCGGTCGCCGACCTGTGGTCGAGGGGGCCGGTGCTGCCCGCGCTGATCTACGTCGGTGCGGAGCGCACCAGCCCGGGCCGCGTGGTCCGACGCTCGCCGACCACCATGCAGGTCGCCGCCGGTGACGCCGGGTCCCGCTTCGTGGCGCTGCTGGAAGGTTCGGGGATCGATCTCCGCGAGACCGCGGACTTCCACACCTCGGCCTGGCGCAAGATGCTCACCAACGTGGCGCCGAACCCGATCACCGCGCTGACCCTGCGCCGCCTGGACGTGCTCGCCGAAACCGACGTCCAGGAGCTCTGCGCGGGCGTCCTCGCCGAGGCCATCGCCGTGGCGCAGGCCGAGGGCGCCGAGCTCACCCAGCAGGACGCGGACAAGGTGCTCGGCGACTACACGTCCCGGTTCCCGGCGACCAACGGCACCTCGATGCTCTACGACCGGCTCGCCGGTCTTCCGCTGGAGCACGAGCACATCACCGGAACCCTGGTCCGCGCGGCCGACCGCCACGGCATCCCGGTCCCGCTGAACCGGACCCTGCTCACCCTCCTCCGCGCGATCGAGCCGAAACCCCTCCCGAACGCCTGACCGCACCGCGCCCGTTCACCCGGTCGGGTCAGTTCGCCGGAGGATCGCTCGATTCCGGAGTCGTGCGGGTGGTGGCCACCGAGCCGACCGAGGCGATCACCACGCAGCAGATCGCCATCCACTGCCAGCCGGTGAGGAGTTCGCCGAGGACCACGAGCCCGGCGAGAGCGGCGACGGCCGGCTCGGTGCTCATCAGGATCCCGAACACGCGAGGCGGCATCCGGCGCAGCGCCTCGAGTTCGAGCGTGTAGGGCACCACCGACGACATCAGCGCGACCAGCAGCCCGATGACCAGCACCATCGGGCTCAGCAGCGCGGGACCGGAGTCGAAGGCCCCGATCGGCAGCGCCACCAATGCGCCGAAGGCCATCGCCAGCGCCAGACCCGAGGTCCCGGTCGTCCGGCTCCCGAGCTTGGCGCCGAGCAGGATGTAACCGGCCCAGCAGGCGCCCGCCGCCAGCGCGAACGCCACGCCCACCCAGTCGAGACCGCCCTCGACGCGGGACAGCAGGAACACGCCGGTTCCGGCCAGCAGCGCCCACAGCACGTCGAGCTTGCGACGAGACCCGAACAGCGCCACCGTCAACGGCCCGAGGAATTCGATGGTCACCGCGGCGCCCAGCGGGATCCGCTCGAACGCCTGGTAGATGCACATGTTCATGCCCGCCAGCACCAGGCCGTACCCGGCGACGACGCGCAGCGTCGGCCAGCCCAGCCGCACCGACGGCCGGAACACCGCCAGCAGGATCGCGGCGGCGAACACCAGCCGCAGCAGCACCACCCCGGAAGCCCCGGCGACGCTGAACAGCTGCTTGGCGAAGGCCGCTCCCACCTGCACGCTGATCACGCCGACCAGCACCATCATCGGCGGCGGGACGGCTCCCAGAGCGGCGGCCGACGCCCGGCTCGCGCTCCACCGACGTCCGTCTCCGGGCCCCCAAGCGACCTGCACAACGCTCCTCATCGTCCGCCGACCACGACCACCGGCACGCTAGCCGAGCGAACACGACCGGGAAAAACCGGTGAGGCCGCGCTCCGGCGAAACGCGACGTCCCCTCACCGAGGTCACACGCCGATCATGGGATGCTGCACACCTACCGCCGGGCTTTGTCGACTAGGAGTTCCCGTGCCGCGCACCATCAACCGGGCCGGGGCCGTGCTGCTGCCGTTGCTGTTGCTGGTGGCCACCGGTTGTTCGGTCGGGCCGTCCCAGCGCCCCGCGGTCGCCTACCACGACAGCGAGCAGCAGGTGGCGCCTGCGCCGCAGCCACCGAAGCCGCAGCCGGTGCCGCCGCTGGGCACCGCTGGAAACGACTCGCTGAACTGGCAGGACTGCACCGAGCAGACCCGCTCGGAAGTCGGTTCCCTGCCGCCCGGGATGACCTTCTCCTGCTCCCGCCTGCTGTCCACGCTCGACGCACCGGAGGCCCCGGAGCGGGGCACCGCCCGCAACTCCCTGATCCGCACGGGTTCGGGCCGGGTGCCGCTGGTGGTCGTGGGTGATGTCGACGGCGAGCCGGGCACCACCTTCGCGGCGCGGCTGGCCACCCAGCTGCCCCAGGAGATCCGCAACACCTACGACATCATCGGGATGGATCGGCGCGGCACCGGCGAGTCCGAGGCCGCCGACTGCGTCCCGGCTCAGCAGCGCGAGCAGGTGCTGGGCTTCGATCCGCGCGCGACCGAACGGGCCGACCTGGACCGGCTGCTGGAGTCGGTCCTGGCGGCCAGCCAGGAGTGCCTGCTCAAGCTGGACGAGCGGCTGCAGGCCTACGACACCTGGCGCACCGCCTCCGACCTGGAAGAACTCCGCCTGGAGCTGGGCGTGCCAAAGCTCCACGCGATCGGCCGCGGCGAGGCGGGGCGGCTGCTGACCACCTACGCCGAGCGCTACCCGGGCGGCGTCGGCCGGTTCGTCATCGACGGCGCTCCCGACCCGACCCGCGATTCGATGGGCCAGTCCGAGCAGCAGGCGCAGACCGCTGAGCAGACCTTCGACGTCTTCGCCGCGGACTGCGTCAGCCGCCGCTGCCCGCTCGGCCCGAACCCCCGGCAGACCGTCAGCGACCTGGTCGAGCGCACCCGGCACACCGCGCTGCCCGCGTCGTCGGGCGCGCAGGTCCCGGCCGGTCTCGTGACGCGGGGCGTGCTGCAGGGCCTCGCCGACCGCAACAGCTGGCCGGCCCTCGCCGAAGCGCTGGCGGCGGGCACCCGGGGCGACGGCACCGAGCTCGCCGAGTTCACCGCACCGCTGGTCGCACCGCAGGGGGTCAACCCGCCGTGGTTCGACGGGGACCTGATCACCGGCTGCAACGACACGACTCTGCGCGTTCCGCCGCAGCGCAGCAGCGAGATCGCGAAGGACTGGACGAGCCGCTTCCCGCTGTTCGGCGGGATCGCGGCGCAGCACGTGGTGTGGTGCGGTTCGTGGCCGGTCCCCCAGCAGCCGTTGCCCGCACCTCGCCGCGCGGACCTGCCGCCGATCCCGGTGATCACCACGGCTCACGATCCGAAGACGCTCGCGCTGGGCACCGATCACATGGCCGACGAGCTGCCGACCGGGGTGCTGATGCGCTGGCAAGGTGCCGGGCACGGAGCGATCACGCGCTCGACGTGCATCACCGACGCGGTCAACCGATTCCTGGTCCGGGGGGTCGTGCCCACCGAGGGCATGGCTTGCCCGGAGTGATCCCGCAACACCCCGGGCAAGCCACCGCCGCTTCAGCCGCAGCTGGAGCAGCAGCCACAGGAGGGACCGCTGCAGCTACCGCAGCAGCTGCAACCGCCCTGGTGCGGTGCTTCGGTGCCGACCATCTCCGACCTCCGATCGGTTTGGGTACCAGCACCTGTCGATGGTCCTCGCCGCTGCGAGCACTGGCCTACCGCTGCACGAGCGAACCGACGTCGCCCAAGGAGCGGAACCCCGCGATTGCGATCGGTGACCGGCGTCGCGGCCGGGTGGATCATCCGTGGAGGGCGTGCTGGTACTCGGGTGAGTAGGCCGGCTGCATGGACGACGCGACGCTGTTGCCGACCAGCGCGAGCACTCCGAGCACGATGAACACGATCAGCATGACCCGGCCGCCCTGGGACATCACCAGCGGCCGCGTGCCGGCGGGCACCTTCGCCGCTTCGCCCTCTTCGCGGGCGTCGCCGAACAGGCCCTTCGGGTACGCGCCGGTGAGCAGGTAGAAGTAGGCGTTGACGCGCATCGTGTAGCGCAGCGAGGCCACCGACGCGTCGAACACCGGACGCGGGTTGCGGCCCATGATCAGGATGGTCAGCCACAGGAAGAAGGACAGGACGCCGAAGCCGTAGGAGACGATCGCGGAGACGATCCCGGCCGGGATCACCAGGATCAGCCGGAACAGCACCGCCCAGCGGTTGAGGGTGCCGGGCCGGAGCTCGATGTCCACCGGGAACTGCGGATCGCCCACGACGAACGGCGGGTAGCGGTCGACCAGCAGCCACGCCGAGGCGCCCACGCGCGTGTTGTAGGAGATGTAGAGGACGAGGAACCCGGAGATCCACTCGGGCAGCCGCCCGAGGACCAGCGCGGCGAACCACCCCATGATCACCACGACGGCGGCCGCGATGCCCAGCGCCCACAGCACGATGAAGTGCGGGATGAGCAGCAGCATCCGCAGCAGCACGGTCCAGCGGCGCTGCCGCTCGGGCGGCGTGATCTGCAGTTCCGGCAGGAACCGTCCCTGTTCGGTCCCGGCTGACTCGCTCAACGCCGCCTCCCCAGATTTCCACAGTGGATTTTCTGAATTCTATTTGATCGAGCGCCCGCCACGAGGGACTTTCGTCCGTTCCGGCCCACACCATGCGGTGAACGAGGCGATTCCGCTGGCCGTGCGCAGGCGTTACGGTGGGCCGATGCAGCGCCGCGAATCGGACGAGCCGACCCGCTTCGGCGACCTGGACGACCTCGACCAGAACGATCCCGAGGTCCGTGCGTTCGCCGAGCACCGCGCGCGGATGGACCGGCCGAACGCCGAGGCCACGGTCGAGGGGATGCTGCGCGGGGTCGACGAGTTCGCCCAGAGCGCCAACCGCACCGGAGGTCACCGCAGGCTGCTGGCGGTGGTGGTCGTCGTCCTGATCCTCTTCGGCGTGCTGTTCACGGTCTGGAACGCGGTGGCCTACATGCTCGGCACGTTCTTCGGCTGAGCGTGGCCCAGGCCTCGATCCCGCTGGGCCGCTTAGCAATCGATCTTCGATCGCATTAGCGTGGAAGCATGGATCCGGTTGCAGGCACTCCCCAGGTCAGCAAGAGCGAGCAGGAGTGGCGGGAGCAGCTCACCCCGAACGAGTTCGCGGTGCTGCGCCAGTCGGCCACCGAACCCGCGTGGGCGGGCGAGTACGTCGACACCAAGACCACCGGCGTCTACGAGTGCCGGGGATGCGGTGCCGAGCTGTTCCGCAGCGAGACCAAGTTCGAGTCGCACTGCGGCTGGCCGTCGTTCTACGACCCGAGCGACACCGACGCGGTCATCCTCCGGAAGGACCGCAGCATGGGCATGGTCCGCACGGAGGTCCTCTGCGCCTCCTGCCACGGCCACCTCGGCCACGTCTTCGAGGGCGAGGGCTACGCGACGCCCACCGACCAGCGCTACTGCATCAACTCCATCGCGGTCCGCCTGGTCGAGAGCTGACTCGACGGGCGGCGGCTCCCACCAGAACGACTGCGGCCCCACCTCGGCACTGCCGGGGTGGGGCCGCGGTTCGGGTGATCGAGCGCTTCAGGGAAGACGGGTGACGAGGTCGCCGACGTCGACGCGGTGGCCCGTGTAGAACGGGACCTCCTCGCGGACGTGCAGGCGGGCCTCCGTGGCGCGCAGGTGGCGCATCAGGTCGACGATCCGGTGCAGCTCATCGGCCTCGAAGGCGAGCACCCACTCGTAGTCGCCCAGCGCGAAGGACGCGACGGTGTTGGCGCGCACGTCCGGGTAGTCGCGGGCTTCCTTGCCGTGGTCGGCCAGCATCTTGCGGCGCTCGTCGTCGGGCAGCAGGTACCACTCGTAGGACCGCACGAAGGGGTACACGCAGATGTAGCGCTTCGGGTCCTCACCGGCCATGAACGCCGGGATGTGGCTCTTGTTGAACTCCGCGGGGCGGTGCAGCGCCACGTTGCTCCAGACCGGCTCGGAGGACTGCCCGAGCGGGGTCTCCCGGCGGAAACCGGTGTAGGCGGCCTGCACGGCCTCGATGTCCTGGGCGTGCCACCAGATCATGAAGTCCGCGTCGGCGCGCAGACCGGACACGTCGTAGACACCGCGGACCACGACACCGGACTCCTCCAGCGACTCCAGGTACTCCTGGGTCGCCTGCGCGGCCTTGGCCCGGTCCTCGGGCAGGGTTCCCTGCTCGATCCGGAAGACGGACCACATCGTGTAGCGGATGGTGTCGTTGAGTTCGTCGTAATTCAGCCGCGCCATGACCTCATCGTGCCACTGCTCAGCGCCCGGGCTGCACGAGGTCCCGCGTGATGCTGGTCGCTGCCGCCTCACCGGTCCCCACGCACGCGGGAACTCCCACGCCGTGCAGCGCGGCGCCCGCGATGGCGAGCCCCGCGACGCCCGCGACCTCGCGCTCCACCTCGGCGACCAGCTCCGGGTGCCCCACGCCGTACTGCGGCAGGCCACCGCCCCAGCGCAGCACCGCGGAATCCACCGGTTCGGCGGTGATGCCGGTCAGCTCGGCGAGATCCGCGCGGACGCGGGTCAGCAGCTCCTCGTCGTCCAGGCGCAGGTCCTCGGTCTCGCCGAATCGGCCGACCGAGCCGCGCAGCAGCACCTCTCCCCCGGCGCCGCGCAGATGCGGCCACTTGGTGCTGGAGAAGGTGAACGCCTTGGCGGTGAACGGAGTTCCGCTGCCGTGCCGCTCGCCTCGGGCGATCAGCGCGCCGGAGGCCGGAGTTCCCTCGTGCTCGGGCAGTTCCGTGCCGGGCGGCAGCGCGAGGCCGACCACGGCCATCGACGCCAGCTCGACGTCGACGAGCTTGGCGGCGGCACCGGGAACGGGGCCCTGCAAGAGCTTCCGGGCCGCGGGGGCGGGAACCGCGAGCACCACGGCGTCGGCGTCGAGGTGCTCCGGTGCGGGTGCGGAACCGATTTCCAGCCGCCAACCGCGCTCGGTGCGGGTCAGCGCCCGGACCGGCAGGCCCAGCCGCACCTCGGCGTCGGCGGCGATCAGCAGCCGGTCCAGCAGTTCCCGGTAACCGCCCTGGAACGCTCCGAACACCGGTTGCGGCGCACCGGGTTTCGGCGTCGGCAGGGACGCGCGGACGGCTTCGGTGATCCAGCCCGCGCCGTCGTCGAGCGCCTTGGCCAGCGCGGGAACGGTGGCGCGCAACCCGAGCCGGTTCGCGTCGCCCGCGTAGACGCCGCCGAGCAGCGGCTCCACCAGCCGGTCCACGACCTCGTCGCCGACGCGGGCCCGCAGCAGCTCGCCGACCGAGACGTCCGCGCCGTCCCACTCGATCCGCGGCAGCGAGGATTCGGCGCGCACGGCGGCGACACCCGTCTCGGAGAGCACCCCGGCGACCGACTCGGCGTCGGCGGGAACGCCCATCACCGTTCCGCCGGGCAGCCGGTGGGATCGGCCGCCGGCCCGCACGGTCGCGGCCGCACCCGCCGGGTGGACGACCTCGGCGCGCACGCCCAGCTCCTCGGCCAGGTCGAGAACCTCGGGCCGCCGCGCCAGGAACGCCTCGGCACCCAGGTCGTAGGCACGACCTGCGAGCTCGACCGTGCGCAGCTTGCCGCCGAGCCGAGAGGTCTGCTCCACCAGCACGATCTCGGCGTCGGCGCCCAGCTCGCGGCGGAGCCGGTGGGCGGCGGCCAGCCCGGCGACACCACCGCCGACGACGGCGACGCGACGACCGGTCATCAGCGCTGCGCGGTCGCGGTGTGCACCAGCTCGACGACCCGGGTCAGGATCTCCGGGTCCGTGGTCGGCAGCACGCCGTGGCCGAGGTTGAAGATGTGCCCGCCCGCGGCGCGGCCCTCGTCGAGGATGCGGTGCACCTCGCGCTCGACGGCGTCCCAACCGGCGAACAGTACGGCCGGGTCGAGGTTGCCCTGCACGACCGGTGCGGCCGCCTCCGGGTCAGCGGCGCCCAGCCGCGCGACGGCGGTGTCCAGCGGGATGCGCCAGTCCACGCCGACCACGTCGGGTCCGGCGCTGCGCATCGCGCCCAGCAGCTCTCCGGTGCCGACCCCGAAGTGGATCCTGGGCACGTCGGAGATCTCGGCGACGCCCTCGAAGATCCGGCGGCTGTGCGGCAGCACGAACTCGCGGTAGTCGCGCAGCGAGAGCGCGCCCGCCCAGGAGTCAAACAGCTGGATCGCGTCGACACCGGCTCCCAGCTGCACCCGCAGGAACTCCAGCGTCGTGTCGGCGAGCTTCTCCAGCAGCGCGTGCCAGGTCTGCGGATCGGAGTGCATGAGCGCCTTGGTGCGCTCGTGGTTGCGGCTCGGCCCGCCCTCGACGAGGTAGGAGGCCAGCGTGAACGGCGCCCCGGCGAACCCGATCAGCGGCGTGCTCCCGAGCTCCTTCACCAGCAGGCCCACCGCGTCGGCGACCGGCGCGACCTGCTCCGCCGCCAGCGACGGCAGCGCGGTGACGTCGGAGAGCCCGCTGATCGGGTTGGAGACCACGGGGCCCGTCCCGGCCACGATGTCCAGTCCGACACCGGCCGCGTAGAGCGGGAGCACGATGTCGCTGAACAGGATCGCCGCGTCCACGCCGTGCCTGCGGACCGGCTGCATGGTGATCTCGGTGACCAGCTCGGGCGTCAGGCACGCCTGCAGCATCGGGGTGCCCTCGCGGACCTTGCGGTACTCGGGCAGCGACCGCCCGGCCTGCCGCATGAACCACACCGGCGTGTGGCGGGGCTTCCCGCCGCGCGCGGCCACGAGCAGGGGTGCGTCGGTGAGGTCCCGGCGAGCGGAGACCGGAGCGGAGTTCGTCATGGGAGGCGCTGTCCGTACGTCGAGTCGTCGGATCCCGGTGCGGTCTGCGGGCGCCTGGAGAGGATCTGCCACGACGGACGGCCGGGCTTGCACCGGCAATCTTCGCACGGCGCCCGCGCCGCCACGCGAAGCGCCCGCGCCTGCAACGGCGCGCCTCCACCCACGGGCCCGCGCGGGCCCCTACAGTCGTCGCCGTGACGGAGATGTCGGCGGCGCCCGAAGTTTTCCGGCAGGCGGTTGCCGCGTTGACGTCGCCTCAGCCGCGTGCGGAGATCGAGCTCAGCGAGGTCGGTCCTCCCAAGCGCCTGGCCCCCTGGGCCCACGCGCTGGCCGCGGAGGCGAACGGACCGGCAGGCGAGCTGGCCACAGCGCGGTTCGTGCTGCTCTACGACCCGGAGGGGCAGGACGCCTGGGACGGCGTGCTGCGGCTGGTGGTCTACCTGCGGGCCGAGCTCGACCCCGAGGTGGCGGATGACCCGCTGCTCCCCGCGGTCGGTTGGTCGTGGCTGACCGACGCCCTGGAGAACGCGGGCGCCTCGTTCACCTCGTTGGGCGGCACGGTGACCCTGACGTCCTCCGCGAGGTTCGGCGACATCACGGGACCGTCCCGCAGCCACGATCTGGAGCTGCGCGGGTCGTGGACGGCGAAACCCTCGGTGTTCGGCGGCGACGAGGTCGAGCTCAGGCCGCACGCGGACGCCTTCCACGAACTCATGGCGTGCGCTGCCGGGCTTCCGCCGGAAGGCGTTGCGCTACTCGGCAGGCGCCCGAACGGATCAATGCGACAGGACTGATCGGGGTCCCCCGATCATCGGCTGCGGCGAGTCGGCGCAGCGCGTAGCGTTGGCCCGTCTCCCCCTTCGCGAACCCCCCGAATGCGACACGCCGAAGCGCGACACGCCGGTGCCCGATTTTCATTCGCGAAGTTCGTTCGGCCTCGCCGAAATGCTTGCTCGTGCAAGATTTTCACCATACGCATTCAAAATATGTCGCATGGCCACGCTCCGACGTTACGGTCGTCGCTCTCAGTCACCCCAAAGGGCGACAAAAGCATGGTCCCGTCACAACTCGATCGGGATACATACCCGATTGATCGTCCCGCTGACCCGCTTGGGCGGTTACGCTCACCCCGACGACACCACTTTCGGTCGATCAGTGGCGCGGCTGATTGGTCGAGAGTCCCGGTGCCGGTCGGGGGGCACGACCGACTCCAGGGAGGTAGTGACGTGGCTGCCGTCGGCTTAGGTCAGGCCGCTCGAACCACGCCTGCCGGCGCTTTGCCGGCCAACATGGTCCCGCACCCGCGGGAAGAGCTGTTCACGGTGCTCGTGGTGGATGACCATCCGCTGCTCCGAGAGGCGATCGCCGCTCGGCTGCTGCAGATGGGAGCCGGCACGGTGCACGAGGCCGCATCCATGGCCGAAGCCAGGGCTCGTGCTCTGGCGACCGGTCCGTGCGACCTCGCAATCCTCGATCTCGGACTCCCAGATGGGACCGGCATCGAACTGGTCACGGAACTCCGGAGCCAGGGCTGGCCACGGATCGTGGTGCTCGCTTCGTCCGATGACCCCTATGCGGTCAGAGCCGCCTTCCAGGCAGGTGCGCAGGCGTACCTGTTGAAGTCGGCCTCGCCCATGGTGGTCACCGACGGCGTGCGCCGCGTGCTCGACGGCGGCGTGTACGCCGATCCCAGCGTGGCTCCGGTGCTTGCCGCCGGAACCCGCGTGCCGGGAACGGACAACACACCTCGCGAGCTGTCCGGGCGTGAGGTCGAAGTTCTCCAGTTGGTGGCCGATGGCCGCTCCAACAAGGAGATCGGCGAGGCCCTGAACCTTTCCGCGCTCACGGTGAAGTCTCACCTGTCGCGGATCGGGCGCAAGCTGGGCACCGGCGACCGAGCGCAGATGGTCGCACTGGCCATGCGTGCCGGAGTGATCCGCTGAGGTGGATCGCTGACGAACACCAGCACCGGGTGGGCCGGACCGACGACGTCGGGTGGACCAGCCACACGAAACGGGCCAAAGCACGTAAGGTCTGTTAGCCGTGGAAGCTGCAAGCCCCGAGACAGTCGGATCCGGCCGCCCGGAGCCGGTGTTGTTGACCGAACCCGTCGACGGCGTGCCGCCGGTGGTGGACACCCCGGCCGCGTTGAACGCGGCCGCTGAAGCGCTGGCCGCAGGTACCGGGCCGGTCGCGGTGGACACCGAGCGCGCCTCGGGTTACCGCTACTCGCAGCGCGCCTACCTGGTGCAGCTGCGCCGCAAGGGATCGGGCACCGCCTTGGTGGACCCGATCGCCCTCAAGGGCGAGCTCGACCCCTTGGTGCCGGCGCTGGCCGACACCGAGTGGGTGCTGCACGCCGCGTCCCAGGACCTGCCGTGCCTCGCCGAACTCGATCTGCACCCGTCACGGCTCTTCGACACCGAGCTGGCCGGGCGACTCGCCGGGTTCGACCGGGTGTCGCTGGGCGCTCTGGTGGAGCGGATGCTCGGCTACCAGCTGGAGAAGGGCCACAGCGCCGCGGACTGGTCGAAGCGGCCGCTGCCCGAGGACTGGCTGGTCTACGCCGCTCTGGACGTCGAACTCCTGGTCGCGCTGCGCGACGAGATGCACGCCGAGCTGGAGCGGCAGGGCAAGCTGGACTGGGCCTTCGAGGAGTTCGAGGCCGTCCGGACAGCTGAACCCCCGCCCCCGCGCGCCGAACCGTGGCGCCGCACGTCGGGCATCCACAAGGTGCGCAGCCCACGGCAGCTGGCCGCGGTGCGAGCCCTGTGGCAGGCCCGCGACGAATTCGCCCGCGAACGCGACATCGCTCCTGGCCGGGTGCTCCCGGATTCCTCGATCGTGCTCGCCGCGCAGTCGAATCCCAAGTCCGAGGGCGATCTCGTGGCGATGCCGGTGTTCGGCGGTCGCCAGCAGCGCAGGCGCGCCTCGATGTGGTTGCAGGCGCTGCGCGCGGCGCGCCGCCTCACCAACGAGGAGCTGCCCGCCGCGTCCACGCCGAACGACGGTCCACCCCCGACCAATCGGTGGTCCGACCGCGATCCCGCAGCGGCGGCTCGGCTCACGGCCGCCAGGGCCGCGCTGAACGCGATCGCCGAGGAGCACTCCCTGCCGGTGGAGAACCTCCTCCTGCCCGACCTGGTCCGGCGCACCTGCTGGACGCCGCCGGAGGAGATCAGCACCGCATCGATCGCGGACCTGCTGCGCGCCAAGGGCGCCCGCGAGTGGCAGATCACCCTCACAGCGGAGGCGTTCTGCCACGCCCTCCACGCAACGCCCGCCGAGGAATCCTGAGCCGGTCCCAGTTTTAGCTGTGGTGTTCGGGGAGGTTGGTCAGTCGGGTGATGGGTGGTTGGCCTCCGATGGCGGA
>NZ_BAAGZP010000053.1:0-14801 GCF_054778355.1 Saccharopolyspora tripterygii | reverse complement strand
TCTTCTCGGTGACCGACACCACGGCCGGCAGACCCGACTCGACGGTCAGGATGCCCGCATCGGTCTCACGCTCCACGGTCACCGACGAACCGTCGGTGGAGACCTTGCGCGCGAAGGTCAGCTGCGGCCAACCCAGCACCTCGGCGACCATCGCCGGCACCGCACCCGAGCGACCATCGGTCGCCTCGTTACCCGCGATCACCAGATCCACCGACTCCACGGTGCCGATCACCTTCGCCAGCGCCTTGGCGGTGGCGGGCGCGTCCGTGCCGTGCAACGCCTCATCCGAGAGATGCACCGCCTTGTCCGCACCCATCGACAACGCCTTGCGGATGGCATCCGTGGCGCGATCCGGGCCCATGCACACGACGGTCACTTCGCCGCCCTGGGCCTCCTTGATCAACAGCGCCTCCTCCACGGCGCGCTCGTTGATCTCATCCAACACGGCATCCGCCGACTCGCGGTCCAACGTGTGATCCGCAGCGGCGAGCTTCCGCTCGGAATACGTGTCGGGCACCTGCTTAACCAGCACAACGATGTTCATGATTCTCGGTGACGCTTTCTCGTGAAAGAGCGTTTCCAGTTGCGAGAAGGTTCGTCGCCACGCGTCGGTATCAGTGTTTCTGAGCCGCTTTTCGCGATGACGTTGCGCTGGATCTCCTCGGTACCCTCGCTGACGGTCATCAGCGGGCGTCGCGGAGGTAGCGCTCCACTTCGAACCTGCGGGCTAGCCATGGATGCGGATGACCTTGGTCACGAGCTCCACGAGGCCGCAACTTTGCGATCAGCCGTCGATGCGTTGGGGGACGCCCAGCGGGTTTCCATCATTCAACGCATCAGGTAAAAAGGTGGACGGAAAGTTCTGGAAGGCAACGGGCCGCAGGAACCGGGTGATGGACGCGGTTCCCACAGATGTCGTCGTAGGTGCGGTTGTCGCAGGGTATGGTCCACCGTGCTGTTGCGCGTAGGTCACCGAGACCCCAGTTGGCCACTGATTCCACAGAAGGCGACCGGCCTTTTCTGTGAGGATTGGAAGAAGCACCTGCGCAAGAGTAATATCGCTTGCGGCGTCCGAGTCCGCAATGATGGTGGCAGTGAGTTGTCCGGCCAAAGTGCGCGCGAGTTCGGGCACTTCGGCCGGGTCCGAGTATGTCACGATCATCCCTGCCGGTCCGAATACCTCTCTTGTGAGCGCTTCCGGGGCGGCTAGCACTTGGTCGAGAGTGGTGTGGAGGAGTGTTGTTCCTGGCGAGGTGTCGATGTTGTTGGTGCTCTTGAGCAATGTGCTCACCCCGTTGTGCGTCGCCAGCGCCGCCAAGTCCGCCTCGAAACCCTTCTGGATTCGGTCGTTGAGCATCGGCGTGGGGTTGGGCACGTCTGCGTCGCGCAGCATCGCCAGCATGGACGACTCGGCTGGGACGAGCAGGAGACCAGGTTTGGTGCACAGTTGCCCGCGGCTTCCCGTGATCGAGCCGAGAAACCCATCGACAATCTCCGAGGCACGGCGGGACGCAGCGGTCGGCGCGACGAATGCGGGATTCACGCTGCCGAGCTCACCGTAGAACGGGATCGGCTCGGGGCGTGCATTGGCGATGTCGAAGAGTGCTCTCCCACCGCGGATCGAACCTGTGAACGAGGCCGCTTTGATCCTTGGATCCCGGAGCGCCGTGACGCCATTCTCGGTTTCGTGGATCACGCGAAGCAGGTTCTCCGGTGCGCCCGCAGCCCGCCCCGCTGCTCGGACGACGGCCGCAGTCGCGTTCGAGAGGCGGGGATGGCCAGGGTGTGCTTTGACGAGCACCGCGTTGCCGGCGGCTAGCGCCGCAGCTGCGTCACCTCCTGCGACGGAGAACGCGAACGGGAAGTTGCTCGCAGCGAACACGAGAACCGGGCCGATCGGCATCAGCATGCGGCGCAGGTCGGGTCGGGGTGCCCCCATCGGCCATGTGGTGTCTGGACGGTCGATCCGTGCGTCGAGGAATGTTCCGTCTGCGACAACATCGGCGAATAGTCGCAGCTGGAAAGTCGTGCGCTTGAGTTCGCCGACCAAGCGCGCTTCGGGCAGGTTTGTTTCCTCTTGCGCGGTCGCGATCAGATCTCCTGCTGCAGTGTCGAGCGCGTTCGCGATCGCGTGGATGACGCGTGCGCGGCCAGCGTAGGTCACCGCGGCCCACTGTCTTGAGGCCTCGGCAACCGCAGTTACTGCTTCGCACGTCGTCGTAACGGGGGTGTCGGGCAGATCGTCCTCAGTCATTGAGAGCTCCATCGTTTCGCACGCGGCCCTCTAACCGCGTGATCGCCTCCCATTCAAACCAGCATGTGGCATACGATCGCCAAATGCGATCCGATGAGCGGAACATGAGAACAGGCATGATCGCGCGTGTTGCCGACGTGCTCGGGGCGTTCACTGCGGAGCAGCCTGTGTTGCGCGTGTCTGAGATCGCCCGGCGCTCAGGCTTGGCCAAATCGGTCACGTCCCGCATCGTTGCTGATCTGATCGACGAGGACTTCCTTGAGCGCGCGGATCGGGGTGTGCGGGTAGGCATCCGTCTCTTTGAGCTGGGTGAGTTGGCTCAGCGTTCCAAGGAGCTGCGTCGGTTCGCGCTTGGTGCGATGGCGGATCTACGTCAGGCGACCGGGCTTACGGTGCAGCTGAGCGTGCTCAAGGCCACCGACCAGGTTTATGTCGAGATCATTCAGGGGCGCGGGACGCAGCTCGACATGCGGTCGCGCGTTGGCGGACGGGTTCCGGCGTATGCGACGGCAGGGGGCAAGGCGGTGTTGGCCCACTTGCCAGAGGAAGCCGTCGATCAGGCGCTCGCTATCGATATGACCCCACTCGGGCCCCGCACCATCACGGATCCTGCGTTGTTGCGTCGGCATCTCGCACGTGTGCGAGTCGAGGGCATCGCCTACGAGGACGAGGAGTCGAACGTCGGGATCACGTGCGCTGCAGGCGCTATTCTCCGCCCTGATGGTTCACCGATCGCGGCTATCTCCGTCACCGGGTCTGCAGGCCAGATTGACATGAGCCAGTTCGCGCCGGCAGTCAAGACTGCTGCCCTGGGACTCAATCGGCGCGTCCGCTCGAGCTTGGTCTTCAACAGCCTTTGATGTTCCGCTGACCGGATCAGTCCTTGGACCACATTATGGCATCGCTCTTAGCGTCTGCTGGCCGCCCGCATTGGGGCGATGCAACGCAACTGGTCCACAACGGTGTGTCCAGTCGGACTGGAAGGGGTGGCCCCACGTGAAGGCGATGGTCATGTATGCAATCGATGCGCCGATGGTGCTCGAGGCCCTCGATCTTGACAGTCCCGCACCGGGCGAGGTTCGCGTGCGAGTCGAAGCGGCGGGCGTGTGCCACAGCGATGTGCACTACCTAACGGGGGCGCTTCCGGCTCGCACACCGATCGTGCTTGGACACGAGGGGGCTGGCATCGTCGAGGAGGTTGGCGAAGGAGTCACCTCCTGTGGCGTCGGTGACAAGGTCGTGTTCACGTGGCGGCCGCGCTGCGGCGAATGCGAGTTTTGCCTTTCCGGACGCCCAGCGCAATGCGCACTCGGCGGTGTGCACGGGAAGTTCAACGAGTTGCTGCGCGGGGGCACCCGCCTGAGCAAGAATGGTCGGCGATACCACCATTTGATGGGCGACTCGTGCTTCGCCGAGCAAGCCGTGGTGTCACAGGAATCGGTGCTCAAGATTGATGAAGACATCCCTTCAAAGATCGCCGCCATCGTCGGATGTGCGGTGATCACTGGCATGGGAACCGTGCTGAACCGTATTCCGGATGCCGCGGGGAAAAGCATCGCCATTATCGGCGCCGGTGGCGTCGGGCTGTCGGCGGTCATCGCCGCAGAGCTTGTTGGAGCTGCGCAGATCATCGTCGCGGACCTCGTTCCGGCGCGGCTCGAGAAAGCCCGGGAGCTGGGAGCGACCCATACCGTCGACTCCTCGTATGAAGATTTCGCAGCCCGAGTAATGGATATCACGGGAGGTGGCGCGCACTACGTGCTTGAGGCGATTGGCAGGCAGGCAACGATCCGCGCTGGCTTCGATGCACTCCGTGCAGGTGGGACTGAGATCGTCGTGGGCCTCGGTGCAGCGGGTGAGGAACTGTCGGTGCCGATCAACCCGCTCGTGCAGGGCGACCGACGATTGGTCGGCGCCCTTTACGGTTCATCCAATACCCCTCTTCAGCTTCCCGAGATCCTGCGTCTCTACCGTGGAGGCCGAATCCCTCTCGACAAGCTTTTGGATCGCTCGTTCCCTCTTGGAGAGGCGAACCAGGCGATCGAGCATCTCCAGAGTTCGGCGGTCGGGCGGCCGATCCTCGTCCCGTGAGGGGCTGGCCACCCACCAGATACCGGCTTTCGCTAACTGGGTAACCGGACGCTTGGCATTCTTCAACCGAGATATATTAATGAGTTCGAGCATTTCAGTCGAACTTCGAAGGCGAGGCTGGGAACGAACTGCTCGACGAAGATGAACCGGGGTCCGGCGTCTGTCAGGGCGGGATCTACGAGACCGAAAGATTCTGTCGGAAGCTATACTAACTCCGCCCCGACCTGTGGCCACGGCTGAATTGCACGGTTTCCAGATCTCTGTGCCGAGTCGCTAGAACCCTCAAGAACGTTATTCCCGCTGGTGTGCAACCATCAGCGGAGAATAGCGTTTGTGGCAACGCCAGCGGAGTTATGTCACCCTGCGAACCCTGCGTATTTCGTCACTGGGAAAGACGTAGGGAGCTGCGTGCATCGGTGAAAAATAGCTGGGGGAATGGATGGGTTCCGGAGCGGAAGTGCGCGCATCCTCGAGTTTGAAACTACTGCTGGCCTGTTTCCGCAGTAACGGGTTTCGTTACGCCTCGTGGTCTCTGAGGGGTCCTCGCTCCGACTGTCGCGGCTTGCCCACAGGGAACCTCTACCTCCAGCTGGAGGTACCAGGCCGTGACCGCCGCGAATGAGTATGGCGACATCGCGGTAAGTCCGCTACCTCAAGGAGGAGGAACGTGTTGATCGTTTCTGGACCCTTTCCCGAGACCGCAGTAGGTGCGCGATGAGCGGGCCGTTGAGCGGAGTCCGGGTGCTCGATTTGACTCGCCTAGCGCCTGGGCCGTACGGCAGCATGCTTCTCGCCGATCTGGGTGCTGAAGTGATTGTCGTCGGCGGTGGCCGCTCGGGTTTGCCGGTTCCTGCGCTGTCTCGGGGCAAGGAATTCATCACGCTCGACCTGAAGGCTGCGGAGGGGCGCCACGCGCTGCACCGGCTGGCCGCCGAGTCAGACGTGCTGGTCGAAGGATTCCGGCCGGGGGTGGCTGATCGACTCGGAGCGGGGTACGCCGAGCTCAATGCGATCAATCCGCGCTTGGTTTATTGCAGCCTCACCGGGTATGGCCAGACAGGCCCTTTGGCCAAGCGCTCCGGACACGACATCAACTATCTCGCTATCGGCGGTGCACTGGGCACGTTCGGGCCCTCGGGGGGCCCACCCGTCCCGCCGCTGAACCTGGTCGCCGACTTCGCGGGCGGTGGCCTTCTCGCGGCGTTCGGAGTGGTGAGCGCGCTGTACGAACGTGAACGGTCCGGAGTCGGTCAGTATCTGGACGTTGCGATGGTCGACGGTGTGCTGTCCATGATGGGCATGAACTTCGCCGACTGGGGCGTCCCCACGTTGCCACGGCGAGGCGAAGGCGTGCTGACCGGGACCATGCCGGCTTACCGTTGCTATTCCTGTGCTGACGGCCGCTATGTGGCGGTGGGGGCGTTGGAGTACGCGTTTTTTGAGAACCTGTGGCGATCACTCGATCTGCCTGGCGACGTGCCAGACCACCTGGATCCAACGAACTTCGACACGATCGAGAAGATCCTGACCGATGCCTTCCGGCAACATCCGATGGCGGAATGGGCTGCGCGCTTTAAAGACATCGACGCTTGTGTAACGCCGGTGTTGGAGCCCGATGAGTTGGCAGATTTCCCCCAGATCGCCGCTCGCTACGACAACTTCCGGCCGAGCGCTGTTCCTGCGGTACCGGTCTATTCCAGGACTCCGGCTGAGGCCGGTCCCACCGAGACCGCCGACGCTACCGAGCGGGTGCTGGGCCGTTTAGGGCTTTCATCTGACGACGCCGCTAAGGCTGCCGGGCCTCGTGACGGGACCGCCATCACCGGTCTGTGCTGGCCGCCGCTGCTGTGAACCGCCTACACCGTTGAGGAAGAGGATGATGGAAACCGAGTACGACGATTTCCGCGCGAGCGTGCGGAGCCTTGCAGCCGACAAGATCGCACCCTATGCCCGCGACGTGGACGAGAAGGAACGCTTCCCCGAGGAAGCATGGGCCGCTCTGCGCGCGGCCGACCTGCCGGGATTGCCCTACGACGAGAAGTTGGGTGGCTCCGGGGCAGATCTTCTGTCGCAGGTCATTGCTGTGGAGGAAGTGGCCGCGGCCTGCGGTAGTTCAGCGTTGGTGCTGCTGGTGAATTGGGCCGGAACCTCCACTGTGGTCAGCCATGGCTCGGACGAGCTGAAGTCGTTGATCGTACCGAAGGTGGCCTCCGGTGAGGCCGGCGCCGCGTGGTGCATGACCGAGCCCACCGTTGGATCCGACCTATCCGGGATCAGGACTACCGCGACACGTCAAGGCGGCGACTGGATCCTGAACGGCCAGAAGCGTTTCATCAGCAATGCCCCGTGGGCGGAGTGGTACGCAGTCCTCGCCCGCTCCGGTCAGAATGACTTCGGTGTGTTCATGGTTCACCGCGACGACACCGGCGTGTCCTTCGGGCCGCACGAGAAGAAGATGGGAATGCGTGGCAGTCCGACCGCGGACGTGATCCTGGACGACTGCCGGATCCCGGCCGTACGTGTGGTGGCTGACCCGATGCAGGGGTATGGGTACATCAATGGCGAGTTGAATGTCAGCCGTGCGTTGATCGCAGCCCAGGCTCTGGGTATCGCACAGGGTGCGTTCAACGCCGCTGTCGCTTACACCAGCGAGCGCGAACAGTTTGGTCAGCCGCTGTCACGCTTGCAAATGCTGCGCGGAATGGTCGCTGACCTCGCAGTGAAGGTTTCCTCCGCTCGGGCGCTGCTGTATGAGGCGGTTGCGCTGATCGCGGCGGAAGATCCGCGTGCCCGGGCTCGAGTTTCTATGGCGAAGCTGCTCTGCAGCGACAACGCGATGGCGGTGACCACAGATGCGGTCCAGTTGTACGGCGGATACGGCTTCACCCGTGAATACCCAGTGGAGCGCATGATGCGCGATGTCAAGATCACCCAGATCTACGAAGGAACCAATCAGATCCAGCGGCTGGTCATCGCGAAGGACGTTTACGCACGGCAGGTGCGGTCATGAAGCGGGCATTGGAGGGCGTGCGGGTCCTCGACCTGGGTGAGGTCCTGCAGGGACCGATCGCGGCTCAGGTGCTCGGTGACTTCGGTGCCGAAGTCATCAAGATCGAGCGCGGGGTCAACGGCGACATCACACGGACTCTCGACCGCGCGGCAATCGATGCAGGAGAGCCGGCCTCCTATTTCGTTGGGGTGAACCGGAACAAGCGGAGCGTCTCACTCAATCTCAAGACCCGTGAGGGAATGGCTACCCTCCATCGCCTGCTGGAACAGGCGGACGTGCTGCTGCACACCTATCGTCCGTCGGCGGTACGTCGCCTGGGACTGTCCTATGAGGATTTGGCCGACAAGTACCCGGGGCTGGTGTACGCCTCGGCGACCGGGTTCGGCGAGAGCGGACCGTACGCGCACAAGGCGGGCCAGGACATGTTGGCGCAGTCGCTAAGCGGCATGGCCCGCACAGTCGGCGACCCCACCCTGCGCGCACATCTCATGCCCGTTCCGACTGTCGACTACGCCTCGGGCATGGCCCTGGCGCAGGGCGTACTTGCGGCGTTGTACGAGCGCGAGCGATCCGGACTCGGGCAGAAGGTCAGCGTCAACCTGCTGGACACCGCCTTGGCGCTGCAGACGCTGGAGAGCGCGTCGCTGCTGATGTACGAGCGGGAAACGAATTGGGTGACTGACTGGTACAGCGGCATTTTCGAGACCCGAGACGGCATGGTCACTGTGCTGGGCCTGTTCCGGGACAACGCCCTGCGCCTCGTGTGCAAGGCCCTCGGAGTGGACGACTTGAGCCGTCGGCCTGAGTTTGCCACTGCAGATCTGCAGGCTAGTAACAAGGAGCAGGCCAACGAGGAGCTCCGGGGAACCGTAGAGGCGATGACCACGGAGGACGCCATCCAGCGGTTCGACTCGGTCGACCTGTTGTCCGCGCCGCTACTGACCCTGCGCGAGGCGCTGAAGCACCCTCAAGTGCTGGAGAACGGCATCATCACCGAGGTGGAAACAGGCGGACACAGGTCCACCCGAATTCTCGGCAACCTGGTCAAGCTCTCTCGCACTCCGGCGACAGTCCGGCGCGGAGTACCTGCTTTGGGCGAGCATACCGAGTCGGTGCTGCGAGAGTCGGGATTCACCGATGCGGATATCGCGGAGCTCCGAGCGAGTGGGGCCGTACCGTAACAGCGGCCAGCGACTTTTCGGGGATGCCCGAATGCGGAAAACGTTGGCGCTCAAGAAAATGGACACTGATCTCTTCGGCCGCGAGAACCATGCGCAGGGCGCCCCTTGCTCTCGCAATACACGGGGAAGCCGGAGCGGGCTAGAGGGATCGCAGCATGAGGAGCAGCATCGTGCACGAGATGACCACAACGAACATGCTGTCACGTATCCGTGGGACCCTGGCTGAACCTGCCCTCGGGTTTCCGCACTACGCCGACACCCGAACCGGACAGTGGACGACCACTTCGGACGGCTTCTGGACCGGCGGTTTCTGGGGTGGCCTCCTCGCCCTGGCTGCCGTGCACAGTGGTGATCGGAAACTCTTGGTCGGGGCCGAGGAAGTCGCCACACAACTCACGGTGCGCGCTACCTCGGATACCGCGTTCCGGGGGTTTCTGTTCTTCTTCGGAGCAGGGGTTGCGCATCTGGTCGGTAAGAGCGACCGTGCGGGTGAGGTGGCGTTGGCGGGGGCCGAAGGGCTGGCTGCCAGTTTCAACCACAACGCCGGGCTGATCCCGTTGGGACTGCAAGCGGAGGAGGCCGATGCGGTCGGTTCCGGAGCCGCGAACATCGATGCGGTTCCAGGCACCGTGGCACTGCTGGCCTGGGCGGCTCGCGAGACCGGTCGGCAGAGCTTTGCCAATATGGCACGTGACCACGCACGTCGGCATGTCGAGTACTGCTTGCGTGAGGACGGCTCGGTGTGCCAGTCGGCGGAGTTCGACCCGCGGGACGGCACGCTGGTTCGTCGTTACACCCACAAGGGCCTTTCCGATGGCAGTACGTGGGCACGTGCTCAGGCTTGGGCGATGCTCGGTTTCGCTCAGGCCGCGCACTGGGTGGACGCGGAGCTTGCTGAGCCGGCAGTCACCGCTGCGGACTGGTGGATCGAGCACCTTCCCGCTGGGCGTATCGCGCCGTGGGATTTCGACGCTGGGCCGGACGCCCCACGGGATACCTCGGCGACCGCGATCGCCGCAGCCGCGCTGCTGAGGCTCGCCGACTTGGTTCCGTCACGGAGGCATTATCGCGACCACGCTGCGTCCATGGTGGCCACACTGTGCCAGTTCGTGACACCCACCGAAGTCGGTGACCGGCGAACTTCCGGAATGCTCACGTCGGGATGCTTCGATCCGAAGAGGGGAGTTGCGACCGATGCCGAGTTAGTCTGGGGCGACTACTTCTTGTTCGAGAGCCTGCTTTCCTTACAAGGGGTAATCAGCCCTACCGCTCTGTAGTCGGACGTGCGGATCGTGTTTGCAGCTCGATGAGGAGACTGCCATGAACGGTGCACCAGACGCCGGCGTCGATGTCGTGCTCGATCAGCTGGCGCTGCAGCATGCGGAACTGCTCGTGCTGTCCGAGAACTCGGTGGCGATGAAGTCGATCGCACGCCGGATCCGGGAGCTGGGTGACTTCGACATGTCGCTGGTAGGACGAGTAGAGGCGGATCGGCGCATGGTGCACCGCAGCTGGCATGGCACGCAGAGCCCGGCACTGCACAGACTGGTCGTGCCAGAAGGGATGGGGCTAGGCGGAAAGAGTATCGAGCTGCGGAGGCCGGTGTGGGTGCGCGACTATCGGACCTCCGATTCGATCACGCACGAGTTCGACGACTTGGTGGCGCAGGAAGGCCTGCGCGCCATGGTCGCGGTCCCGATGATCTACGGCGGGAATGTGCTCGGCGCGATCTACGCCGGTGTCCGGCAGGAAGTCTCGTTCGGTGACCAGATCGTGGCCAGGATGGAGGAGGCTGCCATGGCGGCCTCAGTCAGCCTGGTCAGCTCACAAAGGGCGAAAATTCAAACCGGTGTTGCGGTGGACGCCGAACGACGGAGGATGGCGGCGGACCTACATGACTCGGTAAGCCCAGTGCTGTTCCGTATCGGCGCGGAGCTGCGCAGCCTGCGCTCGATGGAAGATCTCAGCCGAATCCGGGACCGCATCGACGAGGTCGCGAGCCAGGTCGCGTCGGTGAGCGCACTGTTGCGGAACTCGCTGGCCGACCTGAGCGAGCATCCGCCGGACCGGCAGCTCGCGGTTTCCCTGCAGGAGGATTGTGAAGCGTTCCAGGAGCGTACCGGGATACCTGCCTCTTACGTGGCCCTCGCCGAGATCCCAGATCTGCCGCCCGGGCGGCCGGAGGCCTTGAGCAGCGTCGTGCGTGAGGCGCTGGTCAACGTCGAGAAACACGCGTGTGCCTCCACAGTCGTAGTGAGTGTTGTGGTCGCAGGCGGACAGTTGGTCGTCGCCACTGCCGACGACGGGCGGGGACGCTGCGGTGATGACCCGGCCAAGCCCGGACATCTGGGCTTGGCGCTGTCGGCGCAGCGCATGGAGCGGGTCGGCGGCGGCATGTCCATCATCGAGAACGAGGATGGTGGCACGACTGTGCGCGCCTGGGTGCCGTGCACAGACGAGAACCAGGCGGATCATTGATGACTGACGCGACGCCGATCCGAGTTCTTGTGGTCGATGACCACCCGGTCATTCGTGGCGGAGTCGAGTTGCTCGCCGCCCAGGATCCCGTCATCACAGTGGTAGGCAGCGCCAGCACTGGTCACGAAGCGATCCGGTTGGTGCAGGAGGTGCCGGCCGAGGTAATCCTGCTTGATCTGAGGTTGCCGGACATGCCAGCTCCCGAGCTGGTGTCGGAGCTGAGGCGAATTGTGCCCAAGGCGAAGATTCTCTTGTTCACCGCGTTCGCTGACCACGGTGCAATCGACATGTTGCTCGATGCCGGCGCGGATGGCTGCCTGGTCAAGGACGTCACGGGTGTCGACTTCTCCACCGCTGTCCGTCGTGTGGCACGTGGAGTCCGCGTCATCGATCCGCGGCTGGCTGGACGACACGCTTCGGCCACACCTGAGCTGCTGTTTCACGTAGGCTTGACCAGGCGCGAGTATGACGTTCTGCGATTGGCTGCGATGGGGCATAGCAACCCCGAGATTGCCGAGCGCCTCCTTCTGGCTCGTAACACGGTCAAGACCTACCTTCAAACGGCGATGCAGAAACTCAATGCACGCAACAGAGTCGAGGCCATTGCCAAGGCGCATGAGGCGCGGCTTCTGTAGTGCGGCTGGATGTATGTCTGGCGTCGCACCGCGCACCTTGTGTGCGACAAACGCGAGGTGGATTATGTCGATTACTGCACGGTTCCGGTTGTCTCTGGACAGATGGCGAGATCGGACCGCCATGGTCTATTCAGGGCCAGATGGTGTCCGCCGCTTGACTTTCGGTCATTTTGCGGACCGTTCGCGGCGATTTGCCGTGACCCTCGCCGAACTCGGGATCACATCGAAGCACTCGGTGGCCATCCACCTTGCGCTTGTACCGGAATGGTGGGAGATCGCGGCAGGATCAATTCGTTGTGGAGTTCCGTTTTCAACCGTGCCGCCGGGTTATTCGCTGAGCGATTGGGTGAACCTTACCCGCACCGAGGTGGTCATCGTCGCACGCGAGGCGCTTAAGGAGGCGGTAGCACTACGTGAAGAGGGGTTGGTTCGGTTCGTAATACTCGTCGAGGATATGCCGGAGCCTGATACGTTGCGTTATCAGACCATGCTGTTCCTGGCCGATCCTGACGAGTGTGTTGATTCGGCGCCGGATGGTCAGTCCCAGGTGGTGCTGCTAGATGAGGCCGGAACTCGTGATCAGGCGCAACTCGACCTCGATGCGTCAGTGCTCGGGCTCGACCAGTTCGACCGCGAAGAGGCCGATCTGCACTGGAATCTTATACCACGTCACCAGACAACAGGAGTTTTACTCGGTCTGCTGGAGCCGTGGTCGGTAGGTGCGGCAGTGCTGGTCGATAGTTGCGGCAGCGTTGCCGAGCAAGTGCTGATCCGATTCCCGGTGACAACGGTGTCTGCTCAGAGGCCCTTTTTCGCCACAAGAACCGCGGTTGCCGGCAATTCGGTGCGCAACGTCTTGGTGGTCGATAATTAGTCGGCAATTATCGCGCAAAAACCGTGATGCTACCGTCCGATCTGGTGATCCATTCTAACTCCAAATCTCTCAATGGCTGGGTTTTTCGGCTTGCATCAATTTCTCGTGCGAGGTCACAGCTGGTGCGCGGGTGCAACCCTTGTTCTGGGGGGTCTGGGTGTTCTGGGCTCAAGACCGTTCTGCTCCGGAAATTTTCTGAGGATCTCACTGCGGAACCTGACGTTCCTGTAAGCACTTGAGGTGCTTCAATGCTCCGAAAGCTAAGCTAACTAACCTTCGTCCACAGCGGCGCCACGTTGCAAGAACGAGCGGAATCCGCGACCTCTCCAGGTGGAGGTACCGGCATCTTTTGAAAACGCAGAGGCTGTTGTCTCGAAGACAAACTGTCGATGCGCACCTTGAGGAACAACGATGTCCCTGATATCACGTAGCGGTAAGGTAGGTTTTGCCAGCGCCGTGGGTACCACGGTTGAGTGGTACGATTTCTTCATCTACGGCACTGCGGCCGGACTTGTGTTCAACAAGCTGTTCTTCCCGGAGTTTGACGCACTGATTGGTACGTTGCTGTCGTTTGCAACGTTTTCCGCAGCTTTCGTGGCCAGGCCTATCGGGGGCGTGATCTTCGGCCATTTCGGCGATAGACTTGGTAGAAAGTCGATGCTCGTGCTCACGCTCAGCATTATGGGCGCGACCACGTTTGCTGTCGGCGTCCTTCCCAGCTACCAGACGATCGGTGTGGCGGCACCGCTTATTCTGGTCTCGCTCCGCTTCATCCAAGGACTCTCCTTGGGGGGTGAGTACGGCGGCGCGGTATTGATGGCGGTGGAGCATGCGCCGGCCGGGCGGCGGGGCTACTACGGCAGCTGGGTGCAGATGGGTGTTCCGACGGGCCTGATGCTGGGCAATGCCGTGTTCCTCGCCTTCGGGGCGATGGATCCCGATGCGTTCATGGCGTGGGGTTGGCGGATGCCGTTCCTCATCGGTGGTGTGTTCGTGGTGAGCGGTTTGATCGTGCGGCTAAAGCTCGGTGAGAGCCCGGAATTCGACCAGGTCAAGCACGAAAAAGATGTAGTGCGGCTGCCGATCGCGGTGGTGTTGCGGAAGTACCCGAAGGAACTGCTGCTGACTGGCGGTGCTTACCTGTCAATCGGTGTTACGTTCTACCTGACTACCGTGTTTGGGCTGAGTTACGGCGCGCAACAGTTGGAGTTCAGTCGCAACGAGATGCTGTGGATCGTGCTTGGTGCGATGGCGCTGACCTTCATCATGCTCCCGCTCTTCGGTGCGCTGTCAGATCGGTTCGGGCGGAAGCTGGTCTTCGGCGGGGGCACCATCGCGATGGGACTGCTCGCGTTTCCTTGGTTCTGGCTGTTGAACACGGGATCCTTCGCGTGGGCCTTGGTCGCTTACCTGCTGATCTGCACCGGGTTCGCTGCAGCGTTCGGGCCGTTGGCCGCTTTTTTCGCCGAGGCATTCGAACCCAAGATCCGCTACTCCGGGATCTCGTTCGGCTACACGCTGGGAACGTTGGCCAGCAGCGCACTCGCTCCGATCATCGCCACGTGGCTCCTCGATCGCACCGGCGGTTACTCCGCTATTGCCTGGTATATGCTCGGGACCGCAGTCTTGTCGCTCGTTTGCGCTCTGGCTCTCCGGACGAGGTACACCTCAGATGCGGATGAGGCAGTTACGACCGAGACCAGGCCATTTCAGGCCGCAGAGTGAGCACCGCGGTGTTGAAGCCCGGTCGTAGCTGAACGTCGGTGTTAAGTGCCCCGCCCCAGCATCGGAGCGAGGAGGTATGGCCCAGCCGTCGAGATCATCGCCACCACTGATGCGAGGGTCTCGGCGTCGGTGCCAACTATGCGCAGCAACGGGAAAGTAGCGTCGGGCCGAGAAGCAACACCGGCCAGAACGCTGTCGGCGATGGATGAATCCTGCTCCGGATCTAGAACGGGTGTCTCTGGCAGATTCGTAGGATCTGTGCGAATTGCCAGCCGACCAGGATGGCGGCCGTCGCCAGCATCCAATGTAGAGATCTACTCCGTGGCGTGACTCGGCGGGTTTCGGATGCGGTTGCCTTGCTCGTAGGACGACAGATGCTGAGGTTCTGGGCCGGTGTATCCGGGTTCTGGTAGCAGCGTGCACAGGGCAGCGATACGTTTCCCACTGAGGTGATCTCAGTGAATTTGGGGTGGTTGAGAGCATGAGGAGAAGAGGCGGGCCTGTCAGATGGGTTGTGTATGAGATCACTTTGTGATTGGAGTACGGCCCATGG
>NZ_BAAGZP010000052.1:0-88127 GCF_054778355.1 Saccharopolyspora tripterygii | reverse complement strand
CCACACCATCACCCACAACCCTCAAGGGCCGCGAACTCCGGGGAGTCATTTCCTCGTTCTTGTGTTGGTAACTCTAGCAGGCTCTCAATTCGGCGTTTTCAGGGGGGTCCCTTACTTCCTCGCCGTGAGCGCGAGCCTTATTCGAGTTATCAACTGCCGGTCGGATGCCGAACCGAAGTTCCGCGTCTCCCCAGCGGCCGCCTTACGTTACCCGGTGCGCTTCGCGGTGTCAAACCCGCGCGCCCCGAACCGGTCTGCGCTGTCACGTGGACCCGAACCAGGTTCGGAACCTCGCGGCGCTCCCGGTGCCGTTCTCCGCGAACATCTCGCGTCGTTCGGCTTTCCGTGCGACGAAGAGAAAGTTACGCACACTCTCCGTCAATGTCAAATCGCCTGCTCAAGCCTTGACACCACTCGTTCGGCCTAGCGTCGATCACTTCTGCTTCGGCCGCAGCCATAGCTTCACGGTGCTGCCTTCGCCCGCGGACTTCATGGCTTCGAGCAGGTCAGAGGCTTCCACCGGTCGATCGCGACCGATCGGCACGAGCTCGTAACCCCACGTTCCGAACTCACGGAGCGCAGCTGCCGGGTCGTCTCCGAGCCCGCTGATCGCGTCCGGTGTGAACGAGCACACGATCGAGGGACGATCACGGCGCAGCGCCCGGACCAGCCCGCCGAGCACCCGGTGAACTCGGGCTCCGACGTCCACGTGCACGACCGAGAGCTTGAGCTTCTCCAGCGAGCTGTGGTTCTCCAGCTCCTTGTCCAGCCGGAACGCGGGAACGCGCTCCCCCTGTTCCTGCTCGCCGTTCGCGTCGAGCGGGCTCACCGACATACCGCCGGCGAGTGCGGGCTCACCCTGCAGCTCTCCCGGCCCGTCCCACGCCGCGCCCTCGATGAGCAGCAACCTGCTGGCCCACGCCGCGGGCACGTTCATCTCGACGTTGTGCTTGAGCAGCGCTCGGGCCTGAGGGCTGGGTTCCACGGCGACGACCGCGCCGCTGTTGCCGAGCCTGCTGAGCACCCGCACCGCCTGATATCCGACGTAGGCGCCGACGTCGAGGAAGATCCCGTCCGGTTCGAGCAGCGAATCGATGAGCGCGGAGGTGTCGGCGTCCCACGAGGGGTTCGACGAGAGCCACGGCAGCATCAGCGCGTCGTCGGCGGGCAGCCGCATGAGTCCTGCGTCGCAGAGCACGGGTGTGGTGCTGCCGTCCCCTCCCCCGGTGGCCCGCTCGTGCTCGCGCAGCAAGATCCGCTGCAGCACGTCCGTGCGCTGCAGCGCGTTCGCCGCGTCCCCGGCAGCGCTGCGGACCCCGGATTCGAGGTCGTGGCCGGGCTGGCGCGCCTCCATCGCGTCCATGCGATCGAGGACCTTCTCCAGCGCACCGGTGAGGCCGTCGATGCGTTCGGCCAGGGCGTCGACCCGCTCGTCCGAACCGCCGCTGCCCGCCGGAGCGCCGGCTTCCTCCAGGCGCCGGAGCCTGCGGTGCTGCTCGGCGAGGTCCGCGCGGGCGCGCACCATGCCGTCGTCGGTGCCGACCAGTTGCGCGCCGAACTGGTCCTGCCTGCGCAGCAGCTGAGCCAGTTCGGTGCGGATGGCCTCGACGTCCCCGTCACCGTCCGACTCGTACTGGCGCCGGAGCAGCTCGCCGGCGGTCTGCTCGACACCGTCGACCAGCGAGCGCAGGACGTCGCGGATGTGGTCGTCGTAGTGGCTCAACGCGCGGAGGACGGCCTTGCGCAGGGTCGGAGCGATCGCGTTGGCGCCGCCCTGGCCCACGTCCGGGGCGCGGTGCAGGGCATGCCGGGCGACCAGCAGCGGGCGCAGCGGATCGTCGAACTGACCGTGCTTGTCACCCGACCACTTGGTGCGCCAGTTGCGGTAGGCGTGCTCGACCCGTTCCCGCAGGCGCGCGCCCGCGCGGGCGACGGTGTGCGTGCCCAGCAGGGTTTCCCTGGCAGCGATGCCGAACGCCGCCGTCCCGTCGGGGTCGTCCGCGGCCGCGCGCATGATCTCGGCGGCTGCTTCGACGTCCGGTTCACCCACTCCCTGGCAGGGCACGAGACGCGCGCACTGGGCGCCGAGCAGTTCGACGACCGCGCCGTGCTCACCGGCGATCACCGGCACGCCGTGCGCGGTGACCTCGATCAGCCGGAGGGCGTGCTCATCACCGGCTTCGCCTCGGTGCAGCGAGACGAAGCAGTCCGCCGCGCCGAGCAGTTCGTGCAGTTCGACGCGGCTTTCGACGAGCCTGATCCGGGGATCGGACGCGGTGGCCAGCCGGAGCCGCTCGGATGCCTCGGGGTGCCGCGCGGCGCCGGTGACTCCCACGAGCAGGCGCACGTCGTCGCGCTCGGCGAACGCGGTGAGGAAGGCCGAGACGACGCCGAGCGCGTTGTCGGTGCGCTCGGCGGCGTGGTCCACGTGGGCGGCGACGACGAACTCTTCGGAGAGCTCGAAACGCGCGCGGGCGCCCTTGCGGGTGGGCAGGTCGATGGGCTCGCGCTCGGGCGCGGGCACGGTGACCACGCGGGTCTTGGTCCCGTTCCGGCGGACCGTGGCCCTGCTGCTCTCCGACAGGACCCAGGTCTCGGCCGCGGTGGACACGCCACCGCCGCTGCCGGTGTGCACGTCGATGACGTAGCGACCTGCGGGAACGTCGAGGTCGGGAGCGCAGCGCAGCACCACCGGGTAGTAGGCGGTGTCGGCCGAGGGCAGCCCGGAGGCACCGACGGCCGTGCGCATCATGTCGGCCAGCGGCCCACCGCCGAGGACGGCGACGCCGAGCTGGTCGACCAGGGCCAGGTCACCGCCGGTGCGGCGGTGCACCGCGTCGGCGGGCACCCGGCCGCTGGCGACGCCGACTCCCGCGCACCACTCGTGGAACCCCTCGGCATCGGCGCCGAAGGGGTCCGGGTAGTCGCTGCGCAGGAGGTCGTCGTCGGACCAGACGGCCGCCGTCCAGCGGGAGCCGCCCGCGCTGCGCTGCCTGTCGTCCGCGGGCGCGCAGGCCCACTCCTCGAACGCGTCCGCGCCGTCGGCTTCGAACGGGCTCGGCGGCGCGTCACCACCCCCGAGCCAGGCGTCGAGGTACTGGCGGCGGAGGTCCGCGGGGAGCAGGACCCCGTCGGCGAGGGCGTCGAAGGGGTGCGGTTGCTCGCGGCTGTAGCCGGCTTCGACCAGCGCGTTGCGGTAGTTCGCGCACAGCCCGGCGAGCACCGGGTTCTCCGAGAGCAGCAGCCTCGGGCTGTCGGCGTAGTCGGCGGACAGCAGCCACGGCCGCTGCGGCTGGAAACCGTCGAAGTGCACGCTGCGCAGCCAGGACCCATCGACGACGTGCTCGCCGTCGGTGACCTCCAAGGCGCGCTGCGCGGCGTTGAACACCGACAGGCCCACGCCGGGATCGCGGATCACCTTGTGGTCGACCAGCGCAGGGGCGCCGTCGAGGACCGGCGCGGTCATCGTCGGGTCGGTGCGCAGCTGGTCGATCCAGGTCGTCAGCAGGTCCTCAGCGCCGGGGCGGACGGCGAAGGCGCTGGTGTCGAAGGTGCCGGACTCAGCGAGGTCGGCGGGGCCGGGGCGCAGCCCGTCGGCCGCCAGCGGGTGCAGCACCCTCGGGACCAGGGCGACCGGTCGTTCCGCGGTGAGCCCGGTGAGCAGTTCGTCGAACGGGCCGAAGACCTGCACCCACGGTTCGAAGTGGAGCACGGTCGACCCGGACCGGAGCAGGTGCTTGAGCAGTCGCGGGCGCAGGACTCCGCGCAGCTCCTCGGCGGTGCAGCCGATCGCCAGCCGGGCGAATTCCTGCGGGTCGACGCCGATGTCGGCGATCGACAGGGCATCGGGTTCGTCGCGGACCGCACCGGGTTCGTCGACGACCAGCAGGACGAATCCGGCCTCCGGGTGGTGCTCGCGGAAGGTCGAGCGCAGCACCCGCGCGGCGGGCAGCTGATCGCGACAGGCCAGGGTGCAGCCGAGCAGGGTGAGCGAGGAGGGCTGGGCGGTTGCGGGCTGCTCGGCGGGCCACCTCGGTTCGAAGGACTCCGCCGACTGCTCCAGAACACCCGACTGCAGCTCGACAGCGGACTCGCCGGAGCGCGTTTCGTCTGGCTCAGGATGCGGCTGCGAATCAGTCACAACCGCAACCTATCGCCCCAACAACAACAGAAGAACGCCCATCCCCGGCCAAGCAAAGGCCAAGCCCACCAAAGCCCGTCAGCCAAGCACCGAAGGTGCTTGCTCTGTGCCCCACCCCGGCAACTCGCACCGCCGGGGTTCCGTGTTGTGTGTGTGGGGGGTGGGGGAAGTTTTCATGAAAACTTCCCCCACCCCCCACACACACGACACACCACCATCCCCACACGACGTGCATCAGGAGTGGGGCGCGGAGTTCGCGAAGCCGGTCAGGTTCCCCTGCCGGCAACGCCACGCAGCGAGACCGCGAACCAGGAGTTAGAGCACAGGCAACATGGACGAGAGCTCGTAGGGGGTTACTCGGCTTCTGTAGTTGTTCCACTCCTCGCGCTTGTTGCGGAGGAAGAAGTTGAACACCTCTTCGCCGAGGGTTTCGGCGACGAGCTCGGAGTTCTCCATCTCGTCGAGCGCCTCGGTCAGGTTCTGCGGGAGGTTGGCGTAGCCGGCCGCCTTGCGCTCGTGCTCGGTGAGGCTCCAGACGTCGTCCTCAGTGGACGGCGGCAGCTCGTAGCCCTTCTCCACGCCGCGAAGACCGGCGGCGAGGATGACGGCGTAAGCCAGGTAGGGGTTGCAGGACGAGTCGGGGTTGCGGACCTCGACTCGGCGCGACGAGGACTTGCCCGGCGAGTACATCGGCACTCTGACCAGCGCGGACCGGTTGGCGTGACCCCAGCAGACCGCGGTCGGCGCTTCGCCGCCGATGACGAGCCGCTTGTAGGAGTTCACCCATTGGTTGGTCACGGCGCTGATCTCGCGCGCGTGGTGCAGGATGCCGGCCAGGAACGCCCGGCCCGTTTCGGACAGCTCGAAGGGGTCTTCGGGATGGTAGAAGGCGTTCTGGTCGCCTTCGAAGAGGCTGAAGTGCGTGTGCATGCCCGAGCCCGGTTGGTTGCTGAAGGGCTTGGGCATGAAGGAAGCGCGCACGCCCTGGGTGATCGCGACTTCCTTGACCACGTAGCGGAAGGTCATCACGTTGTCGGCCATGGTCAGCGCGTCGGCGTAGCGCAGGTCGATCTCCTGCTGGCCGGGGGCGCCCTCGTGGTGGCTGAACTCCACCGAGATGCCCATGGCCTCGAGCGTTTCGATGGCGTTGCGGCGGAAGTGCGGCGCGGCGTCGTGGCTGGCCTGGTCGAAGTAGCCGCCGGAGTCGGCGGGCTCGGGCTCGCTGCCGTCCGCGGGGAGGTTCTTGAGCAGGAAGAACTCGATCTCGGGGTGCACGTAGCAGGTGAACCCGGACTCGGTGGCGCGCGACAGGGTCCGGCGCAGCACGTGCCGGGGGTCCGACCAGCAGGGTGATCCGTCGGGCATCTGGATGTCGCAGAACATCCGGGCCGAGTAGTGCTCGCCGTCGGGGGTTTCCCACGGAAGCACCTGGAACGTGCTCGGATCGGGCTTGGCGACCATGTCCGATTCGTAGACCCGGGCGAATCCCTCGATCGCCGAGCCGTCGAACCCGATGCCCTCGGCGAAGGCGCCCTCCAGTTCGGCGGGCGAGATCGCCACCGACTTGAGCATGCCGAGGACGTCGGTGAACCACAGCCGCACGAAGCGGATGTCACGTTCCTCCAAGGTGCGGAGCACGAACTCCTGCTGGCGGTTCATGCTCCGCACTCTAACCGGCTGGTCTCGGGATCGTCTTGATCGGCGTGCCCAGGTGCAGCGCTGATCACCCGAAGCCGAGTGCGGCGACCATGAGCGGCAGCACCAGCGCGATCAGGATCGCTCCGGCCACGTCGAAGACCGCGCCGGATCGGATCATCTTGGTGATCGGCACCGCGCCCGAGCCGTAGACCACGGCGTTCTGCGGTGTGGAGACCGGCAGCATGAACCCGAACGAGGCCGCGAAGGTCGCCGCCAGCGCGGGCACGAACGGGTTGGTGCCCGCCGCGAGGGCCACCGGGATGACGATCGGCACGACCACGGATGCCGCGGCGGTGTTGGAGGTCGTCTCGGAGACCAGCACGGCCAGCACGATCGCGAAGATCGTGATCGCCACGCCGCTGGTCAGGCCGAGGGAGCCGGCGGTGCCCTCGCCGATGGTCTTGGCCAGGTCGGTGTCGGCCAGCAGCGAGCCGAAGATGATGCCCGTGCCGAACAGCACCACGGTCCCCCAGTCGATGCGGGAGGCCTCGGTCCAGGTGAGGGTGAACTTCCGCTGCGACCAGTCGGTGGGCAGGAGGAACAGCAGGGCCGCGCCGAGCACGGCCACGATACCCTCGTCGAGCCGGTCGCTGACCAGGTCGTACGCGGCTGAGTCGTTGCCGGCGAACAGCGCCACGAACCCGGGAGTCACCCACAGCGCGACGGTGATGGTGAAGGCGATCAGGGTGTTCTTCTCCGCGCGGGAGAGCGGGCCGAGCTTGGCGCGCTCGGACGCGACGTACTCCTCCACGCCGGTCAGCCGGTTGATCTCGGGCCGGTTGAGCAGGAGCAGCACGAGGGCCAGGACCGCGAACATCAGCAGGCAGATCGGTGCGGCCATCGCCATCCACTGCAGGAACGACACGCGCTGCCCGGTGGCCTCCTCGATCAGACCGCGGCCGATGAGGTTCGGTGGCGAGCCGATCGGGGTGAGCAGGCCGCCGACGCTCGCGCCGTAGGCGAGCATCAGCATCAGCGCCACGCCCACCCGCAGCCGCAACGGGTCGAACGGCTGCCCTTCGGGGAGCTGCTTGCGGACGAGCTCGGCGATGACCGCGAGGATGCCGACCGCGGTGGGCAGCAGCATGGCGACCGTGGCGGTGTTGGACACCACCGCCGACAGCACGCAGGTGATCGCGCCGAAGGCCACGATGACCCGCCAGGCGCTCCTGCCCACGCCTGGCAACGACAGGATGGTGAACGCGAACCGCCTCGCCACGCCGTGCCGCAGCATCGCCTGGGCGAGGATGAACGCGCCGATGAAGGTGAACACGGTCGAGGAGCCGAAGGGCTCCAGCACGTCGTCGGGCGGCATCACGCCGAGGACCACCACCGCAGCGACGCCCAGCAGCCCGCCCACCGGGATCGGCACGGGTTCGCACACCCACAGCACGATCACGCCGAGCAGCACGGCGGTCAGCTTGTGCTGCGCCGGTTCGAGCTGGGTGGGCAGCAGCAGGAAGAGGACGGTCAGCGCCGGTGCGAGGAACAGTCCCGTGGTGCGGCGCGCGCGTTCGAACCGCTCCTCCGCCGGGGACAGGACCTGTTCACCGAGGCTCTTGTACGTGCTGCCGGACAGCAGCACCGAGGTCACGCTCTGCTCAGCGGGTCTCGCGCCCGTTTCGTCCGCATGGTCCATGCGCTGACGATAGGCGCGATGTGATCCGGTTCACCATAGAGATGATCAGCGGAACCGATCAACCCGAGCAGCGGGTCCCCTGCGCGGGCACCTCCAAGTCGACGAGGTACTTGGTCCCCGCGCGGTCCACGCAGTCCACTCCCTGCAGGAACACCGTGTGCTGGGTGCCCTCGTAGGTCAGCAGGCTTCCGTGCAACGCCTGCGCGAGCTGCACACCCGCCTGGTACGGCGTGGCCGGGTCCGCCGTGGTCGAGATGACCAGCACCGGCGGCAGAGCACCGACCTGCGGCTGAGTGGGTTCACCGGTCATCGGGACCGGCCAGAACGCGCACATGTCGCGGGCCGAGCTCGGCGGGTTGCCGTCGTCGAGGAACGGCGCGGCCTCGCGGTAGCGGCGATCGGCGGCGCGGACCTCCTCGGGGTTCGTCACCCGCTTGTCGTCGACGCAGTGGATGGCGTCGAAGGCGTCGGTGGTGTTGCTGTAGGTGCCGTTGGCTTCGCGGCCGAAGTAGCTGTCGGCCAGGCTCAGCATGGTCTGGCCCCGCCCTTGCTGGAGCTCGGTGAGCCCGGTGTCGAGGGTCTCCCACAGCGACGGCGCGTAGAGGCCCTGGATCGCCGCCATCGTGGCGTCCGAATAGGACAGCTCGCGGCCGTGGCCCGCCTGCGCCGGTGCGTCCACCAGCGGCCGGGTCAGCTGCTGGAACCGGTGGACCGCCTGCTTCGGGTCGTTGCCGAGCGCGCACTGGGAGCGGCCCGCGCACCAGGCGGCGAAGTCGTCGAAGGCGCGCTGGAAACCGGCTCCCTGGGCGACGAGGGCGTCGACCGTGGTCTGCCCCGGATCGATCGCGCCGTCGAGCACCATCGCGCGGACGTTGCCGGGGAAGCTCTCGGCGTACTCCGAACCGATCCGGGTGCCGTAGGAGTAACCGAGGTAGTTCAGCTTCTGCTCGCCCAGCGCGGAGCGCAGCACGTCCAGATCCCGGACCACGTCACGCGTTCCGATGTTGGCGAGCATGTCGTCGCCGGTGCGTTCGGCGCACTTGCCCGCGTACTCGCGCTCCTCCTGCTCGGACTCCGCGACTCCCTTCGGCGAGGTGTCGGCGTCGGAGTCCAGGCGCTCGGCGTCGCGCTCGGCGTCGGTCAGGCAGCGCACGGCCGGTTCGGACGCGCCGATGCCCCGCGGGTCGAAGCCGACCAGGTCGAAGCGGTCACCGATCTCGTTGTCGCTGATGCTCGTGGTGAGGCTCGCGGCAGCGCTCATGCCCGACGCGCCAGGCCCTCCCGGGTTGACCATCAGGGCGCCGATCCGCGATTCCTGGTCGGTGGCCGGTTTGCGCAGGACGCCGATCCGGATCGTCTTGCCCTCCGGATGCGCGTAGTCCATCGGCACTTCCAGCTTCGCGCACTCCAGCGACGAGTCGGCGAACGCCGTCCGGTCGGCCGAGGTCGTCGCGTAGTCGGAGCACGGGCCCCACGCCAGTTCCTGTCCGTAGAACCGGTCCAGCCCGGTGGGGATCGGGCCGACCGGTCCCTTGCGCTCGTGATGCGGCTGCAAGGTCTGGCTGCTCGGGCCGCCGCAACCTCCGGCGGCCAACACGAGCAGCACCATCGCGGTCAGCACTCTGCGTGGACGGGCCATGTCGAGATCGTGACATGAACATGCCCGTGTGATTCATGTCGGGCAGGGGCACACCACCTGGCCGGGTGCGCCAAGATGGGCGCATGCCCCAGTTGCGGATCGCACTCGCACAGGTCAACACGTGTGTCGGCGACGTCGCCGGCAACAGCTCGATGGTCTTGGAATGGACCCGCAGGGCTGTCCAGGACGGCTCCCACGTGGTGGCCTTCCCGGAGATGACGCTCTCCGGTTATCCGATCGAGGACCTGACGCAGCGCAAGTCGTTCGCCGCCGCCAACCGCGACGCGCTGGAGAAGCTGGCCCGCGAGCTCCAAGCAGGCGGCTGCGGAGACGCGCTGGTCGTCGTCGGCCACCTGGGGCACGACGACGAAGGACCGCGCAACTCCGCGTCGATGCTCTACGGCGGCGAGATCGTGGCCACCTACAACAAGCACCACCTGCCCAACTACGGCGTCTTCGACGAGGCGCGCAACTTCGCCCCCGGTTTCGACCTCCCGATCGTCAAGCTGCACGGCATCGACGTCGGTGTCGTGATCTGCGAGGACATCTGGCAGAACGGCGGCCCGGTGACGGCGCTCGGCGAGGTCGGCGTCGACCTGGTCGTGTGCATCAACGCCTCGCCGTACGAGCGCTCGAAGGACGATCAGCGCGTGCCGCTGCTGGCCCGCCGCGCCACCGAGGCCCGCGCTCCGCTGGCCTACGTGAACCTTGTGGGCGCGCAGGACGAGCTGGTCTTCGACGGCGATTCGCTGATCACCGACGCCGACGGGCAGGTCCTCGCCCGGGCGCCGCAGTTCGCCGAGCACCTGCTGATCTCCGACCTGGAGCTGACCGCGGGCGGGCACACCTCGACGACGGTTCCGGCCGAGCCGGGTCCGATCCGGATGCCCGCGTTCGACGTGCGCCGCATCGTGGTCCAGCCCGACCTGGTGCCGGGCTACGAACCGCGTCCGCTGCCGCCGCCCGCCGAACCGCTGTCCGACGAGGCCGAGGTGTGGGGCGCGCTGGTCACGGGCCTGCGCGACTACGTGCACAAGAACGGTGCGCGGACGGTGACCTTCGGCTTCTCCGGAGGCATCGACTCCGCGGTGAGCGCTGCGCTGGCTGTCGACGCGCTCGGACCGGACGCGGTCTACGGCGTGTCGATGCCGTCGGTGTACTCCTCGGAGCACTCGCGCTCGGACGCGGCCGAACTGGCGCGCCGGCTCGGCTGCCACTACGAGACGCACCCGGTCGCCGACCTGGTCGAGGGCTACGTGCGTCAGCTGGAGCTGACCGGCCTCGCGGAGGAGAACGTGCAGGCCCGGGTGCGCGGGGTCCTGCTGATGGCGCTGTCGAACCAGCACGGTCATCTCGTGCTGGCCACCGGCAACAAGACCGAGCTGGCAGTGGGCTACTCGACGATCTACGGCGATGCGGTGGGCGCGTTCGCGCCGATCAAGGACGTGCCGAAGACGCTGGTGTGGAAGCTCGCTCGGTGGCGCAACGCCGCCGCCGAGAAGCGCGGTGAGGTAGCGCCGATCCCGGAGAACTCGATCAGCAAGGTCCCCTCGGCGGAGCTGCGCCCCGATCAGACCGACCAGGACTCGCTGCCCGACTACGACGTGCTGGACGTGGTGCTGGACGGCTACGTCGAGGGCGGCAAGAGCTACCAGGACCTGGTGTCGGACGGGTTCGACTCGGAGCTGGTCGAGCGGGTGCTGCGGATGGTCGACCGGGCGGAGTTCAAGCGTCGTCAGTACCCGCCGGGCACGAAGATCACCTTCAAGGCGTTCGGCCGCGACCGCCGTCTCCCGATCACCAACCGCTGGCGCGAAGTAGCCCCGTGAGCTCGGCACCTCCCAGTTTTAGTCCAAACTGAGCCGACAAAACGGACATGATCATGGCTCGGTTTGGACTAAAACTGGGCTGCTCCTGCAAATGCCACCCGAACGGGGGCGGTCTGCCGCGGCCTAGACTCGCGGGAGCTTGATGGGAGGCCGCTGGGCGGCTGACCGCGTTCGTCCGAGGTGTTGGGGGCCGGTTGTGTGGGTTGTGCACGCGTGGTGCGACTCAGCGGACCGGTTGCTGGTGTGGGCGGAGGACTCGGAGTTGCCGAGCCGGCTGCCCGGCCGGGCCCCGGCCGGAGTCCTGCGGCACCCGTTCGCCGTCGCCGGGGACGACCTGCTCGACGCGCTTCCCGTCGAAGCCGACCCGGTGGACGACGTTGAGCTGGCGCTCCCGTCGTTCGCCTCCGCGCCGGTCGCCTCACCGGAACTGGTGCGCGATCCGCTGACCGCGGGTTCAGCACCGCGCGGGAAGTTGCGCTTGCGGCATTGGCGGGTGCACGCGGTGTCGATCCGCCCGTCCGCCCTGCCCGAGCTGCTGGCCGCGGAGCTGCCCGGGTGCCGCATCGGAACGGACGCCCGATTCCTCGGCGAGCTCGCAGCCTTCGCCGAAGGCCTGGTCGCGGGCGGCCGGGTGCTCCCCTCGCTGCTCTTCGAAGGCGAACAGCCCGCCGCGCGCTGGGTTCCCGCGCTCTCGGGCGCCGACTCCGCGAGGTTCGTGGCCCTGCGCGACGCCATGCCGCACGCGCTGCGCGCCGCGAGCGACGGCACCCCGGAGCAGGTGCTGACCACGGCGCTCCACGCGCTCGTCGACGACCTCGCCCGCAGCAGGCTCACCGGCGCGCTCACCGAGGGCAAGGGCGCCGCCGCGTCGTGGCTCAACGCGCTCACCGGCGATCCGCACATCAACGCCGACCGCTCCCAGCTGCGAAAACTGGCCGGACAGCTCGACTCCTGGCGAAGCGGGCTCATCGGCGACAGCCCGCTGCGGACCTGCTTCCGGCTGCACGCGCCGGAGGACGACGATCCGGACTGGATCGTGGAGTTCATGCTGCAGGCCGTCGACGACCCGGGCGTGCTCATCTCCGCCGAGGACGTGTGGGCCGACGACCCCCAGGTGCTGAGGCGCTGGGTCGACCAACCGCAGGAGCTGCTGCTCGCCGAGCTCGGCCGGGCCAGCCGGATCTGCCCGGAGCTCGACACCGCGCTGCGCTCCTCGCACCCGACGGAGCTGGTGCTCGACACCGAAGGCGCCTACGAGTTCCTGAGCAGGGCGGCCCACCTCGACCAGGCCGGGTTCGCCGTCCTGCTGCCCTCCTGGTGGGGGCGCAGCCAGCGGCAGCTCGGCCTGAAGCTCAACACCTCCAGCAGCGGAACCGCGGGCACGGTCACCAAGGAATCGGGCATCGACAAGAACGCCCTGATCGACTACCGCTGGGAACTCGCGCTGGGCAACGAGACCCTGACCCAGGACGAGCTCGCCGAGCTGGCCGCCGCGAAGGTCCCGCTGGTGCGGATGCGCGGCCGCTGGGTCCAGGTCGATCGCAAGCGGCTCGCCGCGGGTCTGGCGATGCTGGAGCAGGACGCGACCGGCCAGATGACCATGCTCGACCTGCTCAAGCAGGCCGGCGGCGAGGACCAGGAGCAGCGCCCGCTGCCGGTGGTGGAGGTCAACGCCACCGGGTGGCTGGGCGAGCTGATGTCCGGTCAGGCCGACCAGCTCCTCGAACCCGTCGACCCGCCTGCCGGTTTCGGCGCGACGTTGCGGCCCTACCAGCGGCGCGGGCTGGCGTGGCTGGTGTTCCTGAACCGGCTCGGGCTCGGCGGATGCCTGGCCGACGACATGGGGCTGGGCAAGACGGTGCAGCTGCTCGCGCTCGAAGCCCTGACCCGCGATGAGGAAGCGCGCCCGCCGACGCTGCTGGTGTGCCCGATGTCGGTGGTCGGCAACTGGCAGCGCGAAGCCGAGCGGTTCGCGCCCGGTCTGCGGGTGCACGTCCACCACGGCGGCGGCCGGCTCAGCGGCGAGGACCTGCGCGACGAGGTGGAGCGCTTCGACCTGGTGATCACCACCTATCCCCTGGCCGCTCGCGATTCCGAGACGCTGCGCGAAATCCGCTGGGAACGAGTGGTTCTGGACGAAGCGCAGAACATCAAGAACAGCAACTCGCGCCAGGCCAGAGCGGTTCGCAGCCTGTCGGCCCGGCAGCGGATCGCGCTGACCGGGACGCCGGTGGAGAACAGGCTGGCCGAGCTCTGGTCCATCATGGACTTCGCGAACCCGGGACTCCTCGGTTCGCTCAGCACTTTCCGCGCGCGCTACGCCGTGCCCGTCGAACGCGACGGTGACACCGACGCCGCGGCCAGGCTTCGCGCGGTCACCGGCCCGTTCGTGCTGCGGCGGATCAAGACCGATCCCGCGGTCATCAGCGATCTGCCGGACAAGATCGAGATGAAGCAGCTGTGCAACCTCACCTCCGAGCAGGCGACGCTGTACCAGGCGGTGGTGGACGACATGCTCGCGCGGATCGCCGACAGCGAGGGCATGGAGCGCCGGGGGTTGGTGCTGGCGACGATGTCCAAGCTGAAGCAGGTCTGCAACCACCCCGCCCAGCTGCTCGGCGACGGCTCGGCGCTGCCCGGCCGCTCCGGCAAGCTGGCGAGGCTGGAGGAACTGCTCGACTCCGTTCTCGCCGAAGGTGACAAGGCGCTGGTGTTCACCCAGTTCGCCGAGTTCGGCGGGCACCTGGTGCCGCACCTCTCGGCGCGCTTCGACACCGAGGTCCCCTTCCTCCACGGCGGAACGCCGAAGAAGGCCCGCGACGCCATGGTCGAGCGGTTCCAGGACCCGGAGGGCCCGAAGATCTTCGTGCTGTCGCTGAAGGCGGGCGGCACCGGGCTCACGCTCACCGCCGCGAGCCACGTCATCCACCTCGACCGCTGGTGGAACCCGGCCGTCGAGGACCAGGCGACCGACCGGGCGTTCCGCATCGGGCAGCGCCGCGACGTGCAGGTGCGCAAGCTGACCTGCATCGGGACCCTGGAGGAGAAGATCGACAAGATGATCGAGGACAAGAAGGCGCTGGCGCAGCTCGTGGTGGGCAGCGGGGAGAACTGGCTGACCGAGCTCTCGACCCGCCAGCTGAGGGAGCTGGTCACGCTGGACATGGAGGCGACCGGTGCGTGAGCAGTGGAAGTTCGACGCTCGCGGGCCGATCCGGCGCGACGACGGCATCCAGGCGCGCAGCAAGCGCGGCACGATCGCGCAGACGTGGTGGTCGCAGCGGTTCATCGAGGTGCTGGAGTCCTTCGGCATGGGCGGCCGGTTGCAGCGCGGCAAGAACTACGCGCGCTCCGGTCAGGTGCTCAACCTGACGCTGTCGACCAGCGTCGTGGTCGGTCTGGTGCAGGGGTCGAGGCCGGAGCCGTACCGGGCGCGCATCGGCATCAAGGCGTTCAGCTCGCAGCAGTGGGCGCACATCGAGCGCGAACTGGCGGGCCAAGCGCTGTACGCGGCGAAGCTGCTGGCCGGGGAGATGCCGACCGGGCTGGAGCAGGTGTTCGCCGACCTCGGGCTGGAGCTGTTCCCGACGACTATGCGCGAGCTGACGATGGACTGCTCGTGCCCGGACTGGGAAATCCCCTGCAAGCACCTCGCCGCGACCTGCTACCTGCTGGCGGAGTCCTTCGACTCAGACCCGTTCCAGATCCTGGCGTGGCGCGGCCGCGGCAGGGAGGAACTGCTCGAACGGCTGCGCGCCCTGCGCGGAACCCAGCAGGTCACCGCCGAGGAGGCCTCCGACGAGGACCCGCTGACCGACCACCTGCACGACTTCTGGACCAGCCCGGCACCTGCGGGAACCCCCGAAGCTCCGGCCGCCGACGCCCTCGTGCTGGACGAGCTGGAGCCGCTCCCGCTGAAGGTGGACGGCACGCCGATCACGGACCTGCTGCGTCCCGCCTACCGCGCGTTCACCGGTTGAGACGTGGTTCGGGGAGGGGAGTACCCCCAGGTGGCTCCCCTCCCCGACTGTGGCACGGCTCCCACGCGCTCCATCCGTTAGACGCTTCCCGCACCGCGAGGTTGCCTTGTTCGATTTCCCGTTTTTGCCGCACTCGGCTCCGCCCGGGTCTGGCTTTCGGGGAACCGACGGGTTATGTCTTGTCCCGCACGAAGATCGGGAGGGCACATGCGCTGGGTGAAGTTCGGGATCGGGTTGGCCGTGGCCGCGGTGGTGACCGCGGGATGCTCCGCTCCGCCCCCGGCGGCGCCACCGGCGCCTGACCGGCTGGAAGAGGTCGCTCAGCGAGGTGAGCTGCGGGTGTGCAGCACGGGCGACTACCGGCCGTTCACCTACCGGGATCCCTCCGGCGCGTGGAGCGGCATCGACATCGACGTCGCCCACGACATGGCCCGCGAGCTCGGCGTGCGCGCCACCGTCGTGCCCACCACCTGGAAGACGCTGCTCGACGACTTCGACGCGCGCTGCGACATCGCCGTCGGCGGCGTCTCGGTGACCGCGGAGCGGGCGAAGCGCGCGTTCTTCAGCACCTCGTTCGGGGTGGACGGCAAGACGCCGATCACCCGCTGCGAGAACGTCTCCCGGTTCCAGACCCTGGAGCAGATCGACCAGCCCGGCGTGCGGGCCGTGGTCAACCCCGGCGGGACGAACGAGAAGTTCGCCCGGTCGGTCCTCAAGCGCGCCACCATCGTCGGCCACCCGGACAACAACACGATCTTCCAGCAGGTCATCGACGGGAACGCGGACCTGATGATGACCGACTCCTCGGAAACCCGCTGGCAGGCCAGGCAGCACCCCGAGCTGTGCCCGGTGCACCCGGAGCAGCCGTTCACCTTCGCCGAGAAGGCGTACCTGCTGCCGAAGGGCGACGTGGTGTTCCAGCAGTGGGTGAACCACTACCTCACCATCGCGCGCAACGACGGCACGTACCAGCGATTCGCCGCGCCCTGGCTCGGCTGAGCCGCTGTGATGTGAGTCAGCAGTCATCGCCTCACCGGGGTCGTCGTGCGACGCTGGCGAGTACCACCATCCGCGACGACCCGGGGACCCGTTTCGGGCCTCGAGGGAAAAGGACGGTCAACGATGACTGCTGCCCACGACCAGGGCGAGACCCAGGCCCCGTACGGATCGGGGCCGACCCGGCGCAAGGTGCGCGTCCACCACCTCCAGCAGCTCAAGGAGCGCGGGGAACCGTGGCCGATGCTCACCTCCTACGACATGTACAGCGCTCGCATCTTCGACCAGGCGGGCATCCCGGTGCTGCTGGTCGGTGACTCCGCGGCCAACAACGTCTACGGCTACGAGACCTCGCTTCCGGTGACCGTCGACGAACTGCTGCCGCTGACCCGCGCGGTGACCGGCTCCGTCGAGCACGCGCTGGTCGTCGCCGACCTCCCGTTCGGCTCCTACCAGGCGTCCCCCCAGCAGGCGCTGGAGACCGCGACCCGGTTCATGAAGGAAGGTCGCGCGCACGCCGTGAAGCTGGAGGGCGGCCGCCGCTTCGCTCCCCAGATCGAAGCGCTGACCGGTGCGGGCATCCCGGTGATGGCGCACATCGGCTTCACCCCGCAGCACGAGCACGGCCTCGGCGGCTACCGGGTGCAGGCCCGCGGCGACCAGGCCGACCAGCTGCTCGAAGACGCCCTGGCGGTGCAGGAGGCCGGTGCCTTCTCGGTGGTGCTGGAGATGGTCACCGCTGAAGCCGCCAAGCGCGTCACCAACGAGCTGCGCATCCCCACCGTCGGCATCGGCGCGGGCCCGGACTGCGACGCGCAGGTCCTGGTCTGGACCGACATGGCGGGCATGAACACCGGCCGCACGGCCAAGTTCGTCAAGAAGTACGCCGACCTCGGCAACGTCCTCGCCGGCGCGGCCGAGCAGTTCGCCGCAGAGGTCAAGGGCCACACCTTCCCCGGCCCGGAGCACTCCTTCCACTGATCGACGCGCTGAGAAGCCGGGGCGCGCCGCGCGTGCCCCGGCTTCTCAGTGCGTTCGGTGGGCGAGGATGTCCGCGTGGCAGGGCTTCGGGGCGCACCAGCAGCCCAGGGCTCGGCCGTCGAGTTCGCCTTCTCGGATTCGTTTGAGCAGGTCAGGGCGGTCTTCGAGCCACTGGTCGTAGTGCCGGACCATCGCTTCGCGGTCGGTCTTGGCCTCGGAGACGAACGGGCTGGCGAATTCCGACTGGGGCCACCCGTGCCGGGGGCCGGAATGCCCCACGTAGGTCAGCAGGTCCTGGTCGAGCAGCCACAGGACCAGGTGCTTGTGCGGTCCGTCCTTGCGGACGTTGACCACCACGGCGTGCCCGTCGAGCAGCGCTTCCGCGCGCTCGCGCTCGTCATCGCTCCAACAGCTGGCTTCCTCCGGCAGCACCCGAACCACCTCCACCCCCACCGTGCCACCTCCCCCGCGCTCGCACTCGGCACGATTCCCGCGGGAGTCCTGGTCCGAACTCCCGCGGAAATCGCACGCTCAGATCGCGTGATCTGCGCGAAGACCTGTGCGGGCGTGGTGGTTCCGCTGCGGATCAGACGTCGGTGATGCGGAGGCCGGCGTGGGCCTTGTAGCGGCGGTTGATGGCGATGAGGTTGGCGGTGAAGGCCTCGACCTGGTGGGCGTTGCGCAGGCGGCCGCCGTAGATGCCTCGGACGCCCGGGATGACGTCGGCCAGTTCGCGGACCGTGTCCGTGGCCTCGCGGTCGTCACCCAGGACGAGCACGTCGAGGTCGACGTGGTCCACCGACAGGTCGGCGAGGGTGACCGCGGAGACGTGGTGGAACGCGGCCGTGACCCGGGAATCGGGCAGGATCTGCTCCGCCTGCTGTGCTGCGCTGCCCTCCTCGACCGGGAGCGCGTGGGGCCCCTTCTTGTCGAAGCCCAGCGGGTTCACGCAGTCGATGACGATCTTGCCCGACAGCTCGGTCTGCAAGGACTTGAGCGTGTCGGCGTGGCCCTCCCACGGCAGTGCCGCGAGCACCAGGTCGGAGGCCGCGGCGCAGCCCGCGTTGTCGGCGCCGGTGACGTCGCCGCCCGCGATCTCCTTGATCTCATCGGCGGCCTGCTGCGCGCGCTCCGCGTTGCGGGACCCGATCACGACCTTCAGCCCGGCCTTGGCCCAGCGGATCGCCAGTCCCCGGCCCTGAGCCCCAGTACCGCCCAGCACCCCGACGGTCATCTCCCGCACTCCAGTCACCTTCACGGCCCCTCTCGTCGCCATCGACCTTCGAGATCCACAATCGACCCACTGGCCACGAGAATGCCACGAGGTGTGCGTCAGGCCACTTCGAACTCGACGTCGCGACGCTCCGGATCGGCGGTCACCAAGCGCACCCGCACCTGCTGCCCCTCACCGAGGTCGCCGCCGGTGCAGCGAGCGATGATCGGCGGATCGGCGACGAAGACCTCGCCCGCCACGCCGTTGGGCACCCGAAGCACGGTCGCCGGGAACTCCTCCCCGACGCGGGAGGCCAGGGACCACGCCTGCGTCTGGGCGATGCAGGCCCGCTCGACCTGCGCGGCGGACCGGTCCGAAACACCCATCGCCGACGGGAGTTCGCCCAACGCCTCGGTGACCCACTCCGGGATCTCGCGTCCTGCGGTGACCGCCAGGCAGATCTCCGCGCAGTACCGGTCGACCAGGCGGCGGATCGGGGCGGTCACGTGCGCGTACGACGCTCCGATGCCCGCGTGCCCGGACTTGACGGGCGCGCCGGTCTCGAACGCCGTGTAGCCGGCCCCGCGCAGCAGCCTGGTCGCGGCCACGTGCACGGCCAGCGCCTCCGGCCGGGCCGGGTCGAGCTCCGCGAGCGCCTCCGCCGGCGGGACGCCGACCGGCCAGCGCACGCCGAGCTGGTTGGCCGAACGCCGCAGCATGTCGACCGTGCCCGCATCCGGCTCCGGGACCGTGCGCAGCACCCCGACCCCGGCCTCCAGCATGATCTCGGCCGCGCACATGCCCGTGAGCAGCGAGATCTCGGCGTTCCACTCCTCCACGACCAGCCGCGGCCGCAGGGCCAGCCGCCAACCGCCCTCGCCGTCGGACTCCACCTGCTGCTCGGGCAGTCCCAGCTCGATCGCGCCGCGCCTCAGCGCCTGCTCCCGCCGCAACCTGCCGACCTCCGGCAACAGCTCGATCGACGGGTGCGCGCAGCCCTGCACCAGCGAGCAGTGCACGCCCTCGTAGTCGAGGCGGGCGACCGAGCGCACCAGAGCGCGCCGCACGTCAACCCGTTCCGGCGAGCCGGCGGAGTCCAGGTCGATGGTCCAGAGCACCGCGGCGCGCACCTGGTCCGGCAGCAGGCTCGCGGCGTCCTCGCAGAGCCGGGTGGGGTGCAGCGGGATGTTGCCGTCCGGCAGGTAGAGGGTCTGGCCCCGGCGGCGCGCCTCCTTGTCGAGATCACCGCCCGGCGGGATGAACGCGGCCACGTCGGCGATGGCGTAGTGGACCCGGTAGCCGCTACCGCGACGCCGCAGCAGGACCGCCTGGTCGAGGTCCTTCGCGCCCGGCGGGTCGACCGTCACCAGCGGGAGGTCGACCGCGTCGTGGCGGACGCCGGTCGGCAACGGCTGGGCGACGGTCTGCTCGACCTCGGCGAGCGCGCCGGTCGGGTAGTCGCGCGGCAGGTTCAGCTCGCGGCGGACCGCGGCGAAATCCAGGCCGAATCGGTGCGCGGCAACGGGAGGAACAGCGTGGACGCCGTCCGGGGAGCTCTCCGCCGCCGCCACGAGAACTCAGTCCTCGTCTTTCCAGCTGCGGTCGGCCTCATCGGCCGCCTCGGTGCGCTCCTCGGCTATCTCGAGCGCACGGGCCGCGGTCTCCTGGTCCGGGTACGGGCCCAAGCGGTCGGCGGCACGGCAGCCCGACTTGGGCTCGACCTGCCGATGCTTCAAACAGAAGTACCAACCTCCGCGGGCCATGCTTCGAGCCTCGCACGCGAAGGCCCACCTGTCACGCCTGGCGCGCTGGAACGACCGAGATGTCCGAACGCCGTTCGGCCGCGGTTCACCAGGCAGGTGGCGGCGGTGGCGCGGCAGGCGGCTGGGTGCCGCGCGGCGGGATCGGATCCAGGCAGGACACCAGCACCTGGTGGTTCTCCGGGTCCTCGATCCGGCGGCCGTCGCGCATCCGGTACTCCAGCTCGCCGTCGTCACCGACCTCGACGGTGCACCCGACCTCGGCCAGCTGGTCGTCGTCGAGGTTGGCCAGCCGCTCGTAGCGGGACGGGACGACCCGGTAGACCGGCCACTGCACATGCCCGAAGGCCTGGTGGAACTCCGCGAGCAGGTTGCGCATCTGGTGCTGCCACGGCAGCGGCATCGCCTCGGCGAGCGAACGCGGTAACACCGCGTAACCCGACGAACTTCCGGGCGGTGACTGGTTCAGGTAGTCACCGAGTGGCGTGCTCGACGCGGGCGGACCGGTCGGCCGCGGAATCGGGTCCGGCGTGAACATGAGCAACCCCTTCGGGAGTTTCAGCAGGCCGACGCCATTCTTACCTAACGCACGCCCCCGGCGGCGGGTACCGCGCCGGGCGGTGCGGGCGTGTCCGCTGCGGGCCGCACGACCATCGGTAGCAGCTGCCCGCCGTCCCACAACTTCGTGACCTCGACTGATTCACCCGGTTGCGGTGCGTGCAGCAGCTGATCGTCACCCAAGTAGAGGCCGACGTGGTGAATTCCGTGCGGATCTCGGCCGTATCCCCAGAACACGAGATCACCCGGTTGGGCCTGTGCCAGGGGCACGTGGACGCCGCCCTGGAAGTACTGGGTCTGCGAGTACTTGGGGATCTCGATCCCCGCGGCCTTCCACGCCTGCTGGGTCAGACCCGAGCAGTCGAACGACGAAGGACCCGCCGCACCCCACACGTAGGGCTTGCCCAGCTGGGCCTTCGCGAAGGACAGCGCCTGGCCGCCCAGCACGCTGGAGCCGGGCAGGTCGTCGCAGGCGGTGACGCCCGGAACGTTGCCCTCGACGCTGACCAGGTGCGCGGCCATCGGTTCCCAGCGGTGGTAGCGCAGCGGGAACGCGGAGCGCTCGACGCGCTGCGCCGCGGTGCCGGGCCGCAGCTCCTCCCAGCCGGGAACGGCCTGCAGCACGTCGTAGAACTTGTTGATCTGGTAATCGACGTCGGTGACCTGGGAGATCGACCCCCAGCCCATCGAGGGCCGCATCTGGAAGATCCCCAGCGAGTCGCGGTCGCCGTGCGTCAGGTTGGCGAGGTTCGACTCGGTCTTGCCCGCCTGGATGGCGATCTGCCACGCGCGCGGCGGCATTCCGCGCTGCTTGCCGATGTCGATGATGCGCTTGGCCACCGCGACGGACTCGGGCTTGAGGGAACCGGCGTCGCTCTCGCCGCGCCCGGCCCCATCACCCCACGGTCCGAGGTTGGCACTGCAGTTGGACCAGCCCTGGTTGCCGCTGCTGCTGCTGATCAGCATGGTCAGCGCACCGAGACCGATCATTCCTGCGAAACCCGCGAGCACGATGAAAGCGACCACGAGCTTGCGCATGCGCGTCAACCTTCCTTGTCGTACTGGGCCACCCGCCACCCGGCCGGGGTCTTGTTCACGGTCACGTTGAGCACCCCGATGTCGCTGGGCAGCCGGACGACCATCGAGCCCGCGGTGGAGGTCACCGCCGCCGGCGCGCCGGTGATCACGTTGCCTGCGTTCACCGGGTCGACGGTGGAGAGCTCGGTGAGGAACTCGTCGGTGGTCAGCGGACGCAGCCCGTTCACCCACTGCTGCCGGTCCGCGCCGACCGGGTGGTTCACCCAGGCCTCGCCCCACTTCTCGACGATCGCGACGCCCGCCGGGTCCGGAGCCGTCGGGGTCGGACCCGCCTGCGGCACGGAGATCGTCGGCGGCCTCTTGGTCGTGGGCACCACCGCGGAGTGCTGCGACGGGTGCTCGCGCTCGGTGGTCCGGCCACCGGCGGCGACGTTGCGGCTCGGGGGTGGTTCGGGCAGCAGGAGTCCGATGACGCTCGCCACCGCGCCCACCACGACCAGAGCGGCCGCCAGGTGCTTGGGCGAGCGCAGCGGCCAGCCCCAGAACCTGCGGTACACCGCGGCTCGCCCGCGGTGCGTCCGGATCGGCATCAGCTCCCCCTCTTCCGGTCAGCCATCGGCCACTTCCAGCCCTCGGGAAGGCCGGTAGATCACGTGCACGGGGCGTCCCTGCACGACCTCGCGCTCGGCGAGGCGCGGGGACTCGGTGCCGACCGGCTGGTCCTGCACCCGCTCCACCGTCGAGCGCGACGGGATCAACACCGGATCTTCGTCGTTCCCATCCCATTTGGCATCCGCCACCGGGTTGGTATCGACCACCCGGCTGGACGTTCGCATCTCCGCGGCGCCCGGCATCCCGCCGGGCCGGCGCGGCGAACCACCGCCCGCGGGCAGCGCACCGGCCACCGCACCGCCCGGTACGGACGTCTGCTGCGGCGCGGGACCGTCCTCGCGGTCCAGGCGCTGGGCGACGGCCGGCAGCAGCGCTTCCGGACGCCGTCTGCGCGGCCCGTCGCCGCCGGCGTACTCCTCGTCGGAGTCGCCGTCGCGGACCTGCTCCCAGAACTGGCCGCCCGACGGGTTGTCCCCGCGCCTGCCGAAGCGGGCGAAGATCCCGCCCTGCGCGGGCGCGGCACGACCGACCGTGCCCACCGAGAGCTCGACCATCTGCGCGATCCGCCGGATCGGCTTGGCGATCAGCAGGAACACGATGGTGATCAACGCGGCGAGCAGGATCTGGGTGAGCGCCGAGAACCCGCGGGTCGGATCGAAGATCCAGGTCAGGATCAGCGTGTGCAGGCCGGCCAGCGCCGAGACCATCACGACGTTGAGCACCGCGGCACCGGCCACCCGGCCGATCATCCGCAGGATCTGGTGGTAGACCAGCGCGACGAGACCGATCAGCGGACCGGCCAGGATCAGCACCCGCAGCAGGACCTGCGCGAGCAGGATGGTCGCCTTGGCCAGCAGCTGGAACGAGGCGTAGGCCAGCGATTGCACGCTGCCCAGCACGCCCGCACCGACGCGGCTGCCGTCGACGCCCTGGAAGTAGCCGTAGGCGCTGCCCATCTTGCCCGCGACGTCCTCGAACGCCTGCTTCTTGGGTTCCGGCGATCCGGCGTCGGCCCCGGCGTTGACCTCCTGCTTGGTCCACGCCTGAGCGCGCAGCAGCTCGCGGCCGAGCTGCTGGGCCTGCGGGGAGTCCGGCGACCCGAACTCGCCGCGCAGCCAGTTGCGGTAGATGACCTGGTCGTGCAGCAGCGTCGGCAGCGCGTTGGCCTCGTCCACCCCGACCTCGTGCAGGAAACCGGCCTGCACCGCCGAGGTGCCGGTGATCACGATCTCGTCCAGCGCGTGGGTGTAGACCAGCGGCGTCAGGTAGGTCGCCGAGGCGAACCACAGCGCAGCCAGCGCCCACATGCCGCGCTTGCCGATGCTGGCCAGGTCGCCCTGCCAGATGTAGCGGAACAGCACCACCGCCAGCACCAGCGCGACCAGGCCGAACCAGGGCGCGAAGACGCTGTCGTAGAGGGCGACCGTGCCGGTGGCGATCACCTCGTCCAGCGGGTCCATCAGGTCGCCGTTGAGCAGCGCGTAGTGCAGCCCGTTGGTGGCGCCCACCAGGTTCTTGGCGAGGTTGAACAGCTCGTTGCCGACCCATGTGTCGGCGAGGGCGTCCGGGCTGGTCACGCCTTGCGGGCCGCAGCCGAGGTCGTAGGTGTGCCAGATCAGACCGGCGTAGCCGACCTCGTCGTAGGCGCTGCCCGGGTTTCCCGCGCCCATCGGCGCCGGGTCCAGCGCACCGACCATGCCGGAACCGGGGCGCTCGGGGTTCGGAGCCTCCTTGCAGTCGAAGTCCTGGCCCCAAGCGGGACCGGCCATCATCGACTGCACCGCGAGCATGCCCGCGATCAGCAGGTAGACCTTACGGCGACGGGGGTTCAGCACCTCCGCCGAGCGCGTCCGGCGGTTGATCACCAGCACGGCGACCACCGCTGCCAGCGCAGCGGTGATCACCACGATGCCCAAGACCGCGCCGCTCACCTCGCGTCGTCCCCACCCCGCTCGCCCGGCCGGCGGGTCGAGCTCTCGGTGCCGTCATCGAAACCGATGCCGACGCTTTCGAGTTCGAGCTCGTCGAACGCTTCGAAGTCGTCCCCGTAGTCGTCGTCCGCCGGGTTCAGCGCGGACGCGCTCGAATCGGAGTTGACGCCGTCGCCGTCGGGACCGGCCTGCAGCTCCCGCGGTTCGGCGTCGGGCTCGGACGACGGTGTGGTGTCCAACGAGTCGCGCAGGTGCTCCAGGTGCGGGCCGGAGAAGTCGATGCGGATCTTCTCCACGCCGCCCGCGCCGTCGCCGAAGATGAACTGGCGCGGCGCCCGGTCCCGCTGGGTGGCGTTGCGGGCGGGGCCGGGTCGGCGGCCCAGGGCCGAGACGACCTGCTCGTAGCCGGCGTCGACCGGGACCTTCAGCAACCGCAGCGCGTCGGCCTGGGCGGACTCGTCGTCCAACCGGCCGATGAACACCGAGTCCAGCAGCGAGACGAAGCCCTGGATGCGCAGGAAGTCGTCCGGGATCTGGCTGGACAGCAGCACTCGCACGTTCCACTTCCGGGAGTCACGAGCGAAGCGGTTCATCAGGACTCGACCGGTCGGGACCTCGGAGAGGAAGAACGCCTCGTCGATCCAGACGCCCTTGCGCTCGCCCTTGGGCCGCTCGTAGATCGACCTCTGGGTCAACCAGGCCGCCAGGTTGAGCATCTCCACGCCCAGCGCTTCGGCGTCGGTCCAGTGCTCGCGCCCGACACCGTCCTTCGGCAGCGTCAGGCCGGCCATGGTCAGCACGGTCAGCCGGTCGTCGCGGGTCTCGGAGTACGGGTCGGCGTCGCTCTCCGGGATGAGCAGCGCCATCCGCTCCCGGATCTCGTCGAGGAAGTCGGCGACGACCACCGCGTGCTCGTGGTGCTCGCTGGCGTCCCGGCGCAGGGCCTCGAAGACCATGCCGGGGTGCGCGTCGACCCGGCCGCCCACAGCGCGGACCGCGCGCAGCAGCACGATCCGGGTCTGCGGCAGCTTCGCCACCTCGTAGGGCAGCAGGCCGGTGAGCACGTCGAGCACCAGGCGACGCCGGGTCGCGGCGGCCAGCGCGCGTTCGCGCCGCCAGCCCCGTTCCGGGTCCTCCTCGTCGACGAAGTGCTCCAGCTCCGGTTCGGCGACCACCCGGTACGGGTTGAGGATGCCGGGCTGGGCGTTGAGCAGGTTGATGTTGCGCGCGTAGGGCTTGATCTCCGGCAGGTTGCACAGCTCGGCGAGCGGCCCCGACGGGTCCAGCAGCGTCCAGTGGGCGCCGGCGCGCAGCGTCTTGTAGACGATGCCACCGCCCAGGAACGACTTGCCGCCACCGAGTCCCGCGACCATCGCCGTCAGACCGGAGGCGTCGCGGACCTCCTGGGCCATCCACGGGTCCCACGCGACGGGACGCCGGGTGGCGGTGCAGGTCTCACCGAGCAGGATGCCGCGCCGGTCACCGACCTCCGCGGTCGCCTGCGGCACCGCGGAAGCCGCCCACACCACCGATCCTCGCCGCAGGTAAGCGGAGTTGGCCAGCGGCTCGCCCGGGATGAACTCCCGCGCCAGCGCGTACTGCGCCTCGGGGTGCTCGATGGCGACCTTCGGCTTGTACAGGTCGAGGATCTGCTGGGCCAGCCGCAGCGCGTCGCGCTCGGTGGGACCCGACACCGACATCCGCCACCACGACTTGACCCGGGTCGCCAGCGCGGTGAAGCCGGAGGTCATCTCGTCGTCGATCTCCAGCACCCGGCCCGCCTGGCGGGCCAGCGAGGTCGGCGGCTCCAGGCCGTGCTCCTCGGTGTAGTGCCGGACCTGGGAGCGAACCTTGTTCATCTGCCGCTGGAGCTCGCCGCCGACGTCCTCGGGACGCCGCACGTAGATCCGCGCCGACCACTCCACGGGCGCGGGCAGCCGGTCGGAGTGCTGCATCCAGGGATCGTCGATCTCCGGGATCTGCAGGCCGTGCGTCTGACCGACGGTAAGCACCGCGACGTGCCGGGTGACCCCGGCGTTGGAACCGGTCCGGCCGCGCACGGTCACCGTCGGCGCGTACGGGTCCTGGTGCATGTCGGAGGCGTCGGTGAACGACGCGAGGTCCTCGGGCTCCCAGGGCGCTCCGGGCACCGCGGGCAGGTTGCGCGGAGCGGGCAGGCCCAGCGAGCAGGACCGGTGCATCAGCCAGGAGATCTCCTCGGCGGTGACCGGACGGCCGTCCAGCCCCGCGGAGCCGATCACCTGGTCCAGGTGCTCGATCTCGCTGTCGAGCGCTATGAGCTCGGCATCGACGGCTTCCGGGAAGACCTTGTGCAGCAGGGGCGCCGCGCGCTCGACCGCGCGGTCCACGACGTTGCGGGTCTGCACCTGGACACCCAGGTAGACCTCCTTCTCCGCCATGGAGCGGCCCATCAGCTGCTGCTGCTCGCCGACCATGTAGTCGTCGAAGGACAGCGCGCCCTCGGCGTCGGGCAGCGGGTTGCGCGCGTTGTGCACGTGCGCCTCGGCCCACATCCGGATCGGGTACGGCCGGTTGGTGACCCGCAGGTGCATCCAGCGCCCCTGCAGTTCCGAGTACTGGCCCGCGATGGCGGCGACGAGGTCCTGGCGCTGCGAATCGGAGCGGAAGGACCAGCGCTGCGGCGAGAGCCGGTACCAGGCGAAGACGTCCTGGCCCGTTCGCAGCAGGTGCCCGTCGATGGTGCGTGCGGCGATCGACGGGGTGTAGGTCGGGATGGACTGCTCGTCTCCCAGACCCCGCGCGCGTTTGCGCTGCTTGCCGCTGCCCTTGTTGGCACCGCGGATCTTGCCGCTGGAGCCGCGGGGAACCTGCTGCGGCTGCTGCTCACCGCCTCGACGGCGACCGAACACCGCGAACCTCCTTGCTACGCGTGCGCCTGGCTCCGGTCTGCTGCGCGGACCGGGTGGAGCGCGGCTGTTGTTGCGCCTGCCGGGTGTGCTGACTCCGGGCCTGCGACTGCCGCTGGGTCTGCCGCTGCCGGGGTTGTCCCCGGCGAGGGCGCTTGGTCTTGGGAACGGGACGACGCCGTCGGACCCGCACTCGGGCCGCGCTGGCCGCGCCGCCCTTCGACTGGGACTTCTCGCGGGGAGCGGTCAGCTCACGCACCCACATGGTCAGGACCGCGCCGAGCGGGCGCTCGTGCCCGATCTTCGCGGTGATCAGCCGCGTCAGGGCGATCGTGATCACCAGCGCCCACGCCGTCGAGAAGAACCCGAATCCGATGTTCATCCGGCGCTCGACCGCGAGGACCAGCAGGAACACCAGCGTGCCGACACCCCACGCGACGTAGCGCGCGCGGAAGGGGAAGGTCGCCTTCGGTGGTCCGAGCCAGACGGCGTCTACCCGGTAAACCTCGTCATCGGTGCGTATCCGCACTGGACATCACCCGTTGGTGCTGAAGAGCTGTGCGATGAAGGTGCCGATGTCGATGCCCGCGTTGGTGACGGCGATGCCGACGATCGCCAGCGCGACGAGCACGCCGCCGACGCGGCGCATCACGCCCGCGTTGTCACCCTTGCCGCCACCGAGCCACAGCAGCAGGACCGCGACGGTCAGCAGCAGCAGCGGCAGCACGTTGTCCAGGATCCAACCGCGGATGCCATCGGTGCCCAGTTGAGCCTGCTGGGCGAGTACGTCCAGGTGCGCCAGTGTTTCCAGCGGCATGGCGGTCATCTCTTTACCCCTGAGTGCGCGGAGTGTCTGCGGGCCGGTGCCTCAGCGCGTCGCGATGATCCGCGACGAGCCGATACGAGTAGAACATGACATGGTCACCAGAAGTAGTGGTTGCGAGCTCGGGTGTGGCGGGTTACAGCGCGACGACGCCTCGGCCATCACGCAGCGAATAGGCCATTCGAGCAAGCGATCACCCGCTGGTCATCGCGGAAATGCCGCATAGTGGGCCGGATTTGAGCCTGATCCTCGTGGCTGTTCACCCGCTTGCGAGCTCCTTCGTAACGCACCGTGATCGTTCCGGCGGTCCAGTGGATTTCCGCACATCGCGCCAGGAAGCACCCGACTGGATCACTCGACGTGATCACCGAACCCGAAAGGGACGGGTGATCTTGGCGCGCACGAATCAGGGTAACGGCACCCACACGAAGAGTTCCCCCCAGGGCGCCACTTTTCACCCAGAGCCCGTTCAGCCGAAAGAGTCTAGACCAAACGGGTCAACGGAATGGTGCAGCACAACACCGAAGTTTTCATGAAAACTTCCCCACGACCCCACGACCCACGTCAGGCAACCGGCGAAGCCGGTTTCTCAGTGCCCCACCCCAGCAACCGGCACCGCCGCGGGTTCTCAGACGTCTTCTGGGGAGGACAGCCGACGTGCCGTGTATTGGCATACACAAGCCTCGGCTCCCGGACCCAGAAGGCGTCTGAGGTTCCGCTGCCCGCACCGCCAAGCAAAGGAACCACTGAGTAGTTGCAGTGAACCCGCCCCAACACGATCCGCAACGCACGCAGGAAGATGACCCGGGAAAGCCCGAGAACAGAAATAAGAGCGGAAGAGCCGGTCTGTAAGCCGGATTCTGTTCCCGGCGGCTTCACAACCGCCCGTTCGGCGACCATCTATCTAGGCCCACCGTTGCCGGTGAGCTCGTGCGGCCTACCCGCGAACTCGGGCGAGCAGCCCTCGATCGTCCGCGCGGGCGCCGGATCGGCGCCCATCTTGGCCTTGCTCCGGGTGGGGTTTACCGAGCCACCTCGGTCGCCCGAGGTGCTGGTGGTCTCTTACACCACCGTTTCACCCTTACCCGGCGCGTGCGCCGGGCGGTCTGCTTTCTGTGGCACTTTCCCGCGGGTCGCCCCGGGTTGCCGTTGGCAACCACCCTGCTCTGTGGAGTCCGGACTTTCCTCGACGGGTCGTGCCCGCCGCGGCCGCCCAACCGACTCTTCCGCAGCGCCGATTCTACCGCTGCACCCGCTGCGGCTCCCGGCCAGGGCCGGTGGATCAGGCCCAGTGGGAGATGTCGTTGACCAGCCGGACCGAGGCGTTGTCGTCCGGGTAGAACTCCACGATGGACAGCGATGCCAGGTCCAGGTGCAGCCGGTAGAAGATTTCCGCACCCACGCCCAGACCCGTGCGCAGCAGGGACTTGATCGGCGTGACGTGGCTGACGACGATGATCGTCTTGCCGGCGTAGCGCTCGACGAGGTCGTCGCGGGCGGCGGTGACCCGCTGGTGCACGGCTTCGAGGCTCTCGCCGTCCGGGGGTTCGACGGTGGGGTCGCCGATCCAGCGGCGGTGCAGGTCCGGGTACTCGTCGGCGGCTTCGAGGAAGGTGAGGCCTTCCCACGCCCCGAAGTCGGTCTCGATGAGGCCGTCGTGGAGCTCCACCTCGCTGCCGGTGGCGTCGGCGACGGCTTGCGCGCTCTGCCGGGTCCGGGCGAGCGGGGACGCGATGATGGGGGCCGGGCCGTCGGACGTGACGACGCCGTCCATGGCGGCGAGGCGCTTGCCCGCGGCGCGCACCTGCCGCTCCCCCAGCTCGGTCAGGTCGACGTCGCCGCGGCCGGAGTAGCGCTTGTCGACGGACATGGCGGTCTGGCCGTGCCGCAGCAGCAAGATCTTGGTGGGGGCGCCGCGGAGGTTCTGCCAGCCGGACGGCCGGGTTCGCGCCGCAGCGCTCTCGGTCTCGGTGACTTGGCCGGCTTCGGCGACCTGGCCGGTTTCGGCGGTCTTGCCGTCCATGGCGTCGTTGGCGAGCTTGTCGGCGGCGGAGTTCTCGGCGCGCGGGATCCACTCGTAGTCGACGTGCGCGAACTCGGTGGCGAGCTCCCGCGCCTCGGCGTGGAGCGGCTGGAGGTTGACGTGCTTGACCTTCCAGCGCCCGGCCATCTGCTCGACGACCAGCTTGGAGTCCATCCGCACCGAGACCTCGGCGGCGCCGAGCTCGCGGGCTGCGGTCAGCCCGGCGATCAGGCCTCGGTACTCGGCGACGTTGTTGGTCGTCTCGCCGAGCCCGATGGCGCGTTCGGCGAGGACGGCGCGGGTGTCGGCGTCGAGCACGACCGCGCCGCACCCGGCGGGCCCGGGGTTGCCGCGCGATCCGCCGTCGGCCTCGACGATGACGCGTGCGGTCACTTGGTCTCCCGGACCATGATCGCGCCGCACTCCTCGCAGCGGACGACGTCGTCGGGGGCGGCCTCGCGGACCTCGGTGAGGGCGTGCCGGTCGAGTTCGATGCGGCAGGCCCCGCAGCGCGCGCCCTGGAGCAGGCCGACGCCCACTCCGCGCTGACCGCGGACGCGCTCGTAGAGGGCGACGAGGTCGTCCGGGAGGGCCTTGACGATGAGGTCGCGCTCGGTCTGGCGGCGGGTCTCGGCGACGTCGAGCTCGCCGAGCGCTTCGTCGCGGCGGGACTGGATCTCGGCGAGCCGCTGCTCGGCTTCGGTGACGGCTTCGCGCGACTTGGTCACGTTGGTCTCGAGCGCTTCGCGCTGCTCCATGACGTCGAGCTGCTCGTCTTCGAGGACGCCTTGCCTGCGCGCGAGGGTCTGCAGCTCGTGTTCGAGCTCTTCCTGCTGCTTGGCGGGCCCGCCTGCGGCCATCAGCTCGCGGTCGCGGGCTTCGCGCTTGCGGACGTTGTCGACCTCGTTCTCCAGCCGCTTGACCTCGCGGTCGAGGTCGCTGAAGGAGGTCTGGGCGACCACCAGCTCGTCGCGCTTGGTCTGGACGTCGCGCTCGGCCTCACCGATCTGCTCGAGTTCCGGCAACGTGCGCCTGCGGTGCACGACGCGGTTGAGCTCCGCGTCGGCGTCCGCGAGATCGAGCAGCCGTCGTTGAACGGCGGGGTCGGCTTTCACGCGTGCGCCCTCCCTGGGTCTGGTGTCGCACCGGCGTGCACGGTCCACGGGTCGGTGCGTCGGGTGGAAACGAGGACTTCGACTGTATCCGGCAGCGCGGCGGACACGAGGTCCGCGGCCTGCTGGCACCAGGGCCATTCGCTGGCCCAGTGCGCCACGTCGACGAGTGCCGGCACCGAGGTGCCGGGCACGTCGGCCTGGGCGAGGTGTTCGCCTGCGGGGTGGTGCCGCAGGTCGGCGGTCACGTAGGCGTCAGCGCCGGCCTCGGCCGCGGCGGTGAGGAAGGAGTCGCCCGCGCCGCCGCAGACGGCGACGGTGCGGATCTCGCGGTCCGGGTCGCCGGCTCCGCGCACTCCCCAGGCGGTGGTGGGCAGGCCGTCGGCGACGCGGCGGACGAACTCGCGGAACGGTTCGGCCTGCGCCAGCTCTCCGACGCGGCCGAGCCCGGTGTCGGCACCGGGCGCGGTGGGCATCAGCGGTCGGGTGCGGGCCAGGCCGAGCGCACCGGCCAGGGCGTCGGACACGCCTGGGTTGGCCTTGTCGGCGTTGGTGTGCGCACAGTACAGGCCGATGCCGGAGCGGATGAGCCGGTGCACTACGCGTCCCTTGTGGTCGTCGGCGGGGACGCCGTGCACGCCGCGCAGCAGCAGCGGGTGGTGGGAGATCACGAGCTGGGCACCGAAGGCGATCGCTTCATCCACAGTGGACTCCAACGGGTCGACGCAGAACAGCACGCGCTGCACCACCGACTCCGGGTCGCCGCAGACGAGCCCGACGGCGTCCCAGTCCTCGGCGAGCCCGGTGGGGTAAGCCTGCTCCAGCGCGCCGATCACGTCCCGAATCCGCACCGTTTCACCCACGTTCCACTACGTCTCGAATTGCCTTGACCAACAACGAGTTCTGCTCGGGATCGCGCACCGCGACCCGGATGTGCTCCGGGCCCAGGCCCGGGAAGGTGTCGCCCCTGCGCACCGCGATGCCGCGTTCCCGCAGCAACTCCCTCACCCGCTGCACGTCCGGCACGCGCAGCAGCAGGAACGGGGCCTCGGCCGCGCGCACCACCTCGATCCCGGGCACGGCGGCGAGCTGGTCGAGCAGTCCGGCTCGGTGTTCGGTGAACTCGGTTGCGGCGCGCTGCGATTCGGCGATCGCGCGCGGTTCGCAGCAGGCCCGGACCGCGGTCAGCACCAGGGAGTTGACCGGCCAGTGCGGACGGTTGCGGCCGAGTTCGGCGAGCAGTTCCGGGGATCCCAGCGCGTAGCCGGCGCGCAGCCCGGGCAGGCCCCACATCTTGGTGAGGCTGCGCAGCACCAGCAGACCCGGCTCGGCGAGGTGCGCGAGGGATTCGCGTTCGCCGGGAACGGTGTCGATGAAGGCCTCGTCGACGACCACGACCCGGCCGGGGCGCAGCAGCGCGCGGATCTCGTCGGCCGGGTGCAGCGCGGAGGTCGGGTTGGTGGGATTGCCCAGCACGACCATGTCGGCCTCGTCGGGCACCTGGTCGGCGTGCAGCCGGTAGCCGTCCGCGGGATCGAGCACGACGCGTTCGACCTGGACACCGGCGTTGCGCAGGGCCAGTTCCGGCTCGGTGAAGGACGGGTGGATCAGCGCCGCGAGCCTGGGCCGCAGAGCGGGCAGCAGGGCGAACCCCTCGGCCGCTCCGGCCAGCACCATGACCTCGTCCGGGGTGCGATCGTGCCTGGTCGCGACAGCGCTGCGGGCGTCGAGGTCGGCTTCCGCCGACGGGTAGGAGCCGAGATCGTCGAGCGCTTCGACGAGGCGGTCGCGCAGCCACTCCGGTGGCCGGTCCAGCCGCACGTTGACGGCGAAGTCGGCGAGCCCTCGCACGGCGTCCACATCGCCGTGGTGGCGCAGCAGCTCCCGATCGTCCCCGCTCATCGGGGGAAGTTTAAACGTCCACGTCGGAGCGTTCCCGGGCGCGTGGCGAACGCGGCCGTACCCTCGGGGCGTGCATGTGTCTTTTATCTGTACGGGCAACATCTGCCGTTCGCCGATGGCGGCGCTGATCTTCGCCGAGGAGCTGCGCCGCGCGGGCCTGGACTCGCGGGTGGAGGTCTCCAGCGCGGGCACCGGGCCGTGGCACGTCGGCGAACCGGCCGATCCGCGCACCGAGAAGGTCCTGGCCGCCCACGACTACCCCACCGACCACGTCGCCGCGCAGATCGACGAGCGGCACCTGGGAGCCGACCTCCTGGTCGCGATGGACGAGGGACACCTGCGCGCGGTGCGCAGGCTGGCCGCTGATCCCGACCGGGTGCGGCTGCTGCGGTCCTTCGACCCGGACGCCGACGGCACCGAGGTGCCCGATCCGTACTACGGCGGGCGGAACGGGTTCGACGACGTGCTGGCGATGGTGGAGGCCGCGATGCCGGGCCTGATGGCGTGGGTGCGGGAGCGGGTGTGATCGCCGACGAGGTGTCCCGGATCACCGGGCTGGCGGTCGCGGAGACGCGGAGGCTCTCCGGCGGGGACACCGCGTCGGCCTTCGCCGTGCGCCTCGACGACGGCCGTGAGCTGTTCGCCAAGTCCACCTCGCCGTCGATGCCCGGCGCGGCCGCCGCCGAGGCCGCCTCGCTGCGGTGGCTCGCCGAGCCCGGTGTGGTGGCGGTGCCCGAGGTCATCGGCGACGGCGAGCACTGCCTGGTCACCGAGCACGTGGCGGAGGGCGCGCCGACGGCGGGCGCGGCAGCGGAGCTGGGCCGGGGGCTCGCCCGGCTGCACTCCGCGGGAGCTCCGGCCTTCGGCAGCCCGCCTCCCGGCGGCCCGGCCGACGCGTGGATCGGACTGGCTCCGATGCGCAACGAGCCCGAGGACGACTGGCCGGCGTTCTACGCGCGCCACCGCGTCCAGCCCTACGTGCGGCGGGCCGTCGACGAGGGGACGCTGAGCTCGGAGTCGGGGAAGGTCCTGGACCGGGTCTGCGAGGAGATCACCGAGCTGGCGGGCCCGGCCGAACCGGCGTCCCGGCTGCACGGCGACCTGTGGAGCGGGAACGTGCTGTGGGGCCGCGACCGGGCGTGGCTGATCGATCCGGCCGCGCACGGCGGTCACCGCGAGACCGACATCGCCATGCTGCACCTGTTCGGATGCCCCCAGCTGGATCGCGTGATCGCCGGCTACGAGGAGGTCCACCCGCTGGCGGACGGGTGGCGATCCCGCATCCCGCTGCACCAGCTGTTCCCGCTGCTGGTGCACGCGGTGCTATTCGGCTCGGGCTTCGGCGCGCAGGCCGTGCAGGCCGCTCGCCGCGCGCTGGCCGGGTGATCCTCGCGACCGGGTCACACTGAGACGGGGTCTCAGCCGCCTCCGCTGCCACGCGGCCTACCGTGGGGGTGTGCGTCTCAAGTTTTTGCTGCGGCCCGGGTGGCTGGGTGCGATCGCGCTGGTCGTGGTGTTCGCCGCGTTGTGCTTCACCACGCTCGCGCCGTGGCAGTTCGGGCGCAGCGAGGAGACGGAGATCCGCAACGACGCGATCACCGAGTCCTTCCACGCCTCGCCGAAACCGCTGAACGAGGTGCTGCCCGCCGGGCACGCGCCGGATGTCAACACCGAGTGGTCGCAGGTGCTGCTGACCGGCCACTACCTGCCCTCGGCGGAGACGCTGGCCTGGCAGCGCACCGTCCTCGGCGAGCCCGCGTTCGAGGTGCTCACGCCGTTCCGCCTCGACGACGGGACGACGGTGCTGGTCGACCGCGGGTTCGTGCGTCCGGTCAACGGCACGCAGGCTCCTGACTACGCCGCCGCGCCCTCGGGCCCGGTGACGATCACCGCGCGGATCCGGGCCGACGAGACCGACAGCAAGCAGCGGCCGCTGTTCGACCACGACGGGCACCGCTGGGCCTACGCGGTCAACGCCGGGACGATCTCCGGCGGCACCGGGGTCGCGCTGCGTCCCGGCTACTTCGCGCTGGCCGAGGAGCAGCCGGGCGTGCTGGGCGCGCTGCCGCTGCCGCGGCTGGAGTCGGGGCCGTACTTCTCCTACGCGCTGCAGTGGATCGCCTTCGGCATCATGGCGATCATCACGATCGGCTACCTGATCTACACCGAGCTCCGGCCCGACGCCGCCCCGGCCTGGCGCCGCCGCGATTCCGACGAGCCCGACGCGCCCGAGGCCACCACCGGCTCCCGCTACGCCGAGACCCGAGCACCGAAGCGCCGCCGCAAGCCCTCAGTGGCCGAAGCGATCGCCGAAGAAGAACGCCGCGAAGCAGAAGCCCTCAACAACAACCCCTCCGAAAGCTGAGCCTGCGGAGATCCGGCCGAGGTTCAGTTGGATCCGGCGTTGGCAGGTCCCAGTTTTAGTCCAAACTGAGCCGACATTTCGGACATGATCATGGCTCGGTTTGGACTAAAACTGGGACTTGACGAGGTTCAGCGGCGGCGGAGGACAGCTGCTGCGGCGGCGAGGACCCCGGTCACCGTGCCGATGAGGCGGGAGAGCTCGACGCTGCGGGTGACGTCTCCGGCGTCGGCCGTGCGGCCCTCGCCCATGATCGGGCGCTGCTCGGTGACGTGACCGTAGATGGTCCGCCCGCCGAGGCGGATCTCCAGCGCCCCCGCGAAGGCCGCCTCGATCTGACCGGCGTTGGGGCTCGGGTGCGCCCCGGCGTCGCGCCGCCAGGTGCACCAGGCGCCGCCGCCGGAGCCGCCGACGACGGGTGCGCACACCGCGGTCAACGCGGCGGCGAAGCGCGACGGCACGAGGTTCAGCAGGTCGTCCAGGCGAGCCGACGCCCAACCGAACTCGCGGTAGCGGGGCGAGCGGTGCCCGACCATCGCGTCGAGCGTGTTGGCGGCGCGGTAGGCCACCAGCCCGGGGATCCCGGCGACCGCGCCCCACACCAGCGGGGCGACGACGGCGTCGGAGGTGTTCTCGGCGATCGACTCGACGGTGGCGCGGGCCAGCCCCTGCCCGTCGAGGATCGCGGCGTCGCGACCGCAGAGGTTGCCGAGCCGCTCCCGGGCGGCGTCGATCTCACCGGCGTCCAGCAGCCGCGCCATCGCGGTGCCCTCGTCGGCCAGCGACGTCCCTCCCAGCACGGCCCAGGTGACCACGCCCGTCGCGGCCGCCTCCAGCACGGGGCTGCGGCGGACGGTGCGCTGCACGAGGGCGCCGAGCACGGCGGTGCCGCCGACGAGCACGCCGACGTGCAGAACTCCTGCGGAGCGGTCGTCCCGGTAGAGCGCCTTCTCCACGGCCTGGGCGGCGCGTCCGAAGTGGGCGACGGGATGCCCGCGCCGCGGATCGCCCAACGCCGCGTCCGCCGCCACGCCGAGCAGCAGCCCGACCGCTCGTCCCGCGCTCACCGGCACCTCCACCACCCGGACAAAGGATCTCGAAAGCCTCGAAATCAGCACCGCACGCTACCCCGCGAGCCCCGTCGACCGATCACCGCCTGCCAGGTGACCGGCTGTGCCCGGGCGACGGGATATCGTGGCGGACCGTGACGGCCCCTGATCACGAAGCCGATGTGCTGCGCGCCGGTGTCGCGGGCAACGCGACCGACGCGTTGCCGGCTGCTGCCGAGACGACGCTGGACGACGCCCAGCGCCTGCAGCTGTTCGCCTACCTGCAGGCCCCGGAGCACCGCACCTACCTGGCGATCATGCGGTTGTTCACCTCGACGCTGCTGGCGGACCTGTCCGCCGGTGAGGTCGCCGCAGCGCTGGCGGCCGCCGAGCGCGAGGGCAGGGTGGCCCTCGGCGAGTCCGATGTGGACACGGTGATCGACCGGCTCAAGCAGCTGGTCAAGTGGGGGAACCTGGTCGTCGGCCGGCGCGAGACGATCGCCTCCAGCATCGCCGAGTTCCAGCACGGCAGCGTCCGCTACCAGGTCAGCAAGCTCGCCGTGCGCGTGCAGCGGGACGTCGACGCGCTGCTGCGCGTGCCCGAGGGCGCCCGCGAGGTCTCCCGCGAGCTGCTGCCCGCCATCGACCGCGGTCTGGCCGGCATCGGCTCCGCGCTCTCCGACGCGCTGGCCGCCGAGCGGCGCGATCCGAGCGCCAAACCCGCGCGGCAGGCCCGCGAGCGGCTGGCCGAGCAGGTCACCACGGTGTTCCTGCAGCACGCCGAGCTCGCCGCCACCGTCCGCGACTTCTACGCCTACCTGGGTCAGGTCGTGACCCGCCACCAGCTGGCGCCGGACGAGATCTCCGGGTTCCGGAACCTGCTCGTCGAGTACATCCAGATGGTCGTGGAGGACGTGCTGCGGCACACCGAGACCATCGCCGGTTCGCTGGCCGGGTTGACGGGGGCGCGCAGCGAGCTGCTGCGGCTGCTCGGCCCGGCCGACCAGCTGGGCACCGACGTCGAGCGGGCCCGCGGCCGCACGCCCGCCGACTGGCAGGAGCTGACGGACTGGTTCGTCGACGCCCCCGGCCGTCCGAGCCAGGTCGCCGCGCTGCGCGAGGCCACTGCGCGCGCCATCGGTTCGCTGCTGGCCAGCGTCAAGCGCGCCACCTCCGGCGGCGGTCTGGTGCCGGGCAGGCGGGGTGAGCTGCTGAAGCTGGCGAAGTGGTTCGACGGCGCGGACGAGCGCACCTCGCACCGCCTCTACGCGGCGGCCTTCGGCCTGCACTCGGCACGGCACCTGCAGCCCGCGCCGGACTACGACTCGGACAACGACAAGGTGCCGTGGCGCGACGGGCCGGTGCAGGACGTGACCGTCAGCGTCCGCACCAGGGGTGACCGGGGCGCGCGCGGGCGGACGTCGCGGGTGCTCGACGACCCGATGACCGAGGAAACGCTGCTGCAGCAGGCCCGCCAGGCCGATCAGCAACGCAGCGCGGCGGTCGCCGAACTGGCCGAGGCGGGTGCCGACGTCGGTGCCCGCACGCTGTCGCAGGACGCGCTGGACGTGCTCTGCGAACTGCTGACCTTGGCGATGGCGCAGCGCGACGGCTCCGACGACCAGGGCTCGGCGCTGGACCCGGTGCACCGGCTGCGCGTGACCATCCGCCCGGAACCCGGTCACGACACCCGGATCAGCAGCGCGTCCGGTGAGCTGACGCTGCGCGACACGGTCCTGGAACTCCTCGGCGACGGCGGAGTGCCCGAGTCGGAGGAACCCGCCCGAGGAGCCGCCCGATGATCTCGACGTTCGAAGAGCTGCCCGACATCGACGCCGCCAACGTGGTGCGCTGCGCCCGGGTCCTGCTGCGCAGGCCGCTGCTGCGGGCCGACGGCCCGGACGGCGACCTGCTGCCGATGATCTACCGCCAGCGCGCCGCCCTGCAGGACGTCTTCTCGGGTCTGCTGGGCTACCGGCTGGTCGTGGAGCGCCGCTTCGCACGGCTGTACAAGGCGGGTCCGGGCGAGGACGCCGGGCGCGGCGTGGAGGCGTTGAGCCCGCGCGGTTACGCCTACTTCGCGCTGACCCTGGCGGCGCTCACCGGCATCGGCAGGCAGGTGCTGCTGTCCCGGCTGGTCAGCGATGTGCGGGCGGCGGCCTCCGAGGCCGGTGTCGAGATCGCCGACGACCCGGCCGACCGGCGCGCGCTGACGGCCGCGCTGCGGCACCTGGTCTCGCTGGGCGTGATCACCGAGACCGAGGGGTCGGTGACGGCCGAGTCCGCCGCCGAAGCGCTGATCACCATCGACACCGACATGCTGGGCCAGCTGGTCGCCGGTCCGCTGGCCGAGGCGAACGACCCGCAGCAGCTGGTGGAGCTGGCGTCGGCCGCGGGCCCGCGCCATGTCGAGCAGGCGGTCCGGCGCAAGTTGATCGAGGACCCGGTGGTGCTCTACGCGGATCTGCCGCCGGAGCAGTCGAGCTGGCTGCGCGAGCACGTCATCAACGAATCCCGTTTGCTGGAGCGCTTCTTCGGCCTGGTCGGCGAGGCGCGCGCAGAGGGCGTGGTGGTGTGCGACCCGGAGGACTACCTCACCGACCTGGCCTTCCCGGGCCCCGGCACGGTCGCGCGCATCGCGCTGCTGGCGCTGCCGGAGCTGCTCGACCGGGGCGAACCCGATTCCGCGGGCAGGCATCCGGTGACCTGGCAGGACTTCGCCGACGTCTGCCAGGAGCTGGTCGACAACTACCCGTCGGCCTGGTCGCGGCAGGCCACCGAAGACCACCAGGACCTGGTGCGCTCGGTCATCGAGCTGCTGGGCAGGCTCGGACTGCTGCGCGAGCACGAGGGGGCGTGGCTGCTGAGCCCGGCCGCGCACCGCTGGCTCCCGCAGCCGGACGCGACACCATCGCAGCAGCAACGCGAATCGGAACCACCCGCGCCCGAAGCACCGGGCTGGTCATTGTTCGACGAGATGGAAGAGGCAGCCCGGTGAGCGCACACGACACCGAAGCCGCCGTTGCGGAGTCCGCCCACCGGTGGCGGCTGCACCGCGGCGGGATCGTCAACATCTGGCAGTACGCGGAGACGACGTTCGACCTCGACGGCGGACGGGCGATCTTCCAGGGCACCAACGGTTCCGGCAAGTCCCGGACCTTGGAGCTGTTGCTGCCGCTGTGCCTGGACGGCGACCTGCGCCAGCTGGGCTCGAAGGGCTTCGACACGGTGAGCATCCGGCGTCTGATGCTCGACGAGTACCCGGGCGGACCGAACCGCATCGGCTACGCCTGGATCGAGCTGCGCCGCGAAACCCCTGAAGGCGGCGAGGAATTCCTCACCTGCGGCCTGGGGGTCAAGGCGTCCAAGACGTCCCAGTCGATCAGCGACTCGTGGCGGTTCATCACCGGCCGCCGGGTCGGCATCAACCTGCACCTCGTCGGCGCGGACCGGGTTCCGCTGGGCACGGCGCAGCTGCGCGAGCTGCTGGGCGCGGACTGCGTGCTCGACGACCAGTCGTTCCGGGCGAAGGTCGCCGCCACCGTCTACGGCGTGCCCGCAGCCCGCTACGGCGACCTGCTGCACCTGCAGCGCACCCTGCGCAATCCCGACGTGGGCCTGAAGGTGCTGGAGGGGCAGCTGGAGCAGATCCTTTCCGACGCGCTCCCGCCGCTGGACGCGGGCCTGATCGAGCGGCTGGCCACCTCGTTCGACGACCTGGAGTCGATCCGGGAGAACATCGTCCGGCTCACCGGCGCGGACAAGGCGCTGACGGCGTTCCTGACCACCTACTCCGGCTACGCGTTCGGCGCGCTGCGCGACCGCGCGGAGTCGATGCGCACCGCGCAGCAGAAGCTGGCCTCGTTGCGCAAGGAGCTCGGGAGCCTGGACGAGCAGTTCACCGGCAAGCGCGAGGCCCGGGAGACCGCGCAGCGCACCATCTCCGAGCTGGAGCAGCGCGAGGGCGAGCTGGAGTCGAGCATCGACGCGCTGCGCTCCCACCCGGCGTACTCGGAGCTGCAGAACCTGCGCGACCGCGAGAAGCTGGTCGAGAGTGCCCGCGTCGCAGCGGTTTCCGCTCTGGACACCGCGACCCGGCACCGGGCGCAGGAGAACCGCTCGGCGGAGTCCGTGCTGGGCGTGCTGCGCAGGCTCGCCGGTGACGCCGAGGCGGCCGGGCAGGCCGCGACGCGAGCCGGTCAGCAGCTGGGCACCGCAGGGCTCGGCGGTTCGGGAGTGCCGCAGCCCCCACCGGTTCCGGCCGCCGAGCTGGTCTCCGAGAGCGATTCGGTGCGCACCTCACCGGAAGCCGACGCCGAACCGACCACTGTGGACCGCTACCAGCCGCCGCAGCTGGACCCCGACGCGCTGGCCGCCCAGTTCCGCGGCGTGGTGGGCAGTTCGGCCCAGGCGGCGACGGAGGCGCGCGAGCGCGCCGCGCTGACCCTCGCGCTGCACCAGCAGGCCCGCGAGCTCGACGACGAGCAGGCGCAGGTCACCGAGCTGCAGCGGAACGCAAGGCAGGCGCAGCTGACGTTCACCGAAGCCTCCGGCCGCCGCAACCAGGCGCAGCAGGAGCTCGCCGATGCCGCCGCGGTGTGGGTGGAACTGGCCCGCAAGTGGGCCACCGAGTGGCCGGCCGCGACCGAGCAGCCCGCCCCGGAACCGCCGAACGCCGAGGACCTGAGCAACGACCGCGGGGCGAGCCGCAAGGCCCGCGAGCAGGCCAGGCAGTGGGCCCGTCCCCAGCTGCACGAGGCGCGGCGCGCGGTGTCGGCCGTGGAGCAGGAGATCTCCGAGCTCCAGGTCGAGAGCCGCGAGCGCGAGAGCGAGCTCGCCGAGCTCCGGGCCGGCCACGAACGCCGCCCCGAACTGCCCTCCTGGGCGGAGGCCGAGCGGGACCCGTCGCGGGGCCGCGCCTTCTACGAGCTGGTCGACTTCGCCTCGTCGCTCAACGACGCCGATCGCGCGGGTCTGGAAGCCGCGTTGCAGTCCAGCGGCCTGCTCAACGCCTGGGTCACCGCCGACGGGCAGGTGCCCGGCCTGGCCGACCTGCTCGCCTCGCCCGCCGCTCCGGTCGACCCGAACTCCGGCGGCACGCTCGCCGCCCTGCTCTCCCCCGCCGCGGTGGCCGAGTCCCCGGTACCGCGCGAGCGGGTCGCCGGGCTGCTCGCGACCGTGTCGACCGGTGGTGGCACAGGGCTTTCGGTGTCCACCGACGGCTCGTGGAAGGCCGGTGTCCTGACCGGCGCCTGGCGCAAGGACGCCGCCGAGTACGTGGGAGCGGGAGCGCGCGAGGACGCGCGGTCGCGCCGGATCGCGGAGCTGGAGGACGAGCTGGCGCGGCTGCGCGAGGCGATCGGCGAGGCCGAGCGCCGGCAGCGCGAAGCCGGTGAGCACGCCAGTGCGCTGGAGCAGCACCTGGAGGGGTTCCCCGACGACGGTGATCTGCTGACCGCCCAGGCGAAGCTGACCACCGCCATCGAGACCGCCGAGGACGCCGAGCGCCAGGTGGTGCAGCTCCGCGAGCAGCACCTGGAGGTCGAGCAGCGCTGGCAGGCCGCGCAGGGCGAACTGGTCCGCGCCGCGGGCGAGGTCGGGCTGCCCGCCGAGACCCAGGCCCTCGACGCCGCGCACCGGGCGGCCGGTGAAGCCCGCTCGGGCATCGACGCGCTCCGCGAGGCGATCGAGTCGCGCTGCCTGCCCACGCTGGCGGAGCTGCGCGAGATCTCGCTGCACCACGACGTCGCCGTCGCCGACCGGATGGAAGCGGAGTCGCAGGCCGAGCGCCGCAGCGCCGAATACGCCGAGCAGGCAAGCGGTCTCACCGAGCTGACCTCGGCCGTTGGTGGTGCGGCGCAGGAGGTCGCCGACAAGGTCAGCGGTTTGGAGCGCGAACGCGCCGAGCTGCGGGAGAAGCTGCCGCAGGAGCGCGAGCGGATCAGCTCGCTGCGCGAGGCCGCGGCGCGGCTGGAGACGCAGCTGGAGAACAAGCAGTCCCAGCTGGCGGGCCGGGAGCAGGACGCCGAGTCGGCCACCACGGCCTTCCGCCGCGCCCTCGACATCCCGGGCCTGTGGGCGGCCGCGGACGTCGCCGAGGAGCCCGGGGAGCTGGATGAGGCCGCGGAGCTGCTGGCCGGCTCCGACCGGAAGGGCTCGACCGAGTCCACGGTGCTCAACCGGCTGCAGACGCTGCAGCACTCGCTCAGCGGCAACTACGACATCACCGCCGCCGACCAGCACGGCCTGCTGACCGTGACGGTCACCGGCGAGGAGGGCCCGCAGCCGGTCGCGGAGGCCGCCCGCCGGGTGTCCGAGCGGCTCGGCGAGCAGCGCGGATACCTCAACGAGCGGTACCAGTCGATCTTCGCCGACTACCTGATCCGGGATCTGGCGGAGCGGTTGCGCGGGCAGATGACCATCGCCGAGGACCTGTGCAAGCGGATGAACGAGGTCCTCGACGGCGCCCGTTCCAGCCAGGGCGTGCACGTCCAGCTGGACTGGCAGCCGTCGGCGGCGCTGGGCGACGACATCAAGCAGGCCATCGACCTGGTGCGGACCCCGTTCGCGAACCGCAGCGACGACCAGGACGCGTTGCTGCGCAGGGTGTTCACCGATCTCATCGAGTCCGAGCGCGACAGCGCTTCGGGCGGCTACGCCGAGATCCTGGCCCGCGCGCTGGACTACCGGTCGTGGTTCGCCTTCACCGTCCGGGTCCGCGACACGGGCCCGGACAGCAAGCCCCGGGTGCGCCGCCTGCGGCAGCTGTCCTCCGGTGAGACCCGGCTGATCTCCTACGTGACGTTGTTCGCGGCCGCGGCGGCGTTCTACGACGCGGTCAGCGTCGCCTCCGACGGGCGCGGTCCGCTGCGTCTGGTGCTGCTGGACGAGGCGTTCGAGCGGCTCGACGATCCGACGATCGCGCGGATGCTGGGGCTGCTGGTGGACCTGGACATGGACTGGCTGATCACGTGGCCCTCCGGCTGGGGCGTGTCGCCGAAGATCCCGAAGATGCACATCTACGACGTGCTGCGGCCGCGCAGCGGGCACGGGATCGCGACCACGCACACCACCTGGACGGGCACTGACCTGCAGCGCCCCAACTCCTGACCGGACATCTCGATCGGAGGTCGCACCGTGGCAGGCACGGACGAGATCCGGGACGCGCTGGGCGTTCCGGAGTTGCGGGGCTTGTGGGACGCCGCGCGCGAAGCGGTTTCGGGCTCGAAGCCGACGTTCCGGCTGGAGCTTCCGGACGACGCGACGCGCGCGGCGGTCGGCGAGCTCTACGGGCGTCCGATGTGGGGCGAGGGAACCCGGATCAGCGTGTCCAAACTGGACGAAGCACTGCGAAACCGCTTCGGCGTCGGGCTTTCCCCGGCGCTGGAGGTCCTGCACGGTTCGGCCGTGGTGGCGGCCGAGCCCACCTCCGAGGAGCCCGACGAGCTGCTGGGGGTGCTCGACGAGCACGGACTCGCGAGCGCGTCCTGGGCCGGGGCGTGGCTGCGGTGGATGCGTCAGTACGGGCGGGTCGCCGAGCCCGAGCTGACCGGCATCACGCACGCCGCAGCCCGCGTGCTGACGGCGATGTCGCTGAGCGAGCCGCCGCAGGACTGGACCTCGCGCGCGACGCTCGCCGGCCGAACCGGCTTCCCGCACTCGCTGGACGACGGCACGACCCTGAGCAGGGTCGTGCTCAAGGCCGCCGCGCTGGCGCAGGGCGTCGAATCACCCGGCAACGACCGCGATCGGCGGACCTTGTGGGAGCGCTGCGGCGTGGCCCCCGACGCGGTATCGGCCACCGCCCTGACCTGGGCGTTGCCGTTGGAGGGCGACGACGCCTGGTCGGCGGGGATCCGCGCCCGCACCGAGGTGGGCCTCCCGGCGCACCTGACGCACCTGGACCTGGAGGCGGCCCCGGCGAGGTTGGTCGCGGAGGGAACCGCGATCGCGGTCTGCGAGCACCCGCGTCTCCTGGAGGCGGCCATCCGGGAGGGCCTGCGCCACCCGGTGATCTGCCTGTCCGGCGCGCCCACGACGGCGGCGCGGGAGCTGCTGGAGCGGTTGACCCGCGACGGCGCGGCGCTGCACGTGCACACCGACTTCGACTGGCCGGGGATCGCCGCGGCGCTCACCGCGCAACGCCACGGCGCGAGGCCGTGGCGGATGTCAGCGGACGACTACCGCGCCGCGCTCGACCACGCGGCCGAGCACCGCACGGACCTGCCCAACCTCATCGGCTCCCCGGTCCCCACGCCCTGGGACCCGCAGCTCGCCGACCTCATGGCCAACACCGCCAGAGCAGTCGAGGAGGAACAAGCGCTGGAGCCCCTCCTCACCGACCTCCGCAACGGCCTCTGACCTCACCCGGCCACCAAGGGGGGATCGACCGACCGGGAGCCGTCAGAACAGGCGGTACATGACGTGCAGGCCGACGCGCCCGTGCGCCGGGTGGTCGAAGGCCTCGGGCAGCGTCGCGACGATCTCCATGCCCAGCGAGCGCCACAGCTCGACGGCCCGGGTGTTGGTCTCGACGACGGCGTTGAACTGCATCGCCCGGAAGCCGTCGGCCTGCGCCCGGTCGAGCACGTGCCGCCCCAGCGCACGGCCGACCCCGCGACCACCCGCAGCCGGGTTGACCATGAAGCTCGCGGTCGCGACGTGCGCTCCCGGACCTTCCCGGTTGGGCGCGGAGATCGCGGTTCCCAGCACTTCCCCGTTCTCGACGGCCACCACGGTCCGCCCCGGTGACTGCGGGTACCAGCGCTCCCGGGCCCGCTGCTCGTCCAGGTCCCGCTCCCACGAGAAGGTCTCCCCCGCAGCCACGATCTGCCGCATGAACGGCCAGATCGCGCCCCAATCGGCCGTCCCGGCCTCCCTGATCTCCATGCGTCCAGCCTCGGCGATCGTTCGACCGGATGCCAACCGCATTTTCGAGACGGCGCTCACGTCCGCTTCGGGTAGTTTGCCGGTATGGCGTTGGTGGTGGAGTTCGCCGCGCAGGAGCCGGAGCGGTTGGCGCGCTGGTGGGCCGAGGTGCTCGGCTGGACCGTGGAGGGCGAGGCGGAGGTCCGCCCCGACGGACCGGGCGCTCACCTGCGATTCGTGCCCGCGACCGGGCCCAAGAGCGGGCAGAACGCGGTGCACCTGGATCTGCGCAGCGAAACGCACGGCGACCAGACCCACACCGTGGAACGGCTGTTCAACCACGGCGCCCGGTTCGCCGACATCGGCCAGAGCACCGAGGTGCCGTGGGTGGTGATGAGCGACATCGAGGACAACGAGCTGTGCGTCCTCGAACCGCGCAAGGCCTACGCCTGCACGGGCCCGCTCGCCGCCGTGGTCGTGGACGCCACCGACCCCCGCGAGCAGGCCAGGGCGTGGGCCGAGGAGCTCGACTACGACATCGTCGCCGAGCACGCCGAGTTCGCCTCCCTGCGCCCACCCACCGGCGAAGGCCCGCACCTGGAGTTCCTGCACCACGAGAACCCCAACCCGGGAATGCTCCGCGTCCTGCCCGCGTGAGCGCTCAGGCGGGTTCGATGATCTTGACCCCGTGCAGGCGGCGGATGAAGTCGCGGCCGAAGGCCGTGGAGGGCGTGTGGGCGCCGGGGGCCGGCGACTCGGCTGCGAGCGCGCTGACCGCGCGCAGCACGGAATCGGCGGTCATGTCGTAGGTGTCCGGGCCGATCAGGGCCGCCGACACTGACTTGCCCCGACCATCGGTGGCTTCGGCGAAGACCTCGACCCAGCTGCGGGAGCGGGTCGCGCGTCCCGGTCCCTTGACGAAGGCGCTGATCGCCGCCTTGCCCGCGCGCTGCACCGGACCGGAGCCCAGCAGCGCCCGGGTCAGCTCGCTCGGTCTGTCGCCGAAGTCCGGCACGGGGAGACGCGTGAAGGTCGTGATCGTGCCGATCCCGGTGCTGCGGTACGCCGACGCCACATCTCCCCAGGGCAGCGAGGTCACCTGCCGCGAGCCGGACGGGAACGTCACCTCGCGCCGCCGCCACGCCAGCGGGACCGCGCGCAGCTCGCCGTCGACGCGGGCGCGCCCACCCAGGGCGGCGCCTTCCAGGGCGCTCTTGAGCGTCCCGGGGCTGATCCGCCCGCCCGCTTGGAACGCGAGGTCGAGGCTGGTCGCCCCGGGCAGCTCTGCGGCGACCATGGCGGCCAGGCAGTCGGTGGGCACCACGTCGAAGCCCGCACCGGGCAGCAGCACCACACCGGCGTCGCGGGCCTCGTCGTGCCGGGCGAAGATCGATTCGAAGACGTCGATCTCACCGGTGATGTCCAGGTAGTGGGTGCCGGACAGCAGGCACGCCTGCACCATCGGCGCCGACGTCGCCGAGAACGGTCCCGCGCAGTGCGCGACGACGTCGATGTCGTGCAGCATCTCGGCGACCCTGGCGGGTTCGGAGAGGTCGAAGATCCGCGATTCCAGTCCGCGCGGCGCCGCGAAAGCGGCCACCTTGCCGGGATCGCGACCGGCGACCACCGGGCGTTCACCGCGTTCGACCGCCAGATCGGCCACGAGCCGACCCGTGAAGCCGTTCGCGCCGTAGATCATCCAGGTCATCGCGGTCCCTTCGCCGTGCTCACCCCGCTAACGAACACCGTCCGCGGGAGTCACGGGTTGCCCCGGGTATCCGCGATCACCCGTTCAGCACGAGGAGGGAGTCGATGATCAGCCAGCCGCCGAAGAGGACGAACAGGGCGCTGGCGCCGTAGCGGATGGCCTTCTCCGGCAGGTGACGCCCGAGGAGCAGGCCGACCCCGATGGCCAGCCCATCGGCAAGCACCATCCCGACCGTCGAGCCGATCCAGATGCCGAGCCAGTCGTGGTGGGTCGCGAGCGTGACGGTCGCGAGCATCGTCTTGTCCCCGAGCTCGGCGAGGAAGAAGGCCAGCGTCACCACCAGCACCGCGGAACCGAACTTCCGCGACGCCTTGCGCTTGTCGTCCTCGGTGAGGTGGTCGCCGCGCAGCGTCCAGGCTGCGAAGAACAGGAACGCGACGCCGGCCAGCAGCGCGATCCACTCGGTCGGCATGAGCTCGCCGAGCCCGAACCCGAGGGCCACCGAGAGGGCGTGCACGACGGCGGTGGCGACGGTGATGCCCAGCAGCACCTGCCACCAGCGGTATCGGGTGGCGAACGTCATCGCCAGCAATTGCGATTTGTCACCGAGTTCGGCGACGAAAATGGCGGCAGAACTCAGCGCAACACTGCCCAGCATGATGGGAACACACCTTCCGGCAATTCCGAAGGTCTCGCCCACCTCGAACCCCAAGGCTCGCGACCGGGTGCGAAAACGGCGCACCAGCATGTCGACCGCGAATTCGCGGACTACTCCCCTTCAACTGGAAACGACACTACCGACGACGTCGAATGCACAAAAGGGCGGGGCGCGGAGGAATTAGCCTTTCCATTTCGCCAAATGCTCTTTTCGGTGACCCGCAAAATCGAATGAGTCGCAGCGATGAGAGCGAGCTCACCGATGTGCCCGGAACAGCCGGAGACCGTTCGCCGTTGACACCACTGGTCGATGCGCACTGCGTCCCCGGGCCTCAACCACTGCCTTCGCGGAACACCGTCCGGCTGGAGCCGCGTCGCGCACATCGCCGAGAGGCGACCGGCGCATCGACCCACACCGATGCGAGGCCGTCGCTCCTTCTCCTCGGAGCGACGGCCTCGCGCGGTTTTCGCTAGAACGGCTGCGAATCCGGCCGGCAGACCTCGCCCGGCCGCGGAACCCGCAGGTTGATCAGGTAGTCGGCGGCACGGCTGTCGGCGCACGAGCTGTCGCCGAGGATGCAGTGCCCGAACGCGTCGACGCTGACCAACCGCGCGTTGCCCAATTCCTTCTCCATCCGCTGGGAGAACTCGTACTGGGTCGCCGGGTCGTAGTAGTTGCCGAACAGCAGCACCGGGTTGGCGGCCTGGTGCGCCCACGGGCCGCGGTGCACCCCGGGACTGGTCCGGGGCCACTGCGAGCACGCCGCGAGGTCGCTGAACGCCTGGTTGCGCCCGAAGGTGGGCGACTCCTCCTCCCACTGCGCGGCGATCGCCGGAACCCGTTCCGGCTTCTTCGGAATCGGCTTGTCGGTGCAGTTCACCGCGAAGTACGAGTCGTCGACGTAGGACTCATCGGCATCACCGGCACCGTCGAAGCGGTGCTTGCCGGACGGCAGCTTCAGCACTCGCAGCAGCTCCGGGACCAGCCCGGCCTTCGGGTGCAGTTGCAGGTGCAGCGCCTGCAGATCGCTCGCCAGCTGCCGGAACTCCTCCGGGTCGTAGAGCGCGCTGCTGACGCCGTCGGTGAACTGGCCCAGGGTGATCTGCGATCCGTCCGGCATGGTGATCGGCCCGCGCCGCAGGGTGTTTCGGATCTCGTCGAACTTCGCCCGCACATCCCCCTCACCGAAGGCGCACCGGGCCCCCTCGGCGGCGCAGCGCTGGAGGAAGCCCTCCAGCGCGTGCTCGAAACCACCCGCCCGCTCGCGGTCGTACTGCACGCCGTCAGCGGTGCGCAGCGCCGGATCGACGTTGCCGTCGAGCACGATCGCGCGGCTGCGCTCCGGGAACATGTTGACGTAGGTCGCGCCGAGCAGCGTTCCGTAGGAGAAGCCGACGAAGTTCAGCTGCTCGTCGCCGACTCCGGAACGCATCAGGTCCAGGTCCTCGGCGACGTCGGCGGTGCTCATGTGCCGCTGGAGCTCGCCGGCGTTCTTCGCGCACGCCTCGCCGTAATCGCCGTAGGCGTCCATGGTGGTGCTGATCTGCTTCTCGGTGACCGGCACCGAGGACATGCGCCCGAGGACCTTCTCGGCCTGCTCGGCGTTGCGGAAGCACCGCATCCGGGCGCTGCGGTCGATGCCGCGCGGGTCGAAGCCGATGATGTCGAAGCGCTTCAGCACGGCCGGGTCGAAGCGATCGACGGCGCCGACCGGCATGTCGAACCCGGCACCGCCGGGACCACCGGGGTTGAGGAACAGCGAGCCGATCCGCCCGGACTCCTCGGTCGCGGCCCGCCGCATCATCGCGATGTCGACGGTTCCCCTGCTGCGATCGGCGTGGTCGACCGGCACCGGGTACTCGGCGCAGCTGAACAGGTACCGCTCGGTGAGGGGCACTTCCTCCAGCGCGGCGTCATCACAGGACCCCCAGGCCACCGGAGACGCCTGCGCCGTCGACGTTCCGACGACCACTGCCGTGCCCGTGACCAGCACACTCGCCGCGACGGCGAGCGTCCTCCGTAATCGCACGCGTCGCATCGCCACGCGCAGCCTCCTCTGCTCGGTTGCTTGACCTTTCGCTGATCAAACAATCCGGCGCGAGGCCCGGACACCGCAGAACGCACGAATCCTGTTTCCGCACAACACGGTTGTATAACCGCCCGGAAGTCCTCTTTCGGGTACCGATCGAGCCTGAGTGGTTTCAAATCGCCGATCCGCACCTAGGATCACGCCGCGTGATGCCTCCGTTGAAAGCTGTTGCAGAGGGCCACCGGCGGCTGCTCGGCCTCACCGCCACGCTCACCGATGAGCAGGTGGCCGCCCCCTCACTGCTGCCGGACTGGTCCCGCGGGCACGTGCTGGCACATCTGACCGACAACGCCCGGGCCTTCGCACGGGTCTGCTCGCTGGCGCTGAACGGTGAACTCGTCGACGCCTACGAGGGCGGCCAGGCCGAGCGCGACGCCATCATCGAAGGGCTCTCCGGCGGGAACGCCTTCTCCCACCACGACGGCCTGAACCGCCACATCGGCGTGCTGGAAGCCGTGTGGTCGCACGCCTCCCCCGCTGACTGGGAACGACCGGTGCGCTTCCGCAACGGCGACCTCGCCGGGATCGTGCTGATGCGCTGGCGCGAGGTGTGGATCCACCTGGTCGACCTCGACCTGGGCGTCGGGCCGCAGGAGTGGACGGAGGAGTTCTGCCACCACATCATCGAATTCCTGCTGCCACGCCTGCCCACCGGTGTCGCGCTGCGCCAGACCGACGGTCCGCGCCGCTGGTCTCCCGACGGTGAGATCAGCCCGGTGGCCGACGTCGAGATCACCGGCCGGGCACGGGATTTGGCCGCGTGGCTGACCGGACGTCCCGCCCAGCGCCTGCCCGCCGGTGAGCTGCCGGAGCTCGGCCCGTGGCCGCGGCCGCCGGCACCCGCCGACCGCTCGCGGCTCGCCGCAGGCTGAGGATCTGTTCCGCGCAGGCGTCTTCTGGCGAACTCACCGCCGCCAGAAGACGTCTGAGCTCCCCTCCGGGGTCCTGATCAGCTCAGGCCCGCGAACAGATCGGTCTCCCAGCCGAACGGCCCTTCTCCCGGGCCGCGCTCGCCCCGGACCAGCAGGTAGTGCTCGCGGCCGAACTCCTCGCTGCTGACCATCTTCGCGAAGAAGCCGTCGTCGTCGACGTTGACCTGGCTGCGGTAGGTGCGCAGCGCAGCGAGCTTGTTGGCGTGGAACGCCCGCCCGTCGACCTGCGTGGTCAGCTCCTCGTCCGGAACCGTGCTCGGCTCGAACGCGGCGACCGAGTCGGCGTCCAGGAAACCCTCCTCGACCGCGCGCTTGAGCAGTGAGCGCGGCATCGCCGTCCAGTACACCTTGGGCACCTCCCACGCTTCGCCGAGCTCCGGCTCGTAGGCCGGGTCGGCAGCGGGTTCGAGAGCGCCCATGAGCGCCTTGTGGGCGGCGATGTGGTCGGGGTGGCCGTAGCCGCCGTTCCGGTCGTAGGTGACGACGACCTGCGGCCGTTCGGCGCGCAGGACCGCGACCATGGCGCGGGTCACCTCGGCCGGGTCGGCGGTGGCGAAGGCGCCCGGGGCGTTGTTGGCGTCCTCACCGGCCATGCCGCTGTCGTGGAAGCGGCCAGGGCCTCCCAGCCAGTGCTGACGGATGTCGCCGAGCTCGACCAGGGCGCGCTCGATCTCGCCGCGCCGGTACTCCCCGAGCGCCTGCGGGTCGCCGCGCAGGTGCGCGAGCTCGTCGTCGACGACTTCGCCGAGCTCCCCGCTGGTGCAGGTCACGAGGCTGACGGTGGCGCCTTCGGCGCTGTAGCGGGCCATGGTGGCGCCGGTCCCGGTGGCCTCGTCATCGGGGTGGGCGTGAACCAGCAGCAAACGGCGATCGCTCATGTCCGTCGAGCGTAGCGACTGGCACCGACGAAGGCTGGCGGTGTGGTGCTTCTCGCCCTCTCACGGCGCCTTCGGCACGAGGACCACCCACACCTGGCCGGGCGCGAACTGCATCGGCTCGCCGGCTTCGGTGGTGAACGCGGTGCCGGACTCCGGTGCGGGGCGGTTCCAGAAGGCGTTGAACTTCATCCCGTCGCGCAGCACGACCGCCCGGCCACCGCCGACGGTCTCGGCGAACGGCGAGACGTTCCCGGAGATGTCCTGGAACGCCGAGCTGAACACCGGAACCTCTTGCAGCACCACGGTGCTCGCAGCGCCGCGACCGCTGTCGGTGGTCACGTAGGGCTCGCCGTCCATCGACACCAGCCAGCGCCCCCCGTCCCAGTCGAAGCCGACGCGGGCGAACCGGTAGGCGATCTCCTCGTGCCCGGTGGGCACTCCGCCGGCGGCCGGGGCGGGCCCGAACGCCAGCGGGGAGGCGGGCGACCAGCCGGATCCGGGCGGCAGCCGGTCGGTCCGCGCGAACAGGTTGTGCGGCGCCACCCCCGCACCCCGGTAGAAGGCACCGGGGATCGTTTGCTGCGAGGCGTTGTTGACCGAGGAGCGCCCGATCTCGGGCAGCAGCTCCGGCGCGGCCCCGGAGAAGGCGAGCGTGGGCCTGCCGTACTGGGGCAGCAGCCGCAGGTCGGTCTGGCGGGCGCTGCGCACCGGGCCCACGACGGGTGGCGTGTGCGAGGCGAAAATGCCGATCAAGCGGCTGATCCCGGCTTCGACCGGCTCGACGTAGATCACGTCCGCAGCACCGGTTCCGGTGTGCGGGCGGGCCTGCGGGGCGTTGTCGATCTTGACCGCGAGCACCGGGGGCCCGGGCGGCGGAGGGGGCGGAGGTTCAGGTGCGGGCTGCGGCACCGGGTCGACGATCGGCAACGACACCGTCTCGCTCGGCTGCAACGCCAAACCTGCGACGACCAGCAGAACTGCCGACACCAAGGTGCCGACCGCGCGCAAAAGCCACATCACCCCTCCACCGCGTAGCCTCACCCGCAAGGAGGAGGAGAACAAGCGGCCGAATGGCCCAGCTTCGGTCGCGCGCACCGCCCACCCGCTGCCCGCGGCCGGGCTCTCAGGGCTGCTGGCGCATGATCTCCTCGATGGCGGCCGTGATGTGGGCTTCGGAGGTCCGCTTGTCGAGGCCGAGTCCGGACAGGACCCCCTCGCCGTTCTCGTTCTCCAGCAGTGCGAGCAGGATGTGCTCGGTGCCGACGTAGTTGTGCCCCATGCGCAGGGCTTCGCGCAGGGTCAGCTCCAGGACCTTCTTCGCGGACGCGTCGAACGGCACCAGCGCGGGCATGTCCTCGACCCGCTCGGGCAGGGCCGCGGTCGCGGCGTCCCGGATGGCGTCGAGGCTCACGTCCTGAGATCGAATGGCCTTGGCGGCCAACGCATCCGGCTCGCCCAGGAGGCCGAGGACGAGGTGCTCCAGCTGGATCTGGTCGTTCCCGGCGTCGCGCGCGGCCTCCTGCGAGAGCACGACGACGTTGCGGGCGCGGGGGGTGAACTTGCCGAATCCGGCGCCTGATTCGAGTCCGGAGTCATCGGACCCCTTGGACACGAAGCGCTTCTGCACCGCCTGCTTCGAGACCCCCATGCTGTGACCGATCTCGGTCCAGGACGCGCCCGATCGGCGGGCCTGGTCGACGAAGTGGCCGATGAGGTGGTCGGCGAGTTCACCGAGGTGGTCGGCGACGATCACAGCGCCTTCCAGCTGGGCGAGCTCGTCGCCGTTGCTCTTCTTGATGCCGGCGATGAGGTCGCCGAGACGGATGTTCTGGGGAACCTGCTTCTCGGTCATACGTCAACCATAGGTTGACGTTCCATGTTGAGTCAACTCTGGGTTGACGCGAATCGACGGGATCGGGCGCCCGGCGTAGCGTCGAGTCGACGGAGGTGGCGATGTCCGAGGAAGAGGACTCGGAATGCCGGGGGTGCGACGGCACCGGCAACATCAGGGTGGCCAGGCGGTTCATCTCGCTCGACACCGGCGAGGTGTCCACTGTCATGTCCCTCGCGCGCTGTCCGTACTGCAGGGAAAACCCGGGCCGACAGCGAGGCGGCGGGCCGCCCGTGTGAGGATCAACGGCATGTCGGACGAGGGTGGCGACAACGCCGGTATCGAGGCCAACGGGCCCAACGCCCTGTGCTTCACCTGCGGCGGCCTCAAGAAGATCAGCGAGCCGCGCCTCTACATGATCCAGGCCACCGAGGAAATGCAAGCCGGCATGACCATGGCCGAATGGCGCACCTGCCCCCAATGCACCGGCAAGGGGTATCTCCGCGGAATCGAACCGCCCGCCTAGCAATTCCCGGACTACCGATGCGGAATGAGCCCATTGCCCTTTTCCGCACCACCGCTCGCGCGATCGGCGAACCAGGTGAACGGGCCGGAACGGAGGCTGGGGGATTCACTCCGTCCGACCCGCTCAATCCCCACTGGGGGATTCACGAGTCGGGACCCAGGGGGAACAGGGTCCCGGCCCGCTTCCTCGCTGACCGGGGGTCCGACTGGGGGTTCGGTCCGCGCCCGGCCAGGGGCGGGCCGCGATGTGGAGCGGGTGCGGCCCGCGTCTGCCACCCCCGCGCCCGCTGCTGACGGCGGTCGGCGGAGGTCGTGCTCGAAAGCAGGGTGGTGCACCGGTCCGCCGCTTTCGGGGCGCGGCGAACCGGGTCGGTGGTTCTCGCAGGAGCAGCGGGTTCGGCGATGCGCACCTGTTCTGGTGGCCGACTTCCCGCGAAACGCTTCCCACAACCCGTGGAAGCTTCAACCAGTATGTCGCACGCGGAGCCCGATTGTTAGCGGCGACAACGGATAGTCGCGTCACACGTCATGCCCGCCACACCCGCGTAACACCTCGCGATCATGGGGCGAACACCTGTCGTTCACCTACCCGCGCACTGCGGGCACCCGGCGAGTGGTGGGGGTGGGGAAGTTTTCATGAGAACTTCCCCACCCCCACCACGTCACCCCGGGTGCCCGCGACGCGAAAGCACTTGTCAGATACCGCAGTCCGGCGCTGACCAGGTGTCAGCACCGCCGGCGACGTGCACGTGGTCGTCGTGCCCCGGGTAGCCCGGTCCGAGGATCTCGCCGAAGCCGTGGTTGCGCGCCTGCTGGGCCAGCGCGCAGAAGCCCTGCGATCCCGCGCCGAGGTCGGCGGCGTCGCCGTAGAGGTGGCGGCTGTTCGGGGCGCCACCGACCGAGTCGTTGCAGGACACGCTTCGGAACCCGCCGTTGACCTGCATCGGCGCGTCGCCCATCGCGTGCCGCATGGCCTGCAGCTTCCACATGGTCACCAACGCGTTGGACTTGGCCTCGTCCGCGGAGAGCTTGCCGCCGGACCAGTCGGAGTTGCAGTTGTTGAGCTCGGAGTAGTCGAAGTTGACCGGCGTGCAGTCGTCGTCCTGCAGCTCGTAGATCTTGGCGAAGGTCGACTCCCCGGCCACACCGTCGGCGGGCAACCCGTAGGCCTCCTGGAACCGCGCGACCGCGTCCCTGGTGCCGGGGCCGAAAGCGCCGTCGATGGCCAGACTTCCGCCGCTGCCGGGATAACCGGACACGCGGATCTGCAGGTTGCGCACATCATCGCCGGACGCGCCCTCGCTGAGCGTCTTGCTCCAGCTGTAGCAACCATCGGCTGCCGGAGCGGGCGCGGCAGGAGCGGACACCGCCGCGGGTGCGACGAAGGACGTGACGGCCCCGGCCAGGAGCGCGGCGGTCACGCCGGCTAATCGGGTCTTCATCCGAGAACACCTCTCGCTGCGAAGGATCATCTGCAGCTGCGGATGTTCCCGCAAGGAACCCTCGAACTCGCCACCTTGTCAGGAATTCACCAAAAAAGCCGCGCACCGGTCGAATCCCGCCGACCAGACGGCCGATTCGAGCGGCACCCACCGCCCGCGCGCCGCCCCGCAACAACCCCTAGGAAACCCGGGTTCAGATCGCGAACGGGCGCACCGTGAGGATCTGCTCCGCACGGCCCACCGGCCCGCCGACGTCGTGCAGCTCAGTCGTGGTCAGGCCCTGACCGGTGCCGCCGAAGGTGACCGAGGTGTCGAGGCCGGTCCACTCGCCTTCGGGCTGGCGGTGGAGGTGGATCGTGAGGTCGACGTTGGGGAACATCCACTCGGTGGGATCCTGCCGCACGGCGATGCCGTTGGCCGTGTCGATCAGCGCGACGAACGAGGCCAGCGAGCTGACCCGCTCCCCCGCCACGAGGTCGTGCCCGGTGCTCACCCACGCGGTCGTGCGGCCCGGCCGGGGTTCGCCGATGACCCGGGTGCGCAGCGATTCGATGAAGCCCCCGGACCACACCGAATCCATCGCCCAGGGCTGCACCTGCTCCGGCGGGGTCAACGAGGCGGGCCCACCGCCTGCGACGACGTCGGTGTCCACTGCCGCCAGCAGCCATGCGCGAGCCCGCACCACCGCCCGTCCGCCGATGACGACGGTGGCCTCGGTGAGCTCGATGGTCTTGCCCGGGCGGACGGTCTCGACGTGGATGTCGAAGTCCTCCAGCCCGATCTGACCGAGGATGTCGAAGCTGATCCGGCTCAGCAGCAGGTCAGGGCGTCCGGCAGCGGCCCGGGCCTGCTCGATGGCGTGCACGATGAGCCCGCCCAGCGGGCTGAAGTGCTGCTCGTCGGTGCGCCAAGCTCCGCCCACGTGCGCGGTCGGCTTGTACCGGCCCTCCCCGATCTTCTCGAAGTAACCGGGCCTGGGCTCGACTGTCTCGACCAACGAACTGCGCTCCTCCGTTCAGCGGAATGTGCACCCCCAGCATATGAGTCCTTCGCATCACCAGAACCAGAACAGGAGCAGGATCACGGCCGCACCCCGCCGACCTCCCCGGACGCGACGGAACGCCCCAACGCAGACGTTCACCGCTGGCCACCTGAAGGACTGAAACCTCCGGTACCTCCCAGTTTCAGTCCAAACCGAGGACATCTCGTGTCCGGGAGGTTGGTGAGTGGGGTGGGGAAGTTTTCATGAAAACTTCCCCACCCCACTGACCAACCTCCCGGACATCACCCAAAACCGGACCCTGCCTCACAGGGCCTCCAGGACTGACGTTCAGGGCTGGACCAGGGCCCGGATCGCTTCTCGGGCCTCGTCGAAGGCTTCGGGCATTCCTCCGACGGTGAGGTTGACCATCGCGCCTTCGTAGACCATGTGGACGCGCGGACCCAGGACTTCGGCGTCCGGGAAGCCCGCCTCCGCGAGCAGGGCGATGAACTTCGCGCGGGCCCGGAGCTTGGCCCCGCGCAGCACCTCGCGACCGGGGTGATCGCCCTCCCCCAGCTCCGCGTGGGCGTTGACGAACGCGCAGCCGCGCCTGCTGCCGCCCCACCACGCCTCCTCCGCATCGAGAACGGCCAGCACCCGGCCGACCCCCGATTCCGGCGCGCGGGCGCGCATCCACTCGTCGAGGAATTCCTCCCAGCGCTGCTCGCGGCGCTTGAGGTAGGCGGCGACCAGCGCGTCCTTGGACCCGAACCGGTCGTAGAGGGTCTTCTTGGTGGTGCCCGCCTCCTCGGCGATCAGGTCGACCCCGACCGCTCCGATGCCCCGCTCGTAGAACAGCACTCCGGCGACTTCGAGGATCTTCCTGCCCGCCGGGGTGTCCGGGTTCGCCGTCCGCACCACCATCACTCCCTCCGGAAACTGGATACTGCGAGTATACCGACCGGTATGGTTACTTGGCGAGCATGAGAGCACTGCTTCCGCTCGGTTTCGTCGTCTTCTGGAGTTCCGGCTTCGTGGGTGCGGGCATGGCCGCGGGCACGGGCGCCGACGCCAACACCTCCCTGTTCTGGCGCTACGCCGTGACGACCGCGGTCCTGCTGGTCATCGCGATCGTGAGGCGCCGGAGGTACGGGCGCGCGTTCCTCGTCCACGAGATCGTGCTGGGCGTCCTCGGCCAGGCGGTCTACCTCTCCGGCGTCTTCCACGGCGCGTCCCTGGGCGTGCCCGCGGGCACCAGCGCGCTGATCGCGTCCCTGCAACCCGTCCTCGTCGCGGTGATCACCAGCAGGATCGCGCGCGAACCCCTGGGCAAGCGAAGGGTTCTCGGGCTCGCGGCCGGGATCACCGGGGTGGGTCTGGTCGTCGTCGCCGACCTCGGCACGGGCGGCGGCGCTCTGGGCGCGCTCGCGGTCGTCGCCGGCACGATCGGCCTGACCGCCGCGACGCTGCTCGGCGACCGCAAGCCCCGCCCGAAGGGCCACGACCTGCTCGACTCGCTGACCGTGCAGTCGGCCGCCGCCCTGGCGGGCTTCGGCGTCGTCGCCGCGGCGGGCGGTGGTGATGTCACCCCGCCGGCCACGCCCGCGTTCTGGACCGCCGTGGTCTTCCTCGTCCTGCTCCCGTTCGTCGGGGGTTACGGCTGCTACCTGCTCGTCCTGGACCGCTCGGGGTCGCTGGCGGTCAGCGCGCTGCTCTTCCTCACCCCCGCGGTCGCCGCGGCCTGGAGCGCCCTCGCGCTCGATCAGCCCTTCCAGCTCACCACGATCCCCGGCTTCGCCCTGGCGCTGATCGGAGTCCTCGCCCTCCGCAAGCCCTCCCCGGAGAAGACCTCCGCGAGCGGCGACGCACCGGACCAAAGCCCCTGGTTCGCTGCCGGAGACCGGCCCATGCTGCGGCCATGTCGGAACTCCGGTCGAGCACGAGCCTGGACGAGCGCGGACAGCATCCGTCCGGGCCGTTGAACCGTTTCCGCGCGCGGGCCGAGCGGCGGGCATCCGGCCGGGTGCTCGACATCGGGTCCCGCCGTCTCAGCGACCTGCCCGCGTACCAGCACGTCAGCCACCTGGCACTGGTGGGATCCGGTCCGGAACTGCGCGAAGCGGAGTTGCCGCTTCCGGCGGAGAAGGTCTATGCGGAGCCGGAACAGCTCCCGTTCCCGGACCGGGCGTTCGACGTCGTGGTCTGCCGGTTCGCGCTGGGACGCGCGGAACGCACCGCCTCGGAGATCGCCAGGGTGCTGCGCCGGACCGGGCACCTGCTGTTCCTGGAGATCGCGGGCGACACCAAGTGGGATCACCGGCCGCTCGTCCTGGCACACCTCCACCGCAGCGGGCTCATCACCCACGACGTCGAGTGGACCTGGCCCGGTTCGCACGCGCTGACGCCGCTGGTGCAGGGCGTCGCGGCGCACCCGAATCCGCAGTACGAGCGCGAGACCGCGTGGCTGAGCAGCACGAGGAGGGAAGGACGATGACGAGGAAAGCAGCGGACTGCCGAGAGACCCCGAGCGAGATCAACTGCTCCCTCACCATCACCGGCGAGGAAGAAGAGGTGGTGCGGGCCGCCGCCGAGCACGCGGCGTCCGCGCACGGCCACGAGGACACACCGGAGCTGCGCGAGCAGGTTCGCGGGATGCTCCGGGACGAGGCGGCCGGACCGGTGCCGAAGGGCATGCAGTTCGTCCAGCTCATCGAGTTCAAGACCAGCAAGCGCGCGGAGCTCAACCAGCTGATGGACGAGTGGGAGGACCGCACCGGAGGCAAGCGGACCGCGACCCGCGCGGTTCTCACCGAGGACCACGAACAACCCAACACCTACTACGAGTTCGTCGAGTTCCCGTCCTACGACGAAGCCGTCCGCAACTCGCACCTGCCCGAGACCGACGAGCTCTCGCAGCGGATGCGCGGCCTCTGCGAGGGCGAACCGACGTTCCACAACCTCGACGTCGTCCGCGCAGAAGCGCTGTGACATCGCGCGAACCGCCTTCGCCCCGGCCACCCGGGCGGAGGCGGTTCGCGCCGACTACCACTTCGTCAGGCCGCCGTCGACCGCGTACTGGCCCGCGGTGACGTAACCGGCGTCGTCGGAGAGGAGGAAGAGCGCGACGGCCGCGGCCTCCTCCGGCGTGCCGATACGGCCGAGAGGGACCCTGCTGACGACGTCGTGCTCGAAGCTCGTGCGAACCTCGTCGGTCATGAAGCCGCGGAACGAGGTGTCGATCGCGCCCGGGACAAGGACGTTGACGCGGATCCCCCGACCGGCCAACGCGCTCGCCCAACCCCGTGACACCGCCACCAGAGCGCCCTTGGTCGCCGCGTAGACGGTGGCCATCGACGACCCCTCGTAGGTCGAGGTCGAGGACGTCACCACCACCGACGCGCCGTCGTTGAGGTGCCCGGCCAGCCGGGCGAGCTGCAGGACCGGACCGCGCACGTTGGCGTTCCTCATCCGGTCGAAGAACTCGGCGGTGACCTCTGCGACCTCGGCGACGTCCGCGTACCCGGCGTTGAGCCACAGCCCGTCCAGCCCGCCACCGTCGGCGACCGCGGACGCGAGGGGGTCCACCGCGGCGGGGTCTGCAGCGTCGTTCGCCAGCACGCGGGCCCGCTCGTGCGCCAGGGGCCGGGCAACGAGGACCAGCGGCTGGCCCTCCTGCGCGAGCACGAGGAGCACGTCCGGGCGCAGATGGCCGACCTGCAGAAATGCCTCGACCTGATCTCGTGGAAGACCGGAATCTACGAGCAGCACGTGAGCCGGGGAACAGCTCGGGGGATCTGGGATCCGGCCTCGCCCGACCACCGGGGACCCTGGGACGTCGAGTCCGCGGACAGCGGGTAGGACGAGGAGGGACCGGGTGTCGGGGCAACTGCTGGCGTTCATCGGAGCGAGCCTGGCCGTGATCATCGTGCCGGGTCCCGACCTGGCATTGCTGCTGCGCAACGCGGCCGTGGGCGGCCGACCGGCGGCAGCCGCCACGGCGGGCGGGATCATGACCGGCAACACGATCCTGGCGACCGCGGCCGTGGCCGGTCTGACCGCGCTGCTGCGCGCTGCCGGACCGCTCTACGACGCCCTCCGCCTCATCGGTGCCGGGTACCTGATCTACCTGGGCGTGCGCGCGCTGATCAGCCTCACCCGCCGGAACGGGCAACCCCGGGACGCCGCGGAGGCACCCGCGCTCCCGCACATCCCGTCGGCGCAGGCGTTCCGGCAAGGCTTGCTGAGCAACCTGCTCAACCCCAAGGTCGCCGCCTTCTACCTGGCGCTCTTCCCGCAGTTCGCCCTGCCGGGGATGCCGACCCTGGCGCAGCACGCGCTGCTTGCGGCGCTGTTCTGCCTGCTCTCGCTGACCTGGTACGTCATGCTGATCGCGGTGCTGGGCCGGGTCCAGGCCTGGCTGCGGCGCCGGAGGGTGCAGCGCACGATCACCGGTGTCTCCGGCACCGCCCTGCTCACCCTCGGCGCAGGGCTCGCGGTCCAGAGCTGAGGTCGCGGCGAGGCCCGATGAGTTCCGGGCGGTTGGGGAGTCTGCACACCAGGACGCGTGATGACCGCGCTGGGAGGACTGACATGACCACGACCTACACGTTCGACGTCTTCTCCAGCCTCGACGGCTTCGGCGCCGCCGGTGGGGACTGGACCGGGTACTGGGGCAAGCAGGGCCCCGAGCTCCTCGCTCACCGCCTCACCCTCTACGCCGAGCCGCAGCGGATGGTGTTCGGCGCCAACACCTACCGGGTGTTCGCGCAGATGCTGGCCGCCGGCGACGAGAACTCCGACGTCCGCGACCCGTGGGTCGAGAAGATGCGCCACGCGCCCGCGACGGTCGTGTCCAACACGCTGGAGGAACCCCTGGACTGGCCCGACGCGCGGGTCGCGAGAGGCGATGCCGCGGACGTCGTCGCTCGCATGAAGCAGGAGTCGGAGGTCCCGCTCCGGTCGCACGGGAGCCTCTCGATGAACCGAGCTCTGATGGCCGCCGGCCAGGTCGACCGCGTGCAGGTCACGCTGTTCCCGGTGATCACCGGCCGTACCGGGCTGGACCCGATCTTCCGGAAAGCGGAGGACTTCGACCTCGAACTCCTCGACCGCAGAACCCTCGACGGCAGCATCGAAGAACTCACCTACCGGCCGACACCGCACGTGCCCCGGTGAATCAGGGCGACCGCAGGGCGTCGTCGAGGATCGTCATGAGCTGCGCGACCCTGCCCCGGCCCGCGGGAGCGCGCGGGTAGCGGTTGAGGACGTCGACGAGAACGGGCGTGGCCCGCAGCCGCGCGAGCTCGATGTGCTGCTCCCCCACGCTCGGAACGTCACCGGCGGTGAGTTCGGCCGCCCGCGCCGCGTGCGCGGCGGCCCGCAGGATGTGCCCGACCTGCGTCGCCCGGGCCAGCGGGTGCAGGTACGCGGCAGCGGCGGCATCACCGGCGGCGTGAGCGGCGTGCTCCGCGGCCTCTGAGGTCGCTTCCTTGGCGGCCCGGTGCGCGTCCAGCGCGGTGGTCCGCTGCGCCGTCGTCCGATCAGCGCCGTCGGCGAAGGTCCACGCGGCCGCGACTGCCGCCCGGGGACGCGAATCGTCGTGCGTCTCCTCGAAGATCGGCAGCGCTTCTTCGGCGCACTCCACGGCGAAGCGAGCGACCGCGCGCAACTCCTCCGCGTTCAACGCGACGTCACCCGGCCCGATCCTCATGGGCCCATGTTGCCAGCTGACCAAGCGCGACCAGAGCTCTCGTGCGCACGTCGCCGATCGCAAAATCGGCCCACCGCACGAACTTCGCCGCGTACGCTCCGGACCATGATCTTGATCCGCCGGCTGAGCGGCCTGGGCGCCGCGTTAGCCCTGATCACCGCCATCACCGCCGTGCAGATGTCACTGATCGCGTTCGGCAACATCACCGACTACGCGACCAACCACGAGTTCGTCGCGCACGTCTTCGCGATGGACACCACGTTCCAATCACCGAACGTGATGTGGCGAGCGATCACCGACCCGAACCTGGTCACCGCCGCGTACCTGCTCATCATCGCGTGGGAGACCCTCGCCGCGATCGTCCTGATCGCCGCCACCGCCGCGTGGATCCGCGGCGCGGCAACGGGTCGCGGCACCGAAACCGCTCGCTCGCTGTCCAGCATCGGATGGCTGATGTGGATCGCCCTGTTCGGCGGCGGCTTCATCGCCATCGGCGGCGAATGGTTCCAGATGTGGCAATCCTCGGACTGGAACGGACTCGACGCCGCCCTGCAGAACGTGATCATCGCGTCGATCCCGCTGATCCTCGCGCACCTACCCCGGCACGCAACCCCACCCGACCACTAGCAGGTCGACGCGGGTTCGGATCTCCAAAACGGTGGGCGCAGTTGGGTTCGAACCAACGACCCCCTGCTTGTAAGGCAGGTGCTCTTCCGCTGAGCTATGCGCCCTGGTGGCCGAACGGCCGGGCCAGTCGAACACATCGGTAACAGTACCGGTGCGTCGCGGCCGGCTCGGTGACCGGTCGGCCGTCCGTGAGCAGGTCAGGCGGTCAGTTCCGCCAACGCCTTCTTCCAGACGTCCTGGTCGCGGGCCTCGCCGGGCTGGTTGACCTCGGCGAAGCGGACCTTGCCCTCGGTGTCGATGAGGAACGTGCCGCGGTTGGCCATTCCGGCGGCGTCGTTGAAGACGCCGTAGGCCTTGGCGATCTCGCCGTGCGGCCAGAAGTCCGACAGCAGCGGGAAGGTGTAGCCCTGCTGCTCGGCCCACGCCTTCAGCGAGAACGGCGTGTCCACCGAAACACCGATGACCTGGACCTTGTCGTTCTCGAAGTCGCTCAGGTCATCGCGGACCTGGCAGAGCTCGCCCTGGCAGACACCGCTGAAGGCGAACGGGTAGAACACCAGCAGGACGTTCTTCTTGCCCCGGAAATCGGCCAGCGAGACCTTTTCCTTGTTGTAGTCGGGCAACGTGAAGTCCGGCGCCTGTGCACCGACCTCGACAGTCATGAGCGCACCCTCCTGTTCGACATGACCTTGTCCCGGCCGAACCTACACGGCGCGACGAACGTGGGCACCGATGGCGACATCGATGCCCACGTTTCGAAACACGAACCGCTCAGCGACGAGCCTTGGCCCGGCGGTATGCCAACCGGGTTCCCATCCAGCCATCGCTGACGCTTGCGTTCGCGGTCTGCGCCAGGTTCGCCGTAGAGGCGGCCTCGGCGATGTCGGCCGGTTCGACGTATCCGTCGCGGCCGGTCTTGGGGGTCATCACCCAGATGACCCCATCGTCGGACAGGGGCGTCATCACATCGAGAAGCGTGTCCGTGAGGTCGCCATCTTCTTCGCGCCACCAGAGCAGCACGACATCGACCACTTCGTCGGCATCTTCGTCGAGCAGATCGCTCCCGCAACGCTCCTCGATCGAGGCACGGACGTCATCATCGACGTCCTCGTCCCAGCCGATCTCCTGGACAACCATCTCCGGCTCGATGTCGAGCCTCTCGGCGACGTCGGCTTCGCCTTTACCGGCGTCTCCCGCGGCGACCACGGTTTGTCACTCCTCCAATGCACAGGTGCGGTGGCCTCTGGCCCCGCACGACTTTCAAACCTGGCCGATAGCGAACACTGCGGACCGCTACCGGCGCAACTGCTGGGCGTACGACACGCCGTAGCAACGCGTTGAGGTCCGACTCTAGACGGGCTTCGCCCGCACCAACAGCCTGCGGTGCGTCGTCGTAGGTCTCGGGGTGCGCCCATCAGGCACGGACATGGGGGAACATGGGAGGTGTCGGACATCACGCCCGGCCTCGAACCCTGCCACGAATCCCGACGTAGTCGAGGAGTTCCCTTGTCCGCGCACAACAACGACGCCACCAACGACACCGCCCCCACCCAGCGGGTCCGGGTCATCCGGGAGGGGCTGGCCTCCCACCTGCCCGACATCGATCCCCAGGAGACCGACGAGTGGCTGCAGTCCTTCGATTCGGCGCTGTCGGCCAACGGTCAGCAGCGCGCTCGCTACCTGATGCTGCGGCTGCTGCAGCGCGCCCGGGAAACCGGCGTCGGCGTCCCCTCGCTGACCAGCACGGACTACGTCAACACCATCCCCACCGAGCAGGAACCGTGGTTCCCCGGTGACGAGGAGACCGAGCGCCGCTACCGAGCGCTGATGCGCTGGAACGCCGCGGTGATGGTGCACCGCGCGCAGCGGCCGGGCATCGGCGTCGGCGGGCACATCTCGTCGTTCGCGTCCTCGGCCAGCCTCTACGAGGTCGGGTTCAACTGGTTCTTCCGCGGCAAGGACCACCCGGGCGGCGGCGACCACCTCTACATCCAGGGCCACGCCTCCCCCGGCATCTACGCGCGCGCGTTCCTGGAGGGCAGGCTCTCCGAACACCAGCTCGACGGCTTCCGCCAGGAGCACTCGCACGCAGGCGCGGGCGGCGGCCTGCCGTCCTACCCGCACCCCCGGTTGATGCCGGACTTCTGGGAGTTCCCGACCGTCTCGATGGGCCTCGGCCCGATGAACGCGATCTTCCAGGCCCGTTTCAACCGCTACCTGCACGACCGCGGCATCTCCGACACCTCGCAGCAGCGGGTGTGGGCGTTCCTCGGCGACGGCGAGATGAACGAGCCGGAGTCGCGCGGCCTGCTGCACGTCGCCGCCAACGAGGGCCTGGACAACCTGACCTTCGTGGTCAACTGCAACCTGCAGCAGCTCGACGGCCCGGTGCGCGGCAACGGCAAGATCATCCAGGAGCTGGAGGCGTTCTTCCGCGGCGCGGGCTGGAACGTCATCAAGGCCGTGTGGGGCCGCGAGTGGGACTCGCTGCTGCACGCCGACCGCGACGGGGCGCTGGTCAACCTGATGAACACCACCCCGGACGGCGACTACCAGACCTACAAGGCCAACGACGGCGCGTTCGTGCGCGAGCACTTCTTCGGTCGCGACCCGCGCACCAAAGAGATGGTCAAGCACCTCACCGACGACGAGATCTGGGGCCTGCGGCGCGGCGGCCACGACTACCGGAAGGTCTACGCGGCGTACAAGGCAGCGACCGAGCACCACGGGCAGCCGACGGTGATCCTGGCCAAGACGATCAAGGGCTACAGCCTCGGACCGCACTTCGAGGGCCGCAACGCCACGCACCAGATGAAGAAGCTGACGCTGGACGACCTCAAGCAGTTCCGCGACAGCCTGCGCATCCCGATCACCGACGACCAGCTCGACCCCTACGAACCGCCGTACTACCACCCCGGCCAGGACTCCCCGGAGATCCAGTACCTCCAGGACCGCCGCCGCCAGCTGGGCGGATACCTGCCGGAGCGCCGGACCAAGGCGAAACCGCTGGTGCTGCCCGGCGACAAGGTCTACGAGGTGATCCGCAAGGGTTCCGGCAAGCAGGAGGTCGCCACCACGATGGCGTTCGTCCGGCTGCTCAAGGACCTGGCCAAGGACGGCGAGATCGGCGGCCGGATCGTGCCGATCATCCCGGACGAGGCGCGGACCTTCGGCATGGACTCGATGTTCCCGTCGCAGAAGATCTACAACCCGAACGGCCAGCTCTACACGCCGGTGGACTACCAGCTGATGCTGGCCTACCGGGAGAGCGAGACCGGGCAGATCATGCACGAGGGCATCAACGAGGCGGGCTCCACCGCGTCGTTCACGGCCGCCGGGACGAGCTACGCCACGCACGGCGAACCGATGATCCCGGTCTACATCTTCTACTCGATGTTCGGCTTCCAGCGGACCGGCGACGGGTTCTGGGCGGCCGCCGACCAGATGGCGCGCGGGTTCGTCCTGGGCGCCACCGCAGGACGCACGACGCTGACCGGTGAGGGCCTGCAGCACGCCGACGGGCACTCGCAGCTCATCGCCGCGACGAACCCCGCGGTGGTGGCCTACGACCCGGCGTGGGCGTTCGAGGTCGCGCACATCGTCAAGGACGGCCTGCGGCGGATGTTCGGCGAGGACGCCGAGAACGTCTTCTACTACCTGACCATCTACAACGAGCCGTACCAGCAGCCGGCGGAACCGTCCGACCTGGACGTGAACGGGTTGCTGCGCGGGCTCTACCGGTATCAGCAGGCGCCGTCCGGTTCCGGGCCGCGGGCCCAGCTGATGGGCTCGGGCGTGCTGCTACCGGAGGTCATCAAGGCCGCCCGCCTGCTGTCGGAGGACTGGGGCGTGCGGGCCGACGTGTGGTCGGCGACGTCGTGGGCGCAGCTGCGCCGGGAGGCCGAGCAGGTCGACCGGCACAACCTGCTCAACCCGGGCGCCGAACCGCAGGTGCCGTACGTGACCAGCGCGCTCGCGCAGGCCGAGGGCCCGGTGGTGGCCGTCAGCGACTGGATGCGGGCGGTTCCCGACCTGATCCGGCCGTGGGTGCCCGGCGAGATGGTCAGCCTCGGTGCCGACGGCTTCGGCTTCTCCGACACGCGCCCGGCGGCGCGGCGGGTGTTCCTCGTCGACGCCGAGTCCACCGTGGTCGCGACGCTGGCCGCGCTGGCGCGGGCCGGGCAGGTCGACCAGGCCACCGTCGTCGACGCGGCCCGCAAGTACCGCATCGACGACGTCCAGGCCGCGGGCCCGCAGACCTCGGACCCCGGAGACGCCTGACCTCCGCTAGACGCGCGGGACGGTGACTCCTTCGTGGGGTGGGGGGAAGTTTTCATGAAAACTTCCCCCCACCTCCCGGGGAGGGGTGGCCGCTGGTCGGGTGTGGTGGGGTGAGGACGTGCGTATCGCGTGTGTTGATGGGGACGGGATCGGGCCCGAGCTGATGACCAGCGCTCGGGAGGTGGTGGCGGCAGCGGCCGAACTCGACGGGCTGACCGTGGAGTTCGGGGCCGAGGCCGGCGGCGCCGGGACCTACCTGGAGACCGGTGAACCGCTGGCCGCAGGGGCTCTGGAGCGCTTCCGGAGCGAGTACGACGCCGTGCTCAAGGGCCCGGTCGGGTTGCCCGAGGTGCGCAAGGCCGACGGGACCGAGGCCGGTGTCCTCGGCGGTGTGCTGCGCAACGGCCTCGACACCTACGCCAACGTGCGCCCGGTGCGGCTGCTGCCCGGAGTCCGGGACGCCGCCGACCCGATCGACTACGTCGTCGTGCGGGAGAACACCGAGGGCCTGTACCTCTCGCGCGGCAGCGGGGTGCGCAACGAGCGGGCGGCCAGCGACCAGCTGCTGATGACGCGGGTCGGCGTCGAGCGGATCGTGCGGTTCGCCTTCGAGACCGCGCGAGCCCGCAACGGCGCCCCCGCCGACGGGGTTCGGCGGGTGACCTGCGTGGACAAGAGCAACGTGCTGCGCAGCTTCGCGTTCTTCCGCGACATCTTCGACGAGATCGCCGCCGGCTACCCCGATGTCGAGGCCGATCACCGCTACACCGACGCCGCTGCGCACGACCTGGTCGCCGTTCCCAGCCGCTTCGACGTCCTGGTCACCGAGAACTTCGTCGGCGACATGCTCAGCGATCTGGGCGCGGCGACGGTCGGCGGGCTCGGGATGTGCCCGTCGGGCAACATCGGCGAGACCGCCGCCTACTTCGAACCCGTGCACGGCAGCGCGCCGTCGATCGCCGGGCAGGACAAGGCGAACCCGACGTCGCAGCTGCTCACCGCGGCGTTGCTGCTCGACCACGTGGGGGCCGCCGACACCGCCGCGAGGATCACCAGGGCCGTCGAATCCGCCTACGCCGACCGCGCCGTCGAGCTCAACCCCGACGGCACCCCCGGCTGCGGGACCAAGGGCGTCACCGCGGCCGTGCTCAGTCGGCTGCGGTGACGGCTTCGGTCCGGTCGCGCTGGGCCCGGGCGGTGCGGGTCCAGCTCCACCAGCCGTGGATCACCAACGCCGCGAACACGAGGTAGATGGCCGCGCTGAAGTAGAGCCCGGAGGCGATCTGCAGCGGCACGCCGACGGCGTCCACCGCGAGCCAGACCAGCCAGAACTCGACCAGTCCCCTGCCCTGCGCCCAGAACGCGACGCCGGTACCGATGAAGATCCACGCGTCCGGCCAGGGCGCCCAGGAGGCGTCCAGCGCCGTCAGCAGCAGCGCGAACGCCGAGGTGCCCGCGGCCAGGACCGCGACCAGCACCAACCGCTCGACGCCGGTGGCCTTGCGGATCGCCACGCCGTAGACCGGGTCGCTGCGGCGGGTCCAGGCCCACCAGCCGTAGACGGAGATCAGCAGGATCACCACCTGCCGGACAGCCAGCCCGCCGAGGTGCGCGGAGGCGTAGACGGCGAACAGCAGCACCGTGGCCGACACCTGCACGGGCCAGGTCGCCACCCAGCGCCGTTGCGCGAGGAACACGACCGCGAGCGCGCAGAGCTGGCCGACGAGTTCGGCCCAGGAGATCTTCTGGCCCAGCACGGTGATCCCGTTGCCGAGCAGCCATTCGGCCACCACTTGCACGCCCGCTCCTCCCGCCGGGTGCGCCGGGGTGTGCGCGGGCGACCGCGGAGGGGGCGAGGCGCGGCAGGAGGCTGCCGAGGGTCGCGCACCGCGATGGCCCGTGCGCGCCTCTCATCCGGACTTTGACCGTCGGTTCCGGAGTTCCACCGGATCGGCCGGCACCAACGTGGTGCCGGTTCGCGGACTTTCACCGCCGGTTCGGAGTTTCACCGACCCCGGAGCGCACGAGTTCGTACTGCACTGAGCAACATCCTGCGCCTGTCGATCTGTTCCGCGAGGCGTACGTGGGTCGGATCACATCGCCCCGACACCCACCGATGGCCGATCGAACACCCGTACCCCGATCGCCTAGACTTGATCGTCCGCAGCTGAACGAGGGGGTAACGCCGGATGAACGACACCGACCGCGCCATCCTCGCCTTCGAGCTGGAGCACTGGCAGTACCAGGGCAACAAGGAGCGGGTCATCCAGGAGCGCTTCGGGTTCTCCCCGAACCGCTACTACCAGCGCCTGAACCGGCTGCTGGACGAGCCCGAGGCCTTAGCCCAGCAGCCCGCGCTGGTGAAGCGCCTGCTCAACCGCCGAGACCAGCGCGCCCAGCGGCGCCGCGCGGTCTGAGGGGTTCTTGCTGAATCACTTTGCTCGGCGGTGCGGGTAGCGGAACCTCACACGCCGTCTGGCCTCAGTGCGCCGCGAGCTCACGCTCCCGGAGCCGGTTGGCGCTGCTGCTGGATGCGCACCAGCTCGGCGAGCAGCGGTGCGGCCTGATCAGCGGGCAGGGCTTCGAAAGCGGCCTTGATCTGCTCCGGCCCCTGCTGCTGTGCGGCGGGCTGGTCACCGGCGGCCATCTTGTTGACCAGGTCGACGAGCATCGCGACGATCGTGCGCGGACCGGCTGCGGTCTGCCAGCCCTGGATCTCCCCCTGGGGGCCGCGCGGGCCGAGCAGCTCGTGTTCCAGGCGGCGCAGCATCGCGTCCTGTTCCGGGGTCATCTCGTCCTCCTGGTCCTTGGTCACGAGGTCGGCGCGGAAACGATCCATGTCGACGTGGCCCGGGTCGATCTTGCCGGTGACGCTGGTTTCCTTGTGCCCGCGCGCCGCCTCGAACGGCCTGCCCAGGTGCCGGAGCACGGCGACCGTCGCGGACAGCGCGGCGGCGTGCTGCTCGGGGCTCGGCCCCTGCTCGACGCCCTGGTAGTCCCATTCGAACCCGACGTAGAGGGTGTTGCCGTCACCGGCCGGGTTGGGGCCGGACGCCTTCGCCTCGCCCGCGTGGTTGGCGCGACCGGCGGCGATCACGTGGACGGAGCCGTCGAAACCGATCACCGCGTGGCACAGCGGACCCTTGAGGTCGCTCCGCCCGTCGATGCACAGCTGCACGCTGGGAGCCGGGTTCTCGTAGGAAGCCGGAGTGGCGGTGTGGTGCTCCAGAACGCCGACCGGGGCTGCGGGTTGCACGCCGGAGGCGGTGCGCTCCTGCCAGCCGGGCGTTTCCACGACGGTCAGGCCGGCCGCGCGCAGCACGTCGGCGAGCCACACGAGCGGTAGTGCCACCGGTGATCACCCCCAATGAGATCCCGATGACCATGGTGGCCGTTCCGGGCACCCGCCCGGAACGGCCAAGAGCGTGAAAAATCGGGACCCACCGATGGGTGAGCCCCGATTCCTCAGCGTCGGTTCAGAGGGTTCCGCTGTGCCCCTGAGCACCGGGGCCGGGCTGCGCCGAACCGGACTGCGGGGCGCCCGCCTGCTGCGCACCGCCGTCGGCCTTCCCGCCGAACTGCGACTCCGCGCTGTCGAGCCAGCGGTGCCAGCGCTGCTGCATCGGCTGGATGAGACCGCCGCCGACGCCGACGATGATCACGCCCGCGGCCGCGGTCAGCACGGCCACGAGCACCGGCGTGGTGACGGTGACCGCGATGCCGATCTGGTTCAGCGCCGAGATGACGCCCAGCGCCAGGATGAAACCGAAGGCGATCTTGCCGAGCACCGGGCCGACGGAGCGGTTGCCCAGCGAGCTGGTGATCAGGTCACCGACCGCACGGCCGATCGCACCGGCGACCAGGACCAGCACCACGGCCACGACGATGCGCGGCAGGAACAGCACGACCTGGTCGATGAGGTCCTTCACCGCGTTGGGGCCGAACGCGCTCAGCGCCAGCTGCAAGAAGATCAGCAGGATGAAGTAGTAGATGAGCTTGACGAGGATTCCGCCGATGTCGATTCCCGAACCGGACGTCATGTCGTTCAGCCCGGACTTCGCGAGGAGCTTGTTGAAACCCATTTTGTTGAACGCCATCTGAACGGCCTTGGAAACGGCCTTGGCGATGAGCCAGCCGACCAGAAGGATGATCAGGAACACGACGAGCTTCGGCACGAAGGTGGCCACGGCGGACCAGGCCGCGGACAATCCTTGTTGGAGGGCTCCCATATTTCTCGCTCCTCAGTAAAACCAGAAAAATGTACGACTAATTCGCGTCCGGCGAATCGTTCTCGATCATCAACAGCGCGGCAACTCCGACAGGCGCCACGTTCGGACGACTCTTGTAATTCGCACGAGTGAATTGTTCGACACCTTTGATGACTCTGTGAATACGAATGTCCGCCCGGGGCGCATCCCCTCGCCCCCGCGCTCCCCGCGTCCGCGCCGATCTCAGACATGCGATTCTGTCCGCATGAGTACCGAAGACGCTGGTGAGCGGGACACCGGTACGCAAGATCAGGTGTGCGCGGCGACGCTGCGGCGGCTGGAGCGCGCGTCCGGCGGACTCGCGGGCGCCAGCATCACCGCGATGGAGCAACGACTCCCCTGGTTCCAGCGGCTCCCGGCGGACCAGCGGGCGAGCGTGCAGCTGGTGACCCAGACCGGTGTCTCCAACTTCGTCTCCTGGATGCAGGACCCCAGCCAGTCGATCCGCCTGACCGCCGAGGCCTTCCGCAACGCACCCCGAGACCTGTCCCGCTGGGTCAGCCTCCGGCAGACCCTGGAACTCGTCCGGGTCGCCATCGACATCTTCGAGCAGCAGCTGCCGGAGCTCGCGGAGAAGGAGCACGAGCGGTTCGTGCTGCTGGAGTCGATCCTGCGCTACACGCGGGAGATCGCCTTCGCCGCAGCCACCTCCTACGCCGCCGCCGCGGAAGCGCGGGGTGCGTGGGACGCGCGGCTGGAAGCGCTGGTCGTCGACGGCATCGTGCGCGGCGACGCTGAGGAATCACTGCTGTCCCGGGCGGCCGCGCTCGGCTGGGACCCCGCGTCCGAGGCCACCGTGCTGGTCGGCAACGCGCCCTCCGACGACCCGCCCACCGTCGTCTACCAGGTGCGCAGCCGGGCGGCCCGCGTCGGCTGCCCCGTGCTCCTGGGCGTGCAGGGCTCGCGGCTCGTGGTCGTCTTCGGCGGCGCGGGCGACGATCGCGACAACGAGCAGATCGCGCTCGGGTTGACCGAGGCGTTCGGCGAGGGGCCGGTGGTGGCGGGTCCGAGCATGCCGAGCCTGGCCGATGCGCACCGCTCCGCGGCCGACGCGATGTCGGCCCTGCGGTCGGTCGTCGCCTGGCCGACCGCACCGCGCCCGGTCCCCTCCGGCGATCTGCTGCCCGAGCGCGCGCTCGCCGGAGATCCCGAGGCCGAGCGGCAGCTCGTCGAGCGGATCATGCTCCCGATCGTGGACGCCGGTGGCGCGCTGATGGAGACCGTCGACACCTACCTGGAGGTCGGCGGCGTCCTGGAGAACTGCGCCCGCCAGCTCTACGTCCACCCCAACACGGTCCGATATCGACTCCGCCGCGTCGCCGAGCTGACCGGGCGCACTCCCTCCAACGCCCGCGACGCGCACGTGCTGCGAGTCGGGCTCGCGGTCGGCCGGCTGGCCAAGTCTCGCGGCCTCTGGTGACGGGTCCCGATGCGGGAACGGGCTCGCGAACACCGGGCGAACCGAGTGGTGCGGGGTTCACCCCACCGTCATCAACCGGACACAGCCAACAACGATTCCCCAGTTAAGACCCCGTGCTCCAGGTGGCGCTTGTAGACACTCCACAACTTTGCGCCTCGGACTTAGTCCCCGTCGGCATCACCTCGACCCGGCCACCGGGTGTTCAGTAGCAAGAGTGATCGCGCTTCTCGCCCCCGGACAGGGGTCTCAGGCCCCAGGGATGTTCAACCCGTGGTTGGAGCTCGACGGCGTCGAGGACCGCCTCGGACGCTGGTCGGAGCTCACCGGCCTGGACCTGATCCAACTCGGCACCACTGCGGAGGCCGACGAGATCAAGGACACCTCGGTGACCCAGCCGCTGGTCGTGGCGTTGTCGCTGATCGCGGCCGAGGAACTGCGCCGCCGCTTCGAGGTCCCCGCCGACACCCCGGTCGCCGGGCACTCGGTCGGCGAGCTCGCCGCGGCAGCCATCGCCGGTGCGCTCAGCCCGGACGACGCCGTGGCGCTGGCCGCGGTGCGCGGCCGGGAGATGGCCGCCGCCTGCGCCCTGGAGCCCACGGGCATGTCCGCGGTGCTCGGCGGTGACGAGCAGATCGTGCTGGAAACGCTGGAACGTCTCGGCCTGGACGCCGCGAACCGCAACGGCGCAGGTCAGATCGTCGCCGCGGGCAAGACGGGCTCGCTGGAGATGCTGGCCGCGGAGCCGCCGGAAGGCGCCCGGGTCCGCCCGCTGCCGGTCGCCGGCGCGTTCCACACCCGCTTCATGGTGTCCGCGCAGGAGACCCTGGCCAAGCACGCCGAAGACGTCGACGCCGGCGACGCGGTGCTGCCGCTGCTGTCCAATGCGGACGGTGCGGTGGTCTCCTCCGCCGACGACATCCTGAACCGCCTGGTCAACCAGGTCACCAACCCGGTGCGCTGGGACAGCTGCATGAGCGCCCTGGGCGAGCGCGGTGTGGACGCCGTCGTCGAGTTCCCGCCCGCCGGTGCGCTGACCGGCATGGTGCGTCGCGCGCTCAAGGGCGTCCAGACGATCGCCCTCAAGACCCCTGCCGACCTGGACAAGGTCGCCGACCAGCTCGGGAGCGCCGCGTGAGCCTGCCCCGCATCGCATCGAAGCCAGCCGTCGCGGGCACCAAGCTGCTCGGCTTCGGCAGCACCCAGGGAAACCGGGTCGTCACCAACGACGACCTGGCGAAGCTGGTGGACACCAACGACGAGTGGGTGCGCCAGCGGGTCGGCATCGTGCACCGCCGGTTCGGCGACGACGACCAGACGGTGGTCAGCATGGCCGTCGAGGCCGGTGCCAAGGCCATCGCCGACGCCGGCCTCGCACCGTCCGATGTGGACCAGGTCATCGTGGCCACCTGCACCATGCAGGGCGGCATCCCCAACGCCGCCGCGCAGGTCGCCGACCAGATCGGCATCAAGGCCAAGAGCGCCTTCGACCTCAACGCCGCCTGCGCCGGATTCGTCTACGCCCTCAACACCGCCTCGGACGCGGTGCGCTCCGGTTCGGCCCGCAACGTGCTGGTGATCGGGTCCGAGCGCTTCCAGGAGTGGCTGGACTGGGAGGACCGCGCCAACGTCATCATCTTCGCCGACGGCGCGGGTGCCACCGTGGTCGGTCCGGCCGAGGAGCCCGAGCTCGGCCCGGGCGTGCTGGGCAGCGCGGGCGACCTGGTGGACACCATCTACCTGCGCGAGAACAAGTACATCTACCAGGAGGGCCAGTCGGTCTTCCGGTGGGCGACCACCCAGATCGCCCCGGTCGCCATCGAAGCCGTCGAGGCCGCCGGTTTGCAGCTCTCCGACATCGACGTCCTCGTGCCGCACCAGGCGAACCTGCGCATCATCGAGGCCATCGGCAAGAAGCTGCAGAGCAAGGGTGCACGCGACGACCTGGTGGTCGCGCGTGACATCGTCTACTCCGGCAACACGTCATCGGCGTCGATCCCGCTGTCCATCGACCACATGCGCGCGGCCGGGGAGATCCCCAGCGGTGCCGTGATGCTCCTGGTGGGCTTCGGAGCCGGGCTGTCCTACGCGGCCCAGGTCGCCATCTGCCCTTGATGTTCTGCCACAACCACAAAGCCACCGCGGGTCGCGCGACCCAGCGGTAGGGACGTAAGAACCAGGAAGGAAACGAACCAGTGTCGAACGAAGAAACCGCCAAGGGTCTCGCCGCCATCGTCGAGGAGGTCGCGGGTGTCGACGCGGCCGACGTGACCGTCGACAAGTCCTTCGTCGACGACCTGGACATCGACTCGCTGTCCATGGTGGAGATCGCGGTGCAGGCCGAGGACAAGTTCGGCGTCAAGATCCCGGACGACGAGCTGGCCAACCTCAAGACCGTCGGTGATGCGGTGGACTACATCACCAAGAACGCATGACCACCGAAGTCGTCATCACCGGGCTGGGCGCGACGACACCGCTGGGCGGTGACGTCGCGTCCACTTGGGACGGGTTGCTCAACGGCGCCTCCGGCATCCGCCGGCTGGAAGCCGAATGGCTCGACACCTACGAGCTGCCCGCCAAGATCGGCGCGCCGCTGGCGGTCGACCCGAGCGAGGTGCTGCCTCGCGTGCAGCTGCGCCGGATGGACCGCTGCGAGGCCATCGCGGTCATCGCGGCCCGCGAGGCGTGGGCGGATGCCGGCTTCGAACTGCCCACCGACGAGGCCGAACCGGTCGACCCCGACCGGCTCGGCGTTGCGCTGGGCACCGGGATCGGCGGCCCGCTGACCCTGCTCCAGCAGGACGACCAGCTGGAAGCGGGTGGCCTGCGCAAGGTCTCGCCGCTGACGGTGCCGATGCTGATGCCCAACGGTCCGGCCGCGATGGTCAGCCTGGAGCTGCGCGCTCGCGCGGGTGTGCACTCGCCGGCTTCGGCCTGCGCGTCCGGTGCCGAGGGCTTGGCCAAGGCCGCCGAGATGATCCGGTACGGGCACGCCGACGTCGTCGTGGCCGGTGGTGCGGAGTCCTGCATCCACCCGATCACGATCGCCGGTTTCGCCCAGGCCCGGACCCTGAGCACCCGCAACGACGCGCCGGAGCACGCCTCCCGCCCGTTCGACGTGGACCGCGACGGGTTCGTGATGGGCGAGGGCGCCGGAGTGGTGATCCTGGAGAGCGCCGAGCACGCCAAGGCGCGCGGAGCGCGGATCTACGGCCGCCTGGCCGGATCCGGCATCACCTCCGACGCCTACCACATCACCGGTAGCCACCCGGACGGTCTGGGCCAGGTCGCGGCGATGCGCAAGGCGCTGGCCGCGGCCGATCTCCAGCCTTCCGACATCGGGCACGTCAACGCGCACGCCACCTCCACAGTGGTCGGTGACGTGGGCGAGGCGAACTCGGTGCGCAAGGCCATCGGGGACGGTGCGGTGGTGACCGCTCCGAAGGGTTCTCTCGGACACCTGGTCGGCGGGGCCGGCGCGGTGGAGAGCATCGTCACGATCCTCTCGCTGCACCACGGCGTCATCCCGGCGACGCAGAACCTCGAGAACATCGACCCCAAGGTGGAGCTGGACGTGGTGGCCGACAAGCCGCGCCACGTCGAGCAGACCGCCGCGATCAACAACGCCTTCGGCTTCGGTGGGCACAACGTCGCGCTCGCCTTCGCCACGGCATGACCGCGATCGGCGGGGGCCGGGTGCGATCACCCGTCCCCGCCCGGTCGAGCTCGTGCTGATCGACGTGCGCAGCGTCGCGAGCAGCGGAACCTGAGGCGGTTCTCCTGCTCCCCGAGCGTCCCGATTCGGCCCGTCCAGGCCGTCGGGACGCCTTCACAGGAGAACACCACTCGAAACCGCGGTGCGCGTCGCCCATCGGGCGGAAGACCGGCCTCGCCGGTCGAGAAGACCGCACACCACCACTGCGCGATCTCACAGACGTCTGCTGACACCGAAATCCCGGAGGACCCCCATGACCGCTCTCGCCACCACATCGCCGGAGACCGAGCAGGCGCAGCGCGACTTCCGCGATCCCGAAGTGCGGCTGGAGCAGATGCTCGACGAGGACTCGATCGAACCGCTGCATCCGCGCGACAACAGCGGGATGTTCGCGGTGCGCGGTCGCATCGACGGCACGCGCGTCATCGTGTACTGCAGCGACGCCACCAAGATGGGCGGCGCGCTGGGTTCCGAGGGCTGCGCGCACATCGTGGACGCCATCGACATGGCGGTGCGCGAGCGCTGCCCGGTGATCGGCGTGTGGCACTCCGGCGGTGCCCGCATCCCCGAGGGCGTCGAATCCCTGGACGGCATGGGCCAGATGTTCGCGGCGATGATCCGCGCGTCCGGCCGCGTCCCGCAGATCTCGGTCGTCGTCGGCCCGGCCGCCGGCGGTGCGGCCTACGGCCCGGCGCTGACCGACGTGGTGATCATGTCGCCGAAGGGCCGCGTGTTCGTGACCGGCCCGGACGTCGTCCGCAGCGTCACCGGCGAGGAGATCGACCAGGAAGGGCTCGGCGGCATCCCCGCGCACGGCACGAAGTCCGGCGTGGTCCACGTGATCGCCGAGGACGAGTCCGACGCCTACGTCCGCGCCCGCCGCCTGACCGGCCTGCTGGCCAAGCCCGGGCTGTTCGACCTGCGCTCGGTGCAGGACGAGGCGGAGCTGCGCAGCCTGCTGCCGAACCGCCCGCAGCGCGCCTACGACATCAAGCCGGTCATCCGCGGAATCGTGGACGCGCGTCCCGACGGCGAGGCCGATTTCGAGGAGCTGCAGGCCAAGTGGGCTCCGAACATCGTGGTCGGCTTCGCCCGGCTCGGCGGTCGGAGCATCGGCATCATCGCCAACAACCCGCTGCGCAAGGGCGGTTGCCTCGACTCGCTGTCGGCTGAGAAGGCGGCGCGATTCGTGCGGATGTGCGACTCGTTCGGCGTTCCGCTGCTGGTGATGGTCGACGTGCCCGGCTACCTGCCAGGCGTCGGCCAGGAGTGGGGCGGGGTCGTCCGCCGAGGCGCGAAGCTGCTGCACGCCTTCGGTGAGGCCGTCGTGCCGCGCGTGACGCTGGTGCTGCGCAAGTCCTACGGCGGCGCGTACATCGCGATGAACTCCCGCGCGCTGGGTGCCACCACGGTGTTCGCCTGGCCGGAGGCCGAGGTCGCGGTGATGGGTGCGAAGGCCGCCGTCGGCGTGCTGCACCGCAAGAAGATCGCCGCCGCTCCGGAGGAGGAGCGCGAGCAGCTGGTCGATGAGCTGACCGCCGAGCACGAGCGGATCGCCGGTGGCGTGGGACGTGCGATGTCGATCGGCGTGGTCGACGAGGTCATCGACCCGGCGTCCACCCGCCGTCGCATCGCCGAGACGCTGGCAGCCGCCCCCGCGGGCCGCGGCGCCCACGGCAACATCCCCCTCTGATCGACGACGGGAATGAGGGCGGCGCCTCCGAGCACCGCCCTCATTCCCAGTTTTAGTCCAAACTGAGCCGACATTTCGGGCACCGAAGGCTCTCGGTTTGGACTAAAACTGGGAAATGCCTTGAGATGCCGTTCCGGAGTGGCGCTCGGGATCAACACCGAGCGGTGCTGGGGTCAGGAGCAGCGGGCTGCGATGGCGCTGTTGGGCAGCTTGCTGATGTCCAGGACCGCGTTGCCGTTCTCGTCGACGACCACCGGGTAGACGACGTCCCAGTGCACGCACTCGGCCTTCACCTGCGGCGGCGCGTCCTCCAGGTCCTGCTCGCTCTTGAAGCTGAGCATCACCAGCGCGGAGCGGTCCTGACCCGGGTCGATGCGGTGCACCTTCATCTCGAAGTCCCGCGTCGAGTCGTAGGCGTCGGTCCACTTGCTCTGCGGGAGCTCCCGCCACTTGCTGGGCGGGACCGTGGACTTCCACAGCTCGTAGTTCTTGCGGTTGATGCCGTCGAAGTAGTTGTCCAGCAGACCTTCGATGATCTTCTGGTCGGGGTAAGCGGCAGCGTCCGGCGAGTACTCGACGCCCGAGCGCGACACCGTCTTCTGGAGGGTGCCCTGCACGGGGACGACACCCGAGTCCCGCTGCCCGTACCGGTCGTCGTAGACCTGCTGGGCGAGCAGGACTCCCCCACCACCCGCGGCCAGCAGCACGACGACGGCGAGCGGAATCCCCCATTTCAGCCAAGTGCGCACGCGCCCAGCTTCGCACAACACCGATCATCGGTTGCGCGGTTCCCCGCGATCCGCCGCAAATCAGCCGACGCGGTGCAGCACCGTCACCGGAGCGCCGTCGCCGGCGCGGCGGAACGGTTCCAGGGCGTCATCCCACTCCGCGCCGAGGAGCTGGCCGACCCGGTGCGAGAAGGCCTCCGGCCCCTTGGCGTTCGCCGCGAGCGTCCTCAGTTGATCTTCGCTCACGACGATGTCACCATTGGCGCTCGTGCACGCACGCCACAGACCGAGCCCGGGCGCGTGGCAGAACCGCTGCCCGTCGACCCCGTGACTGGGGTCCTCGGTGATCTCGAAGCGCAACATGGGCCACGCGCGCAGCGCGGTCACCAGGCGTGCTCCAGTACCCGGCTCGCCTGTCCAGGTGCACTCCGATCGGAGTTGCCCTGGGGCTGCCGGTTGCGCCGTCCAGCGGAGTTCCGTCCGTGTGCCGAGTGCGCCGGAAATCGCCCACTCGACGTGCGGGCAGACCGCAGACGGCGACGAGTGGATGTAGACCACACCGCTGGTGAGGCCACTGTCGCTGCCACGGGTTCTCACTGCTGACCTCCGCTATTCGACGAGGGACGTCTTCCCCTACGACCTCGCGAACCCGGCGATCACCAGTTGCGGCGCCATTCTGCATCGCCGGTGGAGATCTCCGCCACCGCGAGATCGTCTCGCGGTCAACTCCCGAAACGCCCGGTACCAGCCGAGACCAGTACGTCACCACGGACGCGGATTCAATGAAATCGCTGTTCCGAGCCCCGCACCGGGTGATCGACGTCCCTCGGACGCACCAACGCCGCCTCGGCGGACGAGTGGCGATTACCACTCGAACGGATTAATCATCGATCCGGATCACGTCGTCCGCGCGCCCCCGCTACGGTCGTCCGGTCGGCCCGAAAGGACCCGGCACACCAGAACTCTCGAGGAGGCCTGATGCACCTGGTGCGGCTCGGAGCGGAACCGACCAAGGTCGGTGCCGACATCCGGGCGGCCATCGCCGCGTGGGGCGCCGGCCGTTCGGTGCTCGGCGGCGTCGCCGTGCTCGGCTGCCGGCCTCCGGGGAGCCCGCGCGAGCTCGACGCGGTGATCGTGCTGCCTCGCGGGGTGATCGTAGTGCTCGGCGTCGACCTGCCGGAACCGGCGTTGAAGCTGGACGCCCCGGTCGGCACGCCGTGGACCGTGGACGGTTGGCCGCTGGTGCGCACCGAGGGCAAGGTCAACCCGGCGCAGGAAGGCCTCGAATCGGCCGCTGCGCTTGCCCGCAGCCTGCAATCCCGCGGGCTCGAACCACTTCCGGTGGCAGCGGTCGTGGCGGTGGGCCCGTACGTCGGGCAGGTCACGCAACCGACCGCCGACCTGCACCGCGGAGTCCGGGTGGTCTCACCCAACACGACGTCCGTCCTGTCGGCCTCCCGGGAACTGGCGACCTACGAGGGCCCGTGCGACGCGGCGTCCGCGCTGGAGCTGCTCCGCGTCCTGGACGCCGAGGTGCCCGGGAACACGCTCGTCGAGGAGGGCTTCCCGGCTTCGCCCGAGGTCGATCTCGCCGGTATCGACACGATGCTCATCCCGAAGTACTCCGAGGACCGCCCCTTCGACCGGCCGCGCGCCACCGCGGTCTCCCGGTCCTTCCCGCGCGGCAAGGTGATCGGTGCGGTCGCGGCGCTGGCCGTGGTGTTCGCGCTGGTCGGCGCCGTGGTGCTGGGTTCGCCGTCGGCGAGCCCTCCGGAGATGCCGTCGCAGCGGGTCGACGGCGTGGAGTTCGCGCAGCACGCGACGGACCGGGTCAGCGAGTGCGGACCGGGCTCCTACGGCGACGTGCAGCGGTTCTTCCAGCAGCAACCCTGCCGAGGTCTGCGGCGCGGGGTGTTCGAGTCCCACCTGGGCCCATCCTCGGTGGCGGTCTCGGTCGCGGTCGTGGACCTGCCGGACGCGGGGTCGGCGACCGAGCTGCGCAAGCTGCTGGAATCGGCGGGGACCGGCGGGATCAGCGACCTGATCTCGCAGGGCCGGGGCTGGCCGGGCGGACCGCGCGATTTCGGCGACTCGGCGCAATCGGTCCAGCAGACCGCGAACCAGGTCCGGGTCGTGCAGGCGGTCTGGTCGCAACGCCGATCCCAGCCGGACGACCCGGAGCTGCGAGCGATGACGGAACGAGGCTTGCGCCTCAAGGTCTGAGGGCCAAGGGATCGTTTCAGGATGCGGCGGAGCCCGCCGCGGTTTCTCACACGCCGTCTGGCGAGTACGCCGCGACGCCGTGTATTGGCATACAAAAGGAGTGGCGCACGGAGTCCAGACGGCCTGTGAGGTTCCGCCACCCGCACCGCCAAGCAAGGTGATCCTGCAAGGGGACCCCTAAGACCGTTCCCGGTCCGCGATGCCGGACTCGTCGCGCCGCTGGGCCGGGATCGGGCGTGGCCCCTTGGTGAGGTAGGGATTGCCGAGCCTGGTCAGGAACAGCGCGGGCGCGAACAGCGGCACCACCGCGGACAGCGCGGCGGCCGTGACGCCCGCCCGCAGCACGTCGCCGGGCAGCAGCGTGGTCTGCTCCAGCAGCCGGCGGGAGATCTGCGCGGTGATCCACAGCAGCACGACGAAACCGACCATGCTCCCCACGGCCACCAGCATCGCCGGTCGGTAGCCGAGGCGTTCGGCTCCCAGCATCACCGCGACCCACCCGAGCAGGGCGGGCAGCTGACCGCGTTCGGTGGTGGCCGACCACAGGAGCCCGCCGAAGATCGCGAGTCCCCCGCCGCTGTGCTGCCAGGTCTCGGTGACCCGCTGCGTCCAGCCGCCACCGGTGAGGCCCACGCGCGCGGCGAGCTCGCCCAGCACGCCCAGGGCGCTCGGTCCGTGCGCCGGGGCGAGGAACTGCCCGACGATCCAAGCGAGGGCCCACAGCGACACGCAGCACGCGACCACCTGCTGCCACCGAGGCCGGTCCAGAGCAACGAGCACCAACCGCCGCAATCCCCGCACGCACACCCCACACCGTCGGACGACCTTCCGAGAATGGGGCAACCCGGGCCGCCCGACCAGCAGATCGCCGATGTCTCGCCCGCTTGGGTGAAGCGGGGCCGGTCAGAACGTCGCTGGAACGGCGGTGCACGGCTCGGAACCGGCGCACGGCTGCGGGATCGGCAGGACCTCGGGACCGTCGACCAACCACTGCGCCCGGCCCGGGAGGGACACCAGCGCCCGGCCCTGCGGGTCGGAGGAGAGCCCGAAACCCCCAGGGACGAGCGGCGGGGTGGCGAACGGGGCACCGGCAGCGAGCTTCCGGCCCGAGTCGGCAGCGTAAGTGGCGACCCGGGCGCGTCCCGGGGCGTCGCAGTCAACGGGTTCCAGAACGGCGAAATCCGCTCCGGATCCGGCAACGGCGAGCGGTCCGCACGTTCCCGCCGCAACCGGGCGCATTCCCCGCAGGCTGGCGGGATCCGGGCGAGTGAGCAGGAATTCCACCTCACCTGCGCGCTCGACGAGCAGCGCCAGCCTCCCGTCCCCGGACAGCGCCAGGTCGAGCACCCTCACCCCCGCGGTGTGCAGATCGCGGCGCACTCCACCCGACCACAGCGCGATCCGATCTCCGTCGACATAGGCGATCCGGCCGGCGGCAGCGGTCAACGCGCGCCCGTCACGGGCACCGCTGAGAACCCGCTCACCACCGGCGGTCACCTCGACCGCCCTGCCACCCTCCGATGTGGACACCAGCGCGAAAACGCGTCCCCCGTCGCCTGCGAGGTCGGTCACCTCGCCACCGGCGATCCGGCCAACCTCGCCCTGACTGCGCCCGGACGCCACGTCAAAGGACGTGATGACCCCATCCCCCACGACCGCGACGTAGTTGCCGGGCCGCACGCTCACCGGCTGCGGGCTCGGGGTCTGGAAGCCCACTGCCACACCGGCGAAAACGGCCACCACCGCGGCCGCGGCGACGATCAGGAAGGTCGGCCTGCGGTAGGCGGCCCGGCGGCGCCGGGCAGCGGCCAGCAGCTTCGGCAACGAGTCCGGCGCCGGTTCGACGTCGTCCACGGCCCGGTGCATCCGGGCGCGCACCAGTTCGGTGTCGCGATCGAGTTCGTTCACACCCGCTCCCCCAGCAGCTCCGACAACCGCGACACCCCGCGCGAGCAGTAGGACTTCACCGAGCCCTGGCTGCACCCCATCACCTCTGCGGTGCGGACCTCGCTGAGGTCGGCGTAGTAGCGCAGCACGATGGCCTCGCGCTGCCGCCGCGGAAGCCGCGCGAGGGCCTGGGCGAGCACGGCGCGATCCAGCCCGCGCCCGGTGTCGTCGGGCAGGCTGTCGGCCACGGCCAGCTTCGGCAGGTACTTGCGGGCGACCAGCCGCCTGCGCAGGGTCGATCTCGCCCGGTTGAGCACCGCCTGCCGCAGGAAGGCCAGCGCCTTGTCGGGATCGCGCAGCTTGCTTCGCGAGTCGAAGACCCGCAGGTAGGCGTCCTGCACGATGTCTTCGGCGGAGGCCCGGTCGTCCACCAGGAGCACCGCGATGCGCAGCAGCTGCGCGTAGTGCTCCTGGTAGAGGTCGGTCAGCTTGTTCGTCAGTTCGTCCATTGCCGCCGACCCGTCACCCGGCCGGACGGTCACAGGCATTGCGATCGACACCGTCACATCTGTGCACGACGCCCGGGACCCCCTCCTGGGTTGTGGCCGGTTCTCGGTCGTTACCGAATCGGCTGCGATCAACGGCGGCGACTCTACCGACGCCGGGCGCTGTTGATCAGACCGTCCGGCGAGTTCACGCCACCGGCCCAGGTCCCGGTGGGGCCGGATCGGACGGGTAGCGGAGGCCGCCCCACCGCCTCTGCCTGGCCTCTTCACATCCTGATTACGCTCGCGAAACGGGCTGGACATTCCAGACGCGCGAGCCGATGCTCTAGAACTGCTGTGCAACCGCATCTCGCACAGCAGGATTGGAGTCCGAGACGGTGGCTACGACAACGGCCCCGAGCGGTGGAGCGGCTCGGAAGCGCAGGATGAATCCCAAGGAGATCATCATCTGGGTGCTGGTCGCGCTGGTCGGCGCGGTCAGCTGGGGCGTGATCGCGCTGGTGCGCGGTGAGGAGATCTCGGCCGCCTGGCTGGTCTTCGCAGCGCTTGCCTCCTACGCCATCGCGTACCGGTTCTACGCCCGGTTCATCACCAACCGGGTGCTCAAGACCGACGACGACCGGGCGACTCCGGCGGAACGGCTCAACAACGGGGCCGACTTCCACCCGACCGACCGCCGGGTGCTGTTCGGCCACCACTTCGCCGCGATCGCCGGCGCCGGGCCGCTGGTGGGCCCCGTGCTCGCCGCGCAGATGGGCTACCTGCCCGGCACGATCTGGATCATCATCGGCGTCATCTTCGCCGGTGCCGTGCAGGACATGGTGGTGCTGTTCTTCTCCACCCGCCGCAACGGCCGCAGCCTCGGCCAGATGGCCCGCGAGGAGATCGGCCCGGTGGGCGGTGTGGCGGCGTTGATCGCCGTGCTGCTCATCATGGTCATCCTGCTGGCGGTGCTGGCGCTGGTCGTGGTCGGTGCGCTCAAGGGCTCGCCGTGGGGTGCGTTCTCGATCGGCATGACGATCCCGATCGCCCTGTTCATGGGCTTCTACCTGCGCTACCTGCGGCCGGGCAAGATCGTCGAGGTGTCGGTGATCGGCGTCGCGCTGCTGCTGCTGAGCATCGCGGGCGGCAGCTGGGTCGCCGAGTCGGGCATGGCGGAGTTCTTCACCCTCACCGGCAACGAGGTGACCTTCGCGCTGATCATCTACGGCTTCGTGGCCTCGGTGCTGCCGGTGTGGATGCTGCTGGCTCCGCGCGACTACCTGAGCACCTTCATGAAGGTCGGCGTGATCGCGCTGCTGGCGGTGTCGATCCTGGTCGCGATGCCGGGCATGAAGACCGCGGCGGTCACCGACTTCGCGCTCAACGGCAAGGGCCCGGTGTTCTCCGGCGCGCTGTTCCCGTTCGTGTTCATCACGATCGCCTGCGGTGCGCTGTCCGGGTTCCACGCGCTGATCTCGTCGGGCACCACGCCGAAGATGATCGAGAAGGAGTCGCAGGTCCGGGTCATCGGCTACGGCGGGATGCTGACCGAGTCGTTCGTGGCGATCATGGCGCTGGCCGCGGCCTGCATCATCGATCCGGGCATCTACTTCGCGATGAACATGCCCGACAGCGCGCTGGGCGACACCGTGCAGTCGGCGTCGCAGGCGGTGGCCGGGATCGGCTTCCAGGTCACCCCAGAGCAGCTGTCGGCCGCCGCGGCGGCGGTCGAGGAGGAGACGCTGGTGGGCCGCAGCGGCGGCGCACCCACCCTCGCACTGGGCTTGTCCGAAGTGTTCTCGCAGGTCATGGGCGGGGACGCGATGAGGGCGTTCTGGTACCACTTCGCGGTGATGTTCGAGGCGCTGTTCATCCTGACCACGGTGGACGCCGGGACCCGCGTGGGCCGGTTCATGCTGCAGGACACGGTCGGCAACGCCTGGAAGCGCTTCGGCGACGTCAGCTGGAAGCCGGGCAACTGGCTGGCCAGCGCGATCATCGTCGGCGCGTGGGGCTACTTCCTGTGGGCGGGCGTGAACGACCCGCTGGGCGGCATCAACCAGCTGTTCCCGCTGTTCGGCATCGCCAACCAGCTGCTGGCGGCGGTGGCGCTCGCGGTGGCCACCACGCTGCTGATCAAGGCGGGCAAGGCCAAGTACGCGTGGGTGACGTTGATCCCGCTGGTGTTCGACGCGGCGGTGACGCTGACGGCGAGCTGGCAGAAGATCTTCTCCGCCGATCCCAAGATCGGGTTCTTCGCCCAGCGGGCGTCGTACCAGGCCGCGCTGAACTCCGGGCAGACCAGCAAGGGCACGGCCGACACCGTGGAGGAGATGCAGAAGGTCGTGGTGAACTCCACTGTGGACGGTGTGCTGAGCGTGCTGTTCGCCGTGCTGATCATCATCGTGCTGGTGGACGCGGTCCGGGTCTGGATCAAGGCGCTGCGCACCACCGACCCGCTGCCGAGCACCGAGGCCGAGTACGTGAAGTCGCAGCTGTGGGCTCCGTCCGGCCTCATCCCGACGGCGGAGGAGCGCCAGAAGCAGAAGGAGCTCACCTCGGCGGGGAGCGGTAGTTGACTCCTACGACTCTGTCCAGGCTGCGCGGATCCGTCCGCGCGGCCTGGCAGATCGTGCGCGGAGTGGTGGGCGAGACCGCCTACGAGGACTACCTGGCGCACCACCGCGCTCACCACCCGGGCGAGCAGCCGATGCCGGAGCGCGAGTTCTGGCGAGCCCACATCGACCGCCAGGACGCCAACCCCGGCTCGCGCTGCTGCTGACCAGGAGATGAGGACCGCGGAGGGCGGGAGTTCCGATCGGAGCTCCCGCCCTCCGCCATTTCGGCGACCCGCTACCGGCCTGGGACTTTCCGTTCAGCGGGAGCGGAGGCATCCTTCGACGGGGGCTCGGGCCCGATGGTGTTGCTCGTCCGAGGCCCCGAGGAAGTGAGGCTCTGCTGTGCGAACCCAGGTCGCGATCATCGGCGGTGGACCCGCCGGCTTGCTGCTGTCCCACCTGCTGCACCTGCAGGGCGTCGACTCGGTGGTGCTGGAACGGCGCAGCCAGGAGCACGTCCAGCAGCGGGTTCGCGCGGGCGTGCTGGAGCAGGGCACCTGCGACCTGCTGAGCGAGGTCGGCGTGGGCGAGCGGATGCTGCGCGAGGGCGAGCGCCACGAAGGCGTCCACCTGCAGTTCGACGACGAGCGGCTGCACATCCCGTTCACGGAGCTCACCGGCCGGGCGATCACCGTGTATGGCCAGCAGGAAGTGGTGAAGGACCTCAACGAGCGCCGGCGGGCCGACGGGGGCCGGGTGCTCTTCGAGGTCGACGACGTCGCCGTGCACGACGTCACCGGCGACGCCCCGAGCGTGACCTTCACCCAGGACGGGCGGGAGCAGGTGCTGCGCGCGGACTTCGTCGCAGGCTGCGACGGCTTCCACGGCGTGTGCCGCGACGTCATCCCGCCGGACGTCCGCCGGGTCTACGAGCGGATCTACCCGTTCGGCTGGCTGGGCATCCTCGCCGAGGTCGCCCCCTCGACCGACGAGCTGATCTACGCCAACCACGCGGGCGGTTTCGCCCTGCACAGCATGCGCTCGGCCACCATCAGCCGCTTCTACCTGCAGTGCGCGCCGGACGAATCGCTGGAGAACTGGTCCGACGCGCGCATCTGGGACGAGCTGGGCACGCGTCTGGGGACTCCGGGCTGGACGCTGCGCGAGGGCCCGATCATCGACCGGTCGATCACCGCGATGCGCAGCTTCGTGAGCGAACCCCTGCGGCACGGAAGGCTCTTCCTGGCAGGCGACTCGGCCCACATCGTGCCGCCGACCGGCGCGAAGGGCCTCAACCTCGCGGTCGCCGACGTGGACCGGCTGGCGGAAGCGCTCGTCGATCACTACCGCACCGGCAGCGACGCGGGACTCGACGAGTACTCGGCGAAGTGCTTGGAACGGGTGTGGCGGGTGCAGCACTTCTCGTGGTGGATGACCTCGATGACGCACCGCTTCGACGGACCCGACCACGACTTCGAACGCCGCCTCCAGCGCTCCCAGTTCGACTACCTGCGCACCTCGCAGGCAGCCGCTACCACCCTGGCGGAGAACTACGTGGGCATGCCGCTGCGGTGAAAAACCGGTTTCGCGACCACCACCCGCGGCGGAAGGATGCGATGAGTGGACTTCGAAACGTTTGACGCGCGTGGATACCGGACGGTTGACGTCCGCACCGGGTACGGGGAGTGGGTCGCCCACTACGAGGACACCGTCGAGGACGTGATGGACCTCGCGCTGCTGGAGCGCCTGGCCGAGCCGTCCTGGACGGAGGTGAGCAGGGCTGCCGACCTGGGGTGCGGCACCGGCCGCACGGGGCAGTGGCTGCGCGACCGGGGCGTCGCGCACGTCGACGGCGTGGACGTCACGCCGGAGATGCTGGAGCTGGCGCGCCGCAGGGGCGCTTACGATCGCCTGGAGGTCGCCGACGCGTCGACGACCGGGCTGCCCGGCGGCGCGTACGACCTGGTGATCTGCTCGCTGATCGACGAGCACCTCGACGACCTGCGCCCGCTCTACACCGAGGCGCACCGGCTCGCTGCCCCCGGGGCGGCGTTCGTGCTCGTCACCTACCACCCGCACTTCATCATGACCTCCGGGATGCCCACCCACTACACCAACGCCGACGGTGAACCGGTCGCCATCGCCACCACCGTGCACCTGATCAGCGACCACGTGGCTGCGGGACTGGGCGCGGGCTGGCGCCTGGCGGAGCTCCACGAGAACGTCGTCGACGACACCTGGCTGAAGATCAAGCCCAAGTGGGAGCGCTTCCGCAACCACCCGTTCTCCGCGGCCTACACCTGGCGCAAGGACTAGGTGTACTGACCTGCGAGGTTAGGTACGCGGTTGGCGGGTGGTTGGACGTAGTGAGGTCTCCGGTAGATGGGTCAACGACCAAGAAGATCGACATCTATCCGGAGACCTCGGTGGGAAGCGTATCGGTTG
>NZ_BAAGZP010000051.1:0-5557 GCF_054778355.1 Saccharopolyspora tripterygii | reverse complement strand
TGGGCCATGATCCACACCATCAGCAAGCGCCTCACTCGCTAGTTCAGGAACAGGCTCTGAGGGGTTCGAGCCTGGCGAACCGGGTTAACTGCTGGCACATTTCGATACGCGACGGAAGCGTATCGAAATCGGAGGGCGGCGCGCGGGTCGAAGTGTTCGCGGTGGACCGGCCAGGTGGTGAGCTCAGGTCGTACTCCTACGACTCCGAGCCGCTGGGCCCGGAGGAGGTGGATGTCCGCGTCACGCACCGCGGGGTCTGCCACACCGACGTCATGATGATCGGCAACGAGGCCGGGATCAGCACGTATCCACTGGTGGCAGGCCACGAGGCGGTCGATGTCGTGGGAAGCTGCCGGGGACGCCGTCGACACCTCGCAGATCGCGGTCGGCGATCACGTCGGGGTCGGGGCGATCGCCGGTTCGTGCATGCGCTGCGAGTTCTGCCTCGCCGGGCAGCCGCAGTTCTGCGCGCTCAAGCACGACACCGCGCTCCGCGGCCACCGAGGTGGCTTCGCACACTCGGAGCGGTCCAGCCCGTGCGCCAGGTGGTCCCCAATTTCTTAAGTATTTGACGTTCACCCGGGTGACGTGCAAATACCTGCGAAATTGGGAAGGACTTTTACGGCAGGACGACCACGAGACCCAGGTCGGGACCAGGCGATCCTCGCCGCGACGCGCGAACTGCTCGCTGAGCGCGGCTACGCCGGATTCTCGATCGAGGGTGTCGCGGCCAAGGCGGGAACGGCGAAGACGACCATCTACCGCCGCTGGCAGGACAAGCACGACCTGCTGGTCGCGGCGTTGAACGATCACGTCCTGCGCTACCCGGAGATCGCTGAGGCGGATTTCCTCCGCGGCGACCTCATCGCGCACGCGAGCAGGCTCGCCACGCTGCTCAACGGCTTCGACGGCCGCTTGGCCCTCGGCGTGACGCAGGCCAGGCCCGATGACGCCGGCATCGCCGAGGAGCTGGAGCGCACGACCCCGAGCGGCGCTCGGCTCCCGGAACGGGTCATCAGCCGAGCCGTTGCGCGCGGGGAACTTCCTGCCCCGGTGGATCGGGGTCTCTTCGAGGAGATTGTCTCCTCCCCGCTGACCCTCAAGATGATCCGCAGGCAACCCATCGATGACGACTACGTGGCCCACGTCGTGGATGACATCGTCCTCGCGGCGTTCCGGAGCTCGGCCGGGGAAGCCTGACCACCGCGGTCCTTCGTCGCGCCCGGTAGCACCATGTGAGATTCCTTTGGGCGGGCGAAGGGATTCGGTTACCGTCCAGTACGTGCTCTTCCGATCACTTCGTGTCGTCGCCGCAGCCGCCTTCCTCGGATCGGTGCTGGCCGTTCCGGCGTCCGCTTCCCCCGCGCCGCCGCAGAACCCCGCCCTCGGGTCCAACGGTCTGTCCACGATGCACGGTGACAGCGCGTCCTCGGACACCACGCCGTTCGCCGGGCCGGGCACCGGTCCGGTCGAGAGCCGCCGGATTCCGCTCGGCGCCGCCTGCCCCACGGTCCTGCAGGGCGGGGACGGGTTCCCGCAGGCGTTGTGCACCAAGATCGTCGGCCGGGCTCCGGTGGCGTTCTTGCTGGACCCGGCGACCGGTGAGCCGGTGGCGTCGCTGGACCTGCCGAAGGGATCGCTGCTCGGCGGCGTCTACGCCTACCTCGACGAGCGGGACCGGATGGTGGCGGTCGACGGCAACGGTGACCTGCTGCGCATCGCGCACGACCGCAACGGCGAGGACGGGGCCTGGCGACTCTTCGTCGAGCACCGCACCCCGCTCGACCACGTCGTCTCGGAGCACTGCGGTTCCGCGCACTGCGACAGCGTGACCTCGCTGATGCCCGACTTCGCGGGACGCGTGTGGTTCGCGACGGGTGACGCGGTGGTCGGCTTCGTCGACCCGCGCACGGGTGCCGTCGCCACCACGCGCCTGCCCGAGGGCGAGCGGGTGGACAACAGCATCTCGACCGCGCCGGAAGGCGTCGCCGTCACCACCAGCCACGCGCAGTACCTGCTCGACGGCACGGACGCTCCGCGCGTGGTCTGGCGCCAGCCCTACGACCGCGGTCCCGCGCGCAAGCCGGGCCAGCTGAGCTGGGGCTCCGGCGCGACCCCGACCTTCTTCGGTCCGCGCACCGGTACGGAGTACCTGGCCATCACCGACAACGCGGCCGAGAAGGAGAACCTGATCGTCTACAAGACCGGCAGCGGCGCGCCGGTCTGCACGATCCCGGTCAGCGACGGCACCGAGAACTCGCCGATCGGCGCAGGGGGCAGCGTGTTCGTCGCCAACACCTACGGCTACCCGTACCCGGCGACGCCGGAAGGTGCGGGCGGCAGCGACCCCGCGTGGGTGCCGTTCACCGGCGGCATGAGCAAGGTGGACGTCCACGACGACGGCTGCGAGATCAGCTGGACCAACGAGGTCCGCTCGGCGGCCGTGCCGAGGTTCGCCGGCGACGGCCTGATCTACACCAGCGAGCGCACCGAGCTGGGCGCCTTCCGCTACGTCGCGATCGACCCGAAGACGGGCGCGGTGGTCAACTCGCACCCGACCGGCTTCGGCTTCTTCGCCGACACCCTCCAGATGGTCGGCACGATCACCCAGGACCGCGTCCTCTACCAGGGCACGGTCAGCGGAATCCTCCGCATCGCCCCGAAGTAGTCAGCCCGCGAGCGCCCGGTCGGGTCGCGGTGTTCCTCGTGCCGGGAGGATCTGCGCCGTGGACGGATTGAGCTCCAGGGGTTCGTCGTCGGTGACGATCACGGTTCCGCCGACGTGGACCAGGTGGCGTCCGAAGGCGTACTGCGGTTCGAGGACGAAGGTCATCCCCGGCGCGAGCTCCATGTCCGGCATGAGGGCCGGGTGACCGGTCACCGGTGGGTACGCCTGCGCACCCGGGAGCGCGCTGATGTCGCCGTTTCCGCGGCCCACCACCAGACCCGGGTTGAGCGAGTGGAGCGCGATCAGGAACATCGAACCGCCGCCCGCGTCGAGGGGTGCGTGCACCGCTTCGACGACCTCGCCCCACGTGCGACCGGGACGCAGTTCCTGGAGTCCGGCGTCGTAGGCCGCGCGGGCGACGTCCCCCGCTCGGTAGAAGTCGTGGTGCACGTCGCTGACGGCGATCGTGACCTGGTTCTGCGCCTCTCGTCCGCCGCACTGCGAGAACACCTCGGCGTAGATGATGTCGCCATCCTGGAGAACTCGGGGCGCCTGCGGGCGATAACCCCACGCCGGCCAGCCGGTCGCCACGGGGTCTGCGCCGGACCAGAAGTGCATCGCGGGCGGGATCGTCCCTCGCCGGTAGCCCTCCGCCATGCCCGCTGCGAACACCTCGTGCTCGCCGACGCCGGGTGCCGCGGTCTCGACCATGGCCCGCACCATGGCGTCGCCGACCTCCGCCGCGTAGCGCACGACGTCGATCTCCTCGGGGCTCAGCCGGCTGACCAGCAGGCCCAGCGCCACGTCCACCGACGTGAACTGCGCCTCGGGGAAATTCGACAGCACGCTGTCCCAGAGTCGGTAGGGGACAAGACCTTCCGGGTGCCACGGAAACTGGGGTCCCAATCCGACGACGCCGATGGTGCCCTTGGCGAGCCCCAACTCGTCGAGAGCGCTGGAGATGGCCCCCGAGTCACGAGATCCGCGCAGGTTCTCAGGTGGAATCCACACCGAGTCGCCGCGCCGCGAGGACTCCAGGTGATCCATGATGTATTGCGCGGAAGGCAGGAGCACGACGGGTTCGCCGTTCCTGGGGAAGATGACCGTCGTGCCGGCCCTGCCGTTGGTGAACCACCTGTCGTAGGCGACCGACGCGGGGCCGGCGTCCTCGTGCTCACCGAAGACGAGCAGCGCGTCCAGCCCCTCGCGCTCCATGAGTTCGCGGGCGAGAGCCCATCGGCGGTCGCGCTCGGCCGCGGACAACATCGGTACTGCGGTAGTGGACATGAGGTCTCCTGCTGCGTCAGGGAGTGGTGATCGTGCCGGTCAGGACCAGGCTGTCGTCCCAGAGCTGCTCCGCGCGCGCGGCGTCGTACGACTCCTCGGAGGAGCGAACGTCCCGGCGCCCGTCGAAGTACCGGCCCGTCGTGCCGGCCAGCTCGGGGGCGGTGGCGACCCAGGCGAGCGCGCGACCGGATTCCTCGGCGGTGCGGATGTTGTTCGTCAGGACCCTGCGCAAGAGCCAGGTGAACCGGGGCACGACGTGGTCGAGCGCGAACCGGACCGGAGCGGGCATCGAGCGCCCCAGCGCGGTGTCCAGCATCATCCCGGGGTTGAACGCGTTGGCGGTGACGCCTTCGGGCAGCCGCCGGGCCAGGGCGTAGGTGAAGTAGATGTTCGCCAGCTTGGAGGTGCAGTAGCGACGCTGCCCTCGCGTCAGCGCGTTGTCCTTCGCCGCTGCCTGCCCGAGCTCGCCGCGCGCGAGGGCACGTGGGTCGTTCCAAGCGGGTGCGAGCCCTCGACCGGGCCCGGGGTCGTGGGTGTCGCTGGAGACCACGACCACGCGCGCCGGCGCCTCCAGCACCGGCAGCAGCTCGTTGACGAGGGCGAAGTGGCCCAGGTGGTTGACCCCGAACGTCGACTCGAACCCATCCGCGGTCCTGGCGTCGTTCGCCCCCATCTGCACGCCCGCGTTGCACACCACGGCGTGCAGCACCGGCAACCCGCCCGACCTCAGCCGTCCTGTCAGCTCGGTTCCGAACGACCGGACCGAGGCGAGCGAGCCCAGATCCAGCGTCATCGCCTCCACCGAGTTGCCCGCCGCGGCATCGGCAGCCAGCGCGTCAACGGCCGCCTGCGCGCGATCTGCGTTGCGGGATGCGATCACCACGTGCCACGGTCCATCGCCGGAACCGAGGATCGCCTGCGCGCACGCGTACCCGAGGCCGCTGTTCCCTCCGGTGACGACAACGGTCCGCGGAGCCCCCGCGATGTCGCCTGCCCCTGTCGCTGCTCCGCTCATCACTGCCCTCCTCGTCGTGTCGAGCTCTCACGACCAGGTTCTGCCGCACCGTCGCCCCTTACCAGGACCAACCTGTCCCTGGATGCTCGAAGTCGCTGGTCCGCGCGGTGTCCTGCGTTCGCGGCCGAACAACGAGCCGCGTGTGAGTGACGAGGACGCAGGTTGTCGGCATCGTTCGCCGGGTGTGACTGCAACGTCCGTAGGCTCCAAGCCTCCGCTCATCGCAGTACCGAGTTGAGACGACCGAAGCCCGAGACGCCGCAAAACCCCCGCAGAGGGAAACGATTGTGAAGGGAATCCTGGTGGATCGGTCGGCGTCTGCTCGTTCTTATCCGCGCAGGACGTCGTGCCCAGTTCGTAGACGGTTCGCGTGCGGGCTCATCACAGGATGCATGCGGTACCGACCTGGTTGAGATCGATCCGGTGCTGTCGGCCGAATGACCCCGTGGGACCAACCTGCACGTGGATTGCACGTAGCTATCGGCTAACCCGTGCAGACACGAACCGACAGCGACAGAAGCATGAACCCACGGGACTGCCCAGGCTTTGGTTGACACGCGGGGTTGAGTGGTGTCAGGCCGCTGTAG
>NZ_BAAGZP010000050.1:0-17798 GCF_054778355.1 Saccharopolyspora tripterygii | reverse complement strand
ACCGGCTCAACCCCCACCTCAACTAACCCCGACATACACAAACTCATTGACAGGCCCGGAGAGGGCGGGCGTGGGGTCCTGGTAGAAGGTCTCACCTGCCAGCCTCGACGTCGCCAACGAACTCGCCCTCTACCTCTCTGGACTCTTGAATGCCGAGCGAGCGCGTCGTGGCACCGGGCGCGGACGCCGCGCGTTGTCGACGTTCAAGTAGGCCGTGCTGGGGCTGCGTTGATTCCGTGATCGCACCGCCATCCCCGCACTGGCCTGCGACAACGACATCTCCCGCGTCACCGGCTACCGCTACATCGACGAAGTTGTCGAGTGCTGGCCGCCCAAGCCCCGGACCTGCCACGCACTGCGACAGGCCAAAACCGACGGCGTCGCCTACGTCATCCTCGACGGGAAGCTGTTCTGCTGCGACCGGCTCGGTGAGAAAGCCACCAGCGTCAAAGGCACCACGTTCGACCGGTGGTATTCCGGCGAACACCACGGCCAGGACGGCAACATCCAAGCCGTGACCACACCAGACGGTTTCCCGATCTGGGCCTCACCCGTGGAACCCGGCTCGGTCCACGACATCACCGCCGCCGAACACCACACCCTCGGCGCCCTCTACTGGGCCGCGTCCCAACTCGACCTGCCGACCCTCGCCGACGGCGGCTACCAAGGCACTGCCGCGGAGTGCACACCGGGCTGATACGCCGTTCTCGACGCCGGATCCGGCGGCGGAAGCGACGGCTGCAAATCCCGCACCCCTTTTTGACCACCGCCATGCTTCGCTGCCGATCCGTTCCGCGTTCACATGTACCGGCATCGTCGGCCACTCCGCCAGCAATTCACGGAGCTCCGGTTGCACGGCTCCACCACCGTGCCCTTCGACAGCCGCTGATACCGCGACGGCCCGTCGGAAGCGAATGCTCGCCGCACCGTGTTCAGCAGGACTCCAAGGCCGGCGCGCGACCGCTGGAATTGGCATCACCTCATACCGATGCAGACGTCGGATTTCTGCCGTCCCCTCGAGGCTGATCACTCCCCGTGAGTCAGAAGGCGGGTCCATTTTCGCTCGGCCGCACTGGTTCAGGATTCATCTGCCAGCGAAACAGGGCTTTGACGGCTTCGGGTGATTGCGCTGGAGTAGGGAGCTCATGCCTTGGTGCGCCCATCTTCGGTGTTGGCGGCAACTGTTGCGTTCGAAGGGTTCCTCGCGGGTGTCGGTCGCGTCGTCGGTCATCGAGCAGCGATGGCAACCCCAGGGCGATGGATTTGCAGCGGCGAGAGTGCGGCATCCACGCGCAGCTGACGTTGGCACACCTCGACCCGCTGGCGGGTCGCAGAGCTCAGTGGGCGCGGAAACGATCGGCATGCCGAGATCGCGATCGGCTCGATGACGTCGTAAGCGGCTGGTGGGGGGTGGGGGGTAGACGAGCACTGTTACCTGCGTCCACTGACATGTCGACCTCGGGCTCGTGGGGCACGCTAAACCATGCCAAGGATGGCGGCGTCCGGGAATAAGCTCGGGCAGCTCGGCATGGATGCCACCGGATCCCGCGGGTCAGCGTGAGCTCGACGACGCGGGCACCCGCCCGTGAGACCAGCTCCGCGACGTCGGGAAGCTGGCTCGCGGATGTGGTCGGTACATCGCGATGACCTCCTGCTGGCCGGGCAGGCGGGCACTCATGCCGTGGTCACCGCGAAACGCTGGTAGGCGTCCGGGCTGAGGTCGACGCCGATACCGGGAGCGTCGGAGGCGGTCACGTAGCCGTCCCGCACCTCCAGCGGGTTCTGCAGCAGTCCGTCCCAGCCCGGGCCGCCGTAGGCGTCGACCTCGATGAGCGGCGCGTTCTCGCACGCCAGGATCAGGTGCAGTCCGGCCGCGAGCGCGATGCCCGTCCCGGAGGAGCAGGCGATGTGGGGCACGCAGGTCAGGTTCCAGGTACTGGCCAGGTCCGCTACCCGCTTGGCCTCCGAGATACCGCCGACGCTGGTGCAGTCCGGCTGGACGACGTCGAAGGTGCGGCGGGTCAGCAGGTCGATGTATTCGAAGCGGGTGAGCAGCGACTCGCCTCCGGCCAGCCGCAGTGCAACCCGGTCGGCGAGCCAGGAGTGGTCGTCCACGTACTGGGTCAGGCTGCGCGACAGGATCGGCTCTTCGAGCCAGGCGACGTCGAGGGCTTCCAGCTCGCGCGCGAGCCGCAGGGCACCGCGGCGGTCGTAGGACATGTTGGCGTCGACCATGAGATCGACGTCGGGCCCCACCGCGTCGCGCACCGAGCTCACCAACTCGACCGCCTGCCCCAGTTCCTCGGTGGCTCGCAGCTTGATCGCGCTGAACCCGTCCGCCACCGCCTTGCGGCATTCCTCGACGATCTCGGCGGTCGGTTTGAGCGAAGGCGCGAAGTAGGCGCGGACCCTGGGTTTCGACGCGCCCAGCAGCCGGTACACCGGCTGGTTGGCGATCTTGCCGAGCAGGTCCCACAGCGCGATGTCCACGCCACTGATCGCGTAGGTCTCGATGCCGCGACGGCCCCACATGTGCGTCGCGTCGAGCATCTGCTGCCACAGCGCACCGATGTCGCGGGGGTCCTTGCCGATGAGCATCGGCGCGAGCTGGGAGTTGATGATCGGCCCTACGGTGGGGAAGTACTCTGCCGAGAAGCCGGCCTCGCCGACTCCCTCGAGCCCCTCGTCGGTCGTGATCCGGACGACGATCCCGCCCTTGACGTGGACGGCCATGGCCCCCCAGCGCAGCTCCTCCTCGAGCGGAGAGCCGAGCGGCGTCGCAGAGACACCGGTGATTCGCATGTATCGAGCTCCTTGTTTCGCGTGGCGGAGACCGCCGAGCCGGGCGACGTGTCCAGGACGTGCCCCGCCCGGCGGTGGGAGGGTGCTTCCGGCGCTAGCCGGCGGACCGCTCTTTCAGCTGTGGGACGAGCTCGTGCCAGTCGTAGTCGGGTACGAAGTACTCGGTCGTGCTGTACGTGCCGTCCATGGTGTCCTGGAGCGACTTCGGCCCGGGGAAGCCGATCGTGCGCCAGCCCATCCGGTCCTTGTTCCCGCCGTACACCGGATCGCAGTAGAAGCCCTGCCGCACGTGCAGGCACAGCGCGTCGAAGAAGGGCAGGCCCTCGTCGAAGCACCCCTGGAGGAAGGTGCCGACCGCTTCGGTCGTGCCTAGCGTGACCGGTTTCGGTTTCGGCTCTCCGGAGAGGATTTCCAGCACACTGTCCTGCTCGGACTCGGCGAGTGCCTTGAACCGATCGCCGAACGCCCGCTCCGCGATCGTGTCCAGTTCGACGATGCCGTCGCGATAGGTCTGCTGCATGTCGGTCATCCGGGCCCGCCACGCGTCGGCGAACTTGCCGGTGAGCTTGAGGAACCCGCTGCCGTCCGCGGCGGCGAAGACGTAGTCGGTGCCGGAGAGGTAGCGGTCGAGGAACACGATGACCCGGGCCTCGCGCGCACCGGGGTCGTGGTCGGTGGGAATGATCCGGGAGGCGGCTGCCTCGATGGTCTCCCAGCCGTGTTCGGTGAAGAAGAGCCGCTCGTCGGAATCGGGATCGACCGGCGCGCCGACGATCTCCCAATCGGCCTTGAGAGTCATGACCGCAGTCCTTTCTCGTTCTGGGTGGAATTCAGCCGACCTTGATCCGCTCTTCGCGGCCCTTGGCGTAGACCTGGGTGATGTAGTCGCAGGCGCGCCAGGCGTTGGCCATCATGGTGAGCGTCGGGTTCACACCCGTCGAGCTGGGGAAGCCGGCGCCATCCACCACGAAGAGGTTGTCCACGTCGTGGCTCTGACACCATTCGTTGAGCACCGTCGTCGCCGGGTCGGTACCCATCCGCGCGGTGCCGTGCTGGTGGCAGGTGTTGCCGGTCATCCGCTGCAGGTACACCGGAATCGTCTTGCGCGCCCCAGCCGCCCGCAGGATCTCGGCGTTCTTGTCCACCTGCCACTTGCTCATCGCGACGTCGTTGGCGTGCGGCTTGTGCGTGATCCGCGCGACGGGCAGGCCCCAGGCGTCCTTGACCGTCGGATCCAGGTCGACCCGGTTCGCCTCGACCGGCATGTCGTGCAGGATCGCGCCGATCTTCATGGCGAAGCTGAAGTAGTCGCGGTCGGCGTCCTTCATCCCCTGGCCCCATGTCGGACGGCCGGGGAACACCATGTTGATCGGGTGGCAGGTCTGCGAGGCCGAGATCAGGCAGCCACCGATGTGCCCGCGGTCCTCGTCGGTCTCGTAGAACTCGAACGTGCCACCGCTGATGTAGTTACCCGTCCAGCCGTACAGCGGGTCGTCGATTTCCTGGTCGAACAGGCCCACCGCGAACACGTACTCGTGGAAGGTCGCGTTCTTGCCGACCTGTCCGCTGGAGTTGCCGAGCCCCTCGGGGAACCGGGGCGACCTCGACATCAGCATCAACCGCGCCGACTCGATCGCGCCGAGGCTCAGCACCACGATTCCGGCGTCCTGCTCCACCTCGTTGCCGTCCGGGTCGATGTAGATCACCCCCGTCGCCTTGCCGTCCTTGCCGACCTTGATCTCGCGGACGAAGGACTCCGCGCGCAGTTCGAAATTTCCTGTCGCCACTGCCTCCGGGATGAAGGTGGTCAGCGTGTTGGACCGCGCGGTGCTCGGGTCGCCGTACTGGTTCCAGAAGCTGGTGGTGTTGAAGGGATCCCGACCCTTGTGCTCGTTGGTGACCATCGCGTGCGGGATCGGGAAGCCGTTGATGCCAAGTTTGTTGCACGCCTCGTAGAACCGCTTGCCGAAGCGCGTCGGGCGCAGCGGTGCGCTCGGGTAGCCCTTGCTCCGGTACGGCTCGTACTTGTCGGCACCGGCGATGCCGGAGACGCCGAACTCCCATTCCACCTTGGTCAGGTAGGGCTCGAGGTGCTCGTAGCGGATCGGCCAGTCGGCGAGGTTCGCACCGTCGAGGTCGCCGTGCAGGGAACGCTGGAGGAAGTCCGACTCGCGTGGCCGTGGCACCCAACCCGCCCAGTGGTTGGTGCCACCGCCTACGAGCTGGGGGGTGGGAGAGAAGGGGAATGGCTCGGCCACGGACTCCTCGTCGTGGCGCAGGGTGCGCGGGAACAGTTTCGGGTCCGGCCACAGGTAGTTGCGGTTGATGAACTTCAGCTCGTCGCCGGAATAGTGCTCCTGCGCTCGCAGCCATGGGCCGCGGTCGAACCCGACGACCTTCATTCCCGCTTCGGACAGCACCTTGGCCGCGGTGCCTCCGGTCGCTCCCAAGCCAACCACGATCGCGTCGACGGGGTCCGGTTTCCTGGTGTGCGTCATGGTGTTCTCCTTTGCGGCCTTAGAAGTCCGGCGCATCTACGTTCGCGGGCGTCGTGGCCTGGGCGAGGATGTCGCCGTGCCTGCGGTTGATGTATTCCGCGCACCGCACGGCGACGGCCTGCAGGGTGCTGGTCGGGTTGACCGCGGCCCCCGTGGTCAGCGAGCTCGCGTCGGTGATGAACAGGTTGGGCACGTCCCAGGTTTGGTTCCATTTGTTGGTCACGGAATCCTCGGGGGTGTTGCCCATCCGGCAGGTGCCCATGATGTGCCAGCCCGGCGGCGGACCTTCGAGGCCGCCGATGCCGGTGCTCGCGGTGTCGATCACGCCACCGGCAGCGTCGGCGGCCTCGCGAGCTCGCCGCCTGCCCCACTCGATCAGCCGCCGGTCGTTCTCGTGCAGTTCGTAGTGCACGTGCGGGGCCGGAAGGCCGCTGGAATCCGTGACCTCGGGGTCGAGGGTCACCTGGTTGGTCCGCACCGGGAGGTCCTCACCCTGCACGTAGACCAGCGCGTGCCGGCCGAAGTGGTCGTTGAAGAACTTCCGGTGCCCGGCGCCCCACGGCGCGATGTTGCCGGTGTTGGTGCCCAGTGCGCTGTTCGCCGCGCCCAGAGCGGTGCCGACCTGCAGAGAGAAGCCGTTCACGAAACCACGTGCGGGGTCGGTGTCGTAGAACTGCTGGCTGTAGAGCACTGCGGGTTCCGGTCCCTTGAACCCCTCCAGGGGCTCGTCGAACCAGAAGTCCTCGAAGGACCAACTGTGGAACATCAGATGCGTGCCGACCAGTCCGTTGCGGTTGGCCAGGCCGTCCGGGTGTCCCTTCTGGGCGGACATGAGCAGCAGCCGTGGCGTGCCGATCGAGTTGGCAGCCACCACCACGATCCGCGCGCGCACCTCGTGCTGAGATCCGGTGATCCGGTCGACGTAGGTCGCCCCGGTGGCGCGCCCGTTCTTCGCGTCGATCCGCTCGACACGGGCGTTGGTGCGCAGGTCGACACCGTTGCGCAGCGCCCTGGGCCAGTAGGTCACATCGGTCGAGGCGATCGCGTGCCGGGGACAGCCGCCTAGGCAGAAGCCGCAGTCGTTGCAGGGCAGTCGCGCGTCCTTCCGCTCGGTCAGGATCGCGTTGTCCGCGGGCCACCAGTGCCAGCCGAGCTTGTCGAAGCCCCGGCCCATCTTGTGCCCGACCTTGCCGCCGCGGTTGGCTGGGCCCCAGCCCTCGGGACGCGGCGGGTTACCGGGATCGCCGGTCCGCCGCGCGACCCCGATCTCGGCGTCGTTGATAGCGTAGAACGGCTCGAGTTCCTCGTAGCTGATCGGCCAGTCGATGGTTCCCTCGACGCCGTGTTCGGTGCCCTTGCGGAAGTCGACCGGCTTGAACCGCGGCCATGCACCGGCGTAGTGCAGCGTCGAGCCACCGACGCCGTTCATCAGCATCGGTTCGGTGTTCCCGGTGATCGGGTAGTCCTCGGGGAACATCCTGACGTTGGGGTGCCAGGACCAGGTGCGGTGGCGTTCGAGTTCCCAGCCGTCGTAGAAGTGCGGGTGATCCATCGGGTGTAGCCAGTCGCCCTGTTCCAGGCAGACGACCTTGATCCCGCGATCGGACAAACGCTTGCTCATAGCTGCGCCGCCGGCGCCCGCGCCGATCACCAGCACGTCGGTTTCGGTGCAGGCGGCCATCAGCTGGTCGCCTCCCGCAGGTGGGCAGGGACCTCGATGCGCCTGACCTCGGCGGTGCGCCGATACGAACCGCGCACCCGGGCGAGCAACTCGTCGTCCCAGTCGTCCATCACATCGATGTAGCCGTAGGGCTGCGGGGACAGGCGGTAGTCCCGGCCCGCCCGCAGCAAGCGGTTCATCGTGTGCACGACCGCGGGCCGCGAGTAGTAGGCGTAGTACACAACGTCCCGCAAGTGTCCGAAGAACTCGGGCTCGTCCCACTCCAGTCCACTCAGGATGGCCACCCGTTCCGCGGAGGGGGCCTGGAGGAAGCTGTCACCCAGCTTCTCGAGCCGGGCTTTGAAGTCGTTTTCGCCGAGAAACGGGAACCATTTCGCGTCCTGCCCGGCGGGGGTGACGTACCTGGTGATGAACGAGAGAACATCGACCTCACTCGGCTGCGGAAAGCCGTCGCCGCCGGGGATGAATTCGTCGGCCACCGCGTTGAGCACCGCGCCTTGCTGTTCGGTCAGCCGGATCGGCGGGAGCCAGCCGCCGAGCGGTGGTTTGCCGCCGACGGCGGAAAGTTTGAGGTCCACCACGTGCCTGCTCCTTTGCATGACGTCCGTTTCCGAGGCGCGCCCGGGCCGGTTGACCCGGGCGCGCCCGTTGGTGGTGGGGAGGGCGTCGACCTGGAAGGTCAGTTCTTTTCGAGGTATTCGACAATGGCGCGGGCGAAGTCGGGCAGGTCGACCGGCGTGCGGGAGGTGATCACGTTCCCGTCGATGACGACCGGCTCGTCGATCCAGGTGCCGCCCGCGTTCTCTACGTCGTCCTTAATCGGCCGATATCCGGTGATCTTGCGGCCCTTGGTGGCACCAGCGGAACAGAGCATCCAGCCGGCGTGGCAGATCGCGGCGACCAGCTTGCCCGACTCGTAGGCGTCTCGGACCAGCGCGACCATCTCGGGGTGCAGGCGCATGTTGTCCGGCGCGAAGCCGCCCGGGATCACGATGGCGTCGAAGTCGCCCGCGGACACCTCGGCCGCGGCAGCGTCGACCTCCATCGGGTAGTGCTCTTTGCTGTCATAGCTGCTCTTGGTACCGCTGCCGATCACCTTGACCTCGGCGCCGGCTTCCTTCAGGCGCAGCTTCGGGTACCAGCCTTCGAGAATCTGGTACTCATCTTCGATCAACAGGCCTACGCGCTTACCGGAAAGTGACATGATTTCCCCTCTCGTCGCGGGATTGGGTGTCCGCGGCGCTCAGGCGCCGATCATCCGCAGGAACTCGATGCTCGTGCGCACGTCGCCGTGGTTGGCGTGGATCTGGCGCAGAGCCTCCCAGTGCTGGCCGAAGCCCAGCGGGTCCTCCTTGCCGGAGGGAATCGCGGCGGTGGTGTCCGCGAGCACGATCATCTTGTAGTCCTGGTTGGCGCCGTCGATCGCGGTGGCGATCTGGCAGTTACCGGTAGACAGCCCGGCCACCACCAGGGTGTCCGCACCCGCCCGGCGCATGTACTCGTTCAGCGCGGTGCCGTAGAACGAGCTGAACCGGTGTTTGCGGAAGACCGGCTCGTCGTCGAGCGGCTTGAGGTCATCGACCAGCTCGTCGCCGCCGTTGCCCCAGGCGCCGGGGAAGGTGGCCAGCTGGCCTTCGAGGCCCCACTTGGTGTCCGCGAACCCGGCGTCCTTGCCGTCCGGTCGCAGGCCCCACAGCGACCAAGCCACCGGGATTCCCTTGGCGCGGCAGGCTTCCAGGACGTTCTTCACAGGTTCGACGACGTCCTTGCCCTCGGGTGCGCCGCCAGTGCTCGGGATGTACATCGCACCGCCGGGCTCGGCGCAGGCCTTCTGCATGTCCAGGACGAGCAGCATCGTTTTCTTCGGGTCGAGCGTCGGGGCGACCCAGTTCGACCGGTCGATCCACTCGTCGATGTGCTCATAGGTGTAGTTGAGCGACGACATTGTTGCTCCTTTGTTTGCGACTGCAAATACTGGGTGTTGACGACAGGTGGCAAGGGGAAATGAAGCAGCGGTTGTGCTGTGTGGAATGCCCTTTTGCGGGAGTGCCCTACCGGGAGGACTTCTCAGCCGTCTCGGTGGCGGAGTCGAGGTGCTTCACGATTTCGCGCTCGACCTCGCGAATGTGCTTGACCGCCGCGCTCCTGGCTTCCCTGGCGCTCCGGGCGAGAATGGCGGCCACGATCCTGCGGTGGCTGTTGTGCGCGGATTCGCGCCGTCCGGGCAGTTGGATGACGCGATGCGAGTAGGTGATGAATAGTGGCACGATGCTCTCGTAGATGCGTTCCCAGATCCGGTTCTTTGTGGCTTTCACGATGGCTCTGTGCAGTTCCGCGTCCAGCTTTACGAAAGCGTCGTTGGACAGGCTGGGATTACCTGCCTCGTCGAGTATCCGCTGCAGCTCCACCGCTTCGTCGTCGGTAATGCGCTTGGCGGCCACCCCGGCGGCATCCCGCTCCAGGGAAAGGCGTGCTTCGAACAGTTCCGGCACGGTGAAGTCGTCGAACAGCAGCAGCTCGGACAGCATGGGCACGGGTTTCGTGTTGCTGACCACGAAGACGCCGATGCCGTGGTCGGTGCGGAGCAGGCCGTTGGCCTCCACGAGGCGCAGCGCCTCCCGCATCGAGCTGCGACCGACGCCGAACTGTTCGGCCAGGGCGCGTTCCGGGGGCAGCTTGTCGCCGGGCTGGTAGTGGCCCTGCTCGATCAGCTGTTCCAGTTGCGCCGCCACCGAATCGGATACCTTCAGGCGCCGGACCGGCTCGATGCGCCGGCTGTCGGGGTCAGTCATCTTCGCAACCTATCTCGGGACCGAACTCCCCGTTCCGCTTCGTGAGCGGGGGAGTGGTCAGGTGGTCTGAACAGTAGGCAGGCCCCGCGGATGCTGTCAAGCGCTCCATGCGGTCCAGTGCCGTCGCGGTTTCCGTTGCAGCACAAGCAATATCTCCGTGGCCTGCGGGTGTGCCCCGGTCCGGCGGAGCTCGGAGGGCGGCCCTCTTGACAGCTCGGGGAGTCCGATTAGAGTTCAGACCACCTGACCAGTGCTGCGAAGGGATCGCGCCGCAGATGACCGACGGCGGACTGCTGGATATCCGGGACGAGCGCCTGCACGAGCTCGTGGTGGACGAGCCGCTGGCCTGCCTGGAAACCGGATTCCGGTTCATCGAAGGACCCGTGTGGCATCAGTCCGAGCGACATCTGGTGTTCAGCGATATCCAGGCCGACCGGATGTATCGCCGCTCTGCGGCGGGGGAGCTGACCACGTACCGGCGGCCCAGCCGGATGGCGAACGGGAACGCCTACGACGGTGCTGGCCGGCTGCTTACCTGCGAGCACGCGACAAGCAGGCTGGTGCGCGAGGAAGCCGATGGCACGCTGACCGTGCTGGCCAAAAGTTACGACGGCCGGGAGCTGAACAGTCCGAATGACGTCGTCGTGGCCCGAGACGGCACGATCCTGTTCACCGATCCGGCGTACGGACGCGGTGCACCCCACGGTGTCCCGCGCGACCCGGAGCTCCCGTTCCGCGGCGTCTACCGCGTCGACCCGGGGACCGGTGAACTTTCGTTGCTGGCAGCGGATTTTGACGGTCCCAACGGGCTGTGCCTCTCGGCGGACGAGCGGTACCTGTTCGTCAACGACACCGAGCGTCGGCACATCCGTCGGTTCGGCTTCGACGGCCGGAACCTCACCGGCGGTGCGGTGTGGGCCGAGGTGACCGGCCAGGGCATCGGCGTGCCCGACGGCATGAAGGTGGATTCCGCGGGAAACCTCTACTGCACCGGGCCTGGCGGGATCCACGTCTTCGATGCCGAGGCCACCTGTTTGGGCGTCATCCGGGTGCCCGAAGACCCGGCGAACTTCGCGTGGGGGGAGCGTGATCTGCGCTCCCTCTACATCTGTGCCACGACCTCGCTCTACCGATGCCGGACGAAGCTGCCGGGGCTCGCACCTGCGACCCGATTCCGTGAAGTAACAACCGCCGATTGAATCGGCTTAAGTCTGCACCGTAGGTCAGATCCACCATCACAGGGTCAACCCTTCGCGCTCAGGGGAGGGCGTGCCGCGACGCGCCCGGCGGCTTCGACGGAGTGCTCTCCGTCGAGCACGAAGACCCGATCTGGGAAGGCACACCAGACAAGGTCGACACCGGACTCGACATCGCACCCTCCGCCCGCTGATCGCGGCCTGAGGAGCGCTCACCGCCCGGTTATGGCATGAGGTGGGGCGCGGCGGTCGAGAAACTGCCACGCCCCACCAACTGTGCTGCGACTGCGAAACTGGACTCGTCGGCGAGCGGGATCAGCGTCCCGCCGCGGTTCCGTCGCTCCGGCCGCCTGATCGGGTGGGCGCCCGCAGCTCGGAGGAATCGGAAAGCGCCACCAGTGTCGGCTGCTGCCGCGCGCGCAGGGCCAGAACTCCAGCCGCTGCCAGGGAGAGGGACAGCAGCGCGACGCCATGCTGCGCTGTGCCCGTGGCCTCGGTGATCAGCCCGAGGAGGTACGGGCCGACGAAGCCGCTGAGATTGCCGAGCGAGTTGATCAGCGCGATTCCGCTGGCGGCGGCCACGCCTGTGAGCGCAGCCGTGGGGAGGTTCCAGAAGACCGGCACGGCCGCCATGAGACCGACCAACGCCACCGCCGTGCCCGCCAGCGCGAGGTAGGGCTGGGCGAGGTACGCGCTGCTGACGAATCCCGCAGCGCTCACGAAGCAAGGAATGGCCAGGTGCCAGCGTCGTTCGCCGGTTCTGTCGGAATTCCAGGAGACCGGCACGATCGCCAGGAGCGCGACGAGCCACGGGGCGGCGGAGAGCATGCTGATCTGGAAGTGGCTCGCGTCGGCGAACCGCTGGGCGAGGATCTGGGGGAGCCAGAACCCGAATCCCCATTGGCCGAGGATGATGGAGAAGTACAGCAGGGACAGGAACCAGACCGACGGGTTGGAGAACGAGGCGCGAAGCGTGTGGTTCCCGCTGCTGCGCTTCTGATCGGACTCGGCTCGCATGCGTTCGCGGAGCCAGGAGCTCTCCTCGGTGCTCAGCCACGTGGCCTCATCGGGGCCGTCGGGCAGGAAGAACCAGATGACGAACCCGTAGGCGATCGCCACGCCGCCGGTCACGACGAAGATCCATTGCCAGCCGTGCAGGCCGGCGAGCCCGTCCAGGTGGAGCAACGCCCCGGTGCCGACGGAACCGAAGGCGAAGCTGATCGGTACCGCGACCTGGAACCAGGAGAACGACTTCCCGCGCTCTCTGGCGGGGAACCAGTAGCTCAGGTACAAGATGACGCCCGGGACGAAGCCCGCCTCGGCCGCCCCCAGCAGGGCGCGCAGCACGTAGAAGCTGATCGGACCGCTGACGAACATCATCGCGGCGGTGACCACACCCCACGTCCACATGATGCGCGCGATCCATCTTCGGGCGCCCACGCGGTGCAGGACGAGATTGCTCGGGACTTCGAAGAAGAAGTACGCGATGAAGAAGATCCCGGCGCCGAGGCCGAACGAGGCCGCGCTGAGCCCGGTGTCCGCGCGCATCTCCAGGGCGCCGATGCTGATGTTGAGTCGGTCCAGGTAGGCGACGACGAATGCGGCCATCAGGATGGGCAGCAGTCTCCACATCGCCTTCCGGACAACGCGCCGTTGCGTTGTCTGGCTCATCGGTTCTCACCTCTTCGCTTTCCGGGTTGGTGTTGAGCGGGCCCGGTCATGGGACGACCGGGCTCAGGTAGACGACCTTGAGCTGGGTGAAGAAGTCCGTGGTGGTGTGGCCGATGGAGTAGTCGCCCACGCCGGAGTCGCCGACCCCGCCGAAGGGCACGTGCGGCTGGCTGGTCGTGCCGTGGTTGACGTGGACCATGCCGGCGCGGACCGCGCTGGTGAAGCGCATCGCGACGTCGACGTGCTCGCTGAACACGACGCCAGCCAGCCCGTAGTCGCTGTGGTTGGCCACTCTGATCGCTTCGTCCACGTCGGAGACCCGGATGACGGTCACCACGGGACCGAAGATCTCCTCCCGCGCGACGACCATCTCCGGTGTCACGTGGTCGAGCACCGTCGGAACCAAGTACGGTCCTTCGGGGAGGGGGCGGTCCGGGGTGGTGCGGACAGCACCTTCGTCGAGGCCCTTGCGCACGTACCCATCGACGCGTTCCCGCTGAGCGTGGTTCACCAGCGGGCCGACTTGCACCGAAGGATCCATCCCCGGGCCGACCGACAACGCCGCGTAGGTGTCGGTGAGCAGCCGCACCAACTCGTCGGCGATCTCGTCCTGGACGATGACCCTGCTGATGGCCGTGCACCGCTGGCCGGAGGTCTGCGCGGCGGCACTCGTGATCTGCTCGACGACCTTGCCGAGGTCCTCCGCGCTGTGCACGTAGGCCGCGTTCTTCCCGCCCAGCTCCAGCTGGACGACGCCCAGTCGACGGGCCACGCTCTCGGCGATCTGCCTGCCGACGGCGGTTGATCCGGTGAAGGAGACGCCCGCGACGTCGGGATGCGCGGCGAGGTGCGCTCCGGCGAGGGAACCGCGACCGCAGACCACGTTGAGCACTCCTGCCGGCAGACCGGCGTCGCGTGCCAGTGCGGCCAGTGCCAGGGCGGTCAGCGGGGTTTCCAGCGCGGGTTTGAGCACGACGGTGCATCCGGCGGCCAGTGCCGGGCCCAGCTTGCGGATCGGTGCCACGGCCGGGAAGTTCCAAGGCGTGATCGCCGCGACGACGCCCAGGGGCTCTCGGACGGTGTAGACGAGCTGCCCCACCGTCCGGCTCGGGATCGTGGTTCCGTGCAGCCGGGTGGTTTCCCCGGCGGCGTAGTCGAGTTCGAGCCGGGCCCTGGCGAGCTCTCCTCTGGACTCGGCCAGCGGCTTGCCCATCTCCCGCGTCATCAGCTCGGCGAGCTCGTCGGCGTGCTGTCCGATCAGCTCGTTCCATCGGCTCAGGACGTCCCCGCGCTCCGGTGCGGGCCTGGCCGCCCATTCCGGAGCCGCTTCCTTGGCCGCGGAGACCGCCTCGGCGACGTCGGCAGGGGAGGAGCTGGGTGTGGCGGGCAGGGGGTCGTGCGGGTCGGCGGGATTGCGGGAAGCGACCTGGTCGCTTTCGGACGGCGTCCAGCGGTTGGCGATGAAGTTCGCCGGTTCCGCGCGTTCCAGAACCTCGTGCACGGTGATCAACTCTCCTCGTCGTCGATCCGGGTGATGGTCAAGGACGCGTCGATCCACGAGCGGTCCCACGTGCCGCGGTCGATGGCGTCGACCGCGGTCGCTTCTGCGCGCAGGAGCTCTTCGGCCGCCGTCGCGATGGCGCCGGCACGTGCGGCGGGGACGGCGATCACACCGTCGGCATCACCCACCACGACGTCGCCGGAGCGGACGGTCATGCCTGCGATCGACACCGATCCGCCGATCTCACCTGGACCGTTCTTGTAGGGCCCGAGGTGTGAGACGGCGCGGGCGAAGACCGGCAGCCCGAGCTCGTGGAGCTCGACGACGTCCCGTGCGGCGCCGTCCAGGACGATCCCGGCGAGGCCTCGCGAGGCCGCGTAGCGGCAGAGCAGGTCACCGACGATGGCGCGAGTGGTGTCGCCGCCCGCGTCGATCACGAGCACCTCGCCGGGCCTGGCGAGGTCGACGGCCTTGTGCACGACCAGGTTGTCGCCGGGGCGGGTCCGCACGGCCAGGGCCGGACCGACGAGCCTGCACCCGCTGAACAGCGGCAGCACGCCGGGGGCGCCGGGCAGGCGTCGCATCGAGTCGGACAGCGCCGAAGTCGGAAGCGGGTCCAGCCGGGACAGAGTCGCTTCGTCGGGCCCGTCAGCGCGCGGGTGGATCACGCATTCACTCATCGCTTACCCGCAGAACGGCTTTCAGCACCGCGCCCGCCTTGACGTCGTCGATCGCGGAGTTGGCGTCGGTGAGCGGGTATTCAGACACGAGGCGACCGAGGTCGAACCGCTCCAGCAACTGGGGCAGGGACGAGATGTAGCCGATGTAGTGGCGGGCGCCGAAGCCCCAGGAACCGGAGATGTTGAGGTTCTTGCGAGTGATCAGGTGCGGGTTGATCGGCGTGGTTCCGTGGTCGGTGTACTGGCCGACCACGCTGATGGAGCCGTCCGGCCGGGCGTACTCGATGGCCTCCGCGACGGCGCTCGGCGCGCCGGTCGCCTCGATCACCACGTCCGCGCCCGCGTTCCCGTCGGTCCTTCGGCGCACCTGGGCAACCCGTTCGGCGGCATCGGTGACCTCGAAGATGTCCAGGTGGTGGTGGCCGATGCCGAGTTGTTCGGTCAGCTCCAGGCGTGCTGCAGGGCCCCCGACGACGATGACCTGCGCGGCACCGGCCAGCTGTGCGTACATCGCGGAGGCGAGACCGACCGGGCCGCTGCCTTGAACCACCACGGTGTCACCGAAGCGCACCCGCACTTCGTCGAGCACGCCGTGCACGGCCGTCGGTCCGGCACAGCCGAGCGAGATGACCTGCTGCGGCGTGGCGACCTCCGGTATCTTCACCAGCACGGTGCCGGGCTGCAGGTAGATGTAGTCGCTCCAACCACCGGACAGATGAGGCCACGCGTCCGAGGACTGGTTGATGCCGTAGATCTTGCGATTGCCCGTGCAGAGCGTGGGCTGGTGCTCGACCAGGCAGAAGCGGCAACGTCCGCATGCGACGTTGTTGAGCCAGGACACCCAGTCGCCTTCGTGCAACGGGTTGCCGAGCACGTCATGCGTCAAGCCCTTTCCCAGGGCGGAGACCTGGCCGACCGCCTCGTGTCCGAGCACGACCGGGGTGGGGACGGGAAGCTTGCCCGCCCGCAGGTGGACGTCCGTGCCGCACACTCCCGCGTACCCGACTCGCACGACCGCGGACATCTCGCCGGTCTCGTGTTCAAGCAGGTCGGGCAGCTGTGCAGCAAGGCCGTCCGACAAATCGGCGGGCAGTCCGGCGTCGCTGAGCAGGCCCAGCGTCACCGTGGGCGCATCGGCCGTGGCACCGCCCTGGGTTGTTGCTCGGCATCTCAGGTCGGGGGTTTTCGGCGATCACGTCCACCGGTTCGATGGTGGGCTGGGCGAACAGGGTGCCGGTGTTGTCGGCAAGGGCTTGGGCGACCTGGCCCGAGAGGGTGGGCCTGGCGACCGGAGTCGTCGGGAAAGGCGTCGTAGATGCCGAACGACGAGGGCACGAAACGGATGGCGAACCACGGCGCCGTGTTGGGTTCCTGCTCCACGATCCCGAGCCCCTGCTGCAGGAAGTTTTCGATGTCGCCTTCTATAACGCCCAGCTCAAGAAATGGCGCATCCAGCGTAAGCTCCGCTGCAGCACCCGCCGCGCCGGCAGCCCGACTCACCAAACCATCCATGTCCTACAGACCTTGGAAGTCACCGCCGGATGAAAAGGGCTCAATGAGGTGTGTCAAGGATCTTGGACGGTCCTCGGTGGGTTTCCTCAGGCCGCGGTCGCGGTGAGGTGGTCTCGGTTAGCCTCTGCTGGGGTGCGGTAGCCGAGGCTGCTGTGGAGTCGTTTCCGGTTGTAGAAGACTTCGATGTAGTCGGCGACGGCGACGGCGAAGCGGGCGCGGGCTCGAGTGGGGAACGGTTCGCGGTGATACATCTCGTTTTTTTAGTGAGGCGAAGAACGACTCCGCGACTGCGTTGTCCCAACACACACCGGTTCGACCGACGCTGGTGCGAACGCGATTGTCCTTGCAGAATCGGGAAAACTCTCCTGAGGTGTATTGCGTCCCGCGATCGGAGTGAAAAACGGCCCCTGGGGCGATGGTTCCGTGAGTGATTGCCATGTCCAGGGCGTCAACGACCAGGCTGGTGCGCATATGCGCGGCCAGCTGCCACCCGACGACCATACGCGTGGCGAGGTCGATCACGGTCGCGAGGTAGAGCCATCCCTCACCGGTTTTGAGGTAGGTGATGTCGCCGACGAACCGCTGTCCCGGCTCCTCCGCGGTGAACTCGCGATCAATCAGGTCCGGGCTGTCGACGGGCTCTTCGCCAGGCACTGTGGTGCGCTTGTAGGCGCGGGGCTGGCACGCCGCAAGGCCAAGTTCACGCATGAGGTCGGCGACCAGCCCGACGCTGCAGGCGTGGCCTTCACGGTTGAGCTGGGCGGCGACACGGCGACAGCCATACGCGCCTCGTCCCTCGGTGAACACCCGGGCGATGTGCGTGCTCAGCTCACGGCGGCGAGCCTGGGTGGCCGTCTCGGTGGCCACCCGTTGGCGCCAGGCGTAAAACGACGAGCGTGGCACCCCAAGTAGCCGGCACATCCATATGATCGGATAGCGGGCCTTCTCCGCGTCGATTACGGCGCAGCGCTCGGCTACTGCGACGTCCGCGCGAAGAAGGCCGCGGCTTTTTTCAGGAACTCGTTTTCCATCCGCAGCCGGCGGATCTCGTCTTCCATCTCCGCCACACGCGCACGCTCGGTCGGGCTCACCGGCTGCTCAGCGTCCGGGTTCTCCCGCCGCCACGCGTTGACCCAGTTGGTCAGCGTGCCCGGGTTGATCTCGAGATCCCGGGCGACCTCGGCTACCGGTTTCTCGGTCTCGATCACCATCTGCACAGCCTCAGCCTTAAACTGAGCACTGAACCTCCGACGCTGCTCGGGCATCTACACATCCTCTCAAACGAGAGGCCCTGTCCAAGATCCTTGGTACACGTCACAATGTCCAAAAGAGGACGTGTAGGTCCGTTTGCGTGCGTCGGCGCACGCGATCTTTTAATGCGCCGGTCCGTGTGTAGGTTTTGCTGGCACGGGACTGCCCAGGCTTTGGTTGACACGCGGGGTTGAGTGGTGTCAGGCCGCTGTAG
>NZ_BAAGZP010000049.1:0-22730 GCF_054778355.1 Saccharopolyspora tripterygii | reverse complement strand
GCCGCGGGTTCTCACACGTCGTCTGGCGAGTACGCCGCGACGCCGTGTATTGGCATACAAAAGGAGTGGCGCACGGAGTCCAGACGGCGTGTGAGGTCCCGCCACCCGCACCGCCAAGCAAGGTGATTCTGCAACGACCCCTAAAACTGGGAAATGCCGCACCGTTCCGGGCGCACCGACCCCCGGACCGCTGCCGGGAGTGAGTCACCACCAGCGTTCGAGGACCTGGGCGACTCCGTCTTCCGCGTTCGTGGTGGTGACCTCGTCGGCCGCCGCGAGGGCGTCGGGGTGGGCGTTGCGCATGGCCACGCCGTGCCCCGCCCAGCCGAGCATCGGGACGTCGTTGGGCATGTCGCCGAAGGCGATCACGTCCGACCGCGCGATGCCGAGCTCCGCCGCCACCGCCGCCAGGCCCGACGCCTTGTCCACACCGGGCGCGGAGAGCTCGATCAACCCCGTTTCCACCGAGTACGTGGACTTCAGCTGGTCGCCGATGATCTCCCCGGTGGCCGCCGCCAGCTCGGCGCTGCTGAGACCGGGGTTCATCACCAGCAACTTCATCGCCGGCTTGCCGGTCATCTCGTCGAGCGGCGAGACGCGGATGTCGGTGTTGCGCCAGTTGCGGTGGAAGTCGGCCTCGGCGAGGAACTGCTCGTGCAGGTCGTCACGGGCGCTGCTGGTCGCGCGCTCGACGGCGAACGCGCACCCGCTCAGCTCGCGCCGCAGCTCCCCGACCACGTCGTGCAGCGTCACCGGATCGATGTCGTGGCTGTGCAGGACCTCGTCGGCAGCGGTGTCGTAGGTGACCGCGCCGTTGGCGCACACGGCGACGCCCGACACCCCGAGCGCGTCGACCACGCGCGGCATCCACCGCGGCGGTCGCCCTGTGACCAGTACGAACGGCGTTCCGGACGCGGCGACCCGGCGGGCCGTGGCCGCTGTCCGGGCGGAAACCTCCTCCATCGGGTCGAGCAGGGTTCCGTCCACGTCTGATGCCACCAGGCCAGGTTCACGCACGAGGACCATCATGCCCGCCGGAACGGGACGCGCGGGCAAAGTCGCTGGTGGAGCGGTGAGGGACGTTCATCACCTGATCGGGTCGAGCGGCGTCGGGCGGGACCAGTACCGTCTACCCGTGCGCGTTGGGATCGTGATCTTGCCCGAACACCGTTGGTGGGCGGCCGAGCCGCTCTGGCGAATGGCCGAGGAGTACGGCTTCGCCCACGCCTGGACCTACGACCACCTCGGTTGGCGCTCCCTGGTGGACAAGGCCTGGTACGACGCCGTGCCCACGCTGACCGCTGCCGCCACCGTCACCTCGACGATCCGGCTCGGCACGCTGGTCGCCTCCCCGAACTTCCGGCACCCGGTGCACTTCGCCCGCGAGCTGACCGCCCTCGACGACATCGCCGACGGCCGCGTCACCCTCGGCGTCGGCGCGGGCGGGACCGGGTTCGACGCGAACGTGCTGGGTCAGGCCGAGCTCTCCCCGCCGGAGCGCTCCGACCGCTTCGCCGAGTTCCTCGAACTCCTCGACCACGTGCTGCGCTTCGACGTCACCGACTACGACGGCACCTACTTCTCCGCGGTCCAGGCGCGTCGCGCGCCCGGCTGCGTGCAGCTGCCGCGGGTCCCGTTCGTGGTGGCCGCCAACGGCACCCGCTCGATGCAGCTGGCCGCGCAGTACGGCCAGGGCTGGGTGACCACCGGCCGCGGCGGCGACGACGCGGAGAGCTGGTGGAGGGCGGTCGCGGAGCTGTCGCTGCGCTTCACCGACATCTGCCACGAGCAGGGCCGCGACCCGAAGCGGGTGGACCGCTACCTGCAGGTCGACGCCGCACCGGAGTTCTCGCTGTCCAGTGTGGAGCACTTCCGCGACGTGGTCGGCCGGGCGGGCGAGCTCGGCTTCACCGACGTCATCACCCACTGGCCGCGCCCCGAGAGCCCCTACGCGGGCAAGGAGTCGACCGTCGAGGAGATCGCCACCGAGGTCCTGCCCGAGCTCTAGGTGTGCCGCTCCGCCGACCCGGGTATCCGTCGTCGGCAGGAGGGTGGTGTCGATGTCGGCGCAGACGAAGGTCCGCAACCTGCTCGATGAGGCGGGAACCAGCTTCGCGACCGAAGCCGGGATCTCGCTGGCCAACAAACCCTCTCCGCTGTACCGGCTCTCGGTGCTCGCGGTGCTGCTCTCGACGCGGATCAAGGCGGGCATCGCGGTCGACGCCGCCCGGGAGCTGTCGCAGTGGAGCAGCCCGCAGAAGATGTTCGACGCCACCTGGCAGCAGCGCGTGGACGCCCTCGGCCGCGCCCACTACCGGCGCTACGACGAGAGCACGTCGACCGCGCTCGGCGAGGGAGCCGAGCTGCTGCTCGACCACTACGGCGGTGACCTGCGGAAGCTGCGGTCCAAGGCGAACGGGGACCCGGAGGAGGTCCGGCGCCTGCTGATGGACCTGCCGCGGCTCGGGCCGGTCGGTGCCGACATCTTCTGCCGCGAAGCCCAGCTCGTCTGGCCGGAGCTGCGCCCCTACTTCGACACCAAGGCGCTCAACGGCGCGAAGAAGCTCGGGCTGTCCACGGATCCGGACGTGCTGGCCCGCCACGTGGAGGGGCACGATCTGGCGAGGCTGGCCGCAGCCCTGGTGCGCGCGACGCTCGACCGGAGCCTGCTCAGCGCAGTCAGCTGACGCCCCGCACGCAGAAGACCCCGGGCTCCGAGCCCGGGGTCTTCGCCGTCTAGCTGGCCGTCACTTCGGTTCGATGACCTCGCGACCGCCCAGGAACGGGCGCAGCGCCTCGGGAACCCGGACGGAACCGTCGGCCTGCTGGTGGTTCTCCAGGATCGCCACGATCCAGCGGGTGGTGGCCAGCGTGCCGTTGAGCGTCGCCGCGAATCGGGTCTTGCCGTCGGCGTCGCGGTAGCGGGTGCTCAGCCGCCGCGCCTGGAACGTGGTGCAGTTCGAGGTCGACGTCAGCTCGCGGTAGGTCTGCTGGCTGGGCACCCACGCCTCGCAGTCGAACTTGCGGGCAGCGCTGGAGCCGAGGTCGCCGGCGGCCGTGTCGATCACCCGGTAGGGCACCTCGATCTTGGCCAGCATCTCCTCTTCCCAGGCCAGCAGGCGCTGGTGCTCGTCGTGCGCGTCCTCCTCGCGGCAGTAGACGAACATCTCCAGCTTGTTGAACTGGTGCACGCGGATGATGCCGCGCGTGTCCTTGCCGTACGACCCGGCCTCGCGGCGGAAGCAGGTCGACCAGCCCGCGTAGCGCGCGGGCCCGGCGGCGAAGTCGAGGATCTCGCCGGAGTGGTAGCCGGCCAGCGGCACCTCGGAGGTGCCCACCAGGTAGGCGTCGTCCTCCTCCAGCCGGTACACCTCGCTGGAGTGGGCGCCGAGGAACCCGGTGCCGTCCATGATCTCCGGGCGCACCAGGACCGGCGGCACGACCAGCGTGAACCCGGCGGCGGTGGCCTGCGCGGCGGCCATGTTCAGCAGCGCGAGCTCCAGCTGCGCACCGACGCCGGTGAGGAAATAGAAGCGGGCGCCGGCGACCTTCGCGCCGCGCTCCATGTCGAACGCGCCCAGCGCGTTGCCCAGCTCCAGGTGGTCCTTCACCTCGAAGTCGAACTCCGGCGGGATGCCCACGTGCTTGAGCACCGCGAAGTCGTCCTCGCCGCCCGGCGGCACGTCCGGCTCGACGACGTTGGAGACGGCCTTCTGCAGCCGCAGCAGCTCGGCGTCGGTCTCCGACTGCTCGGCCTCGGCCTCCTTGACCTGCCCGGCCAACTCCTTGGCCTGGGCCAGCAGAGCCTCGCGCTCCTCGCCCTGCGCCTTGCCGACCTTCTTGCCGATCTGCTTCTGCTCGGCACGCAGGTTGTCGGCCCGGGACACCGCGGACCTGCGACGCTCGTCGGCCGACAGCAACGCGTCCACCAAGGACGCGTCCTCACCACGTGCGCGCTGCGACAAGCGCACCGCTTCCGGATCCTCGCGTAGCGTCTTCAGGTCGATCACAGCTGGTCAGCGTAGTCGCAACCAGAACCAACGCCACGTCCAGGGTGGAGACGCACCCAAGCCCACCGTTTCCCCAGGCAGTGGGGTCCCAATTTCTTAAGTATTTGATGTTCACCCGGGTGACGTTCAAATACTTAAGAAATTGGGGACTTCCGGGCGGGCGGGTTATTGCGGGATGCGGTGCGGGACGAAGGCTGCGCCGTCGTCTGTGATGAGGCCCGCGGTTTCCCGAATCCCCAGGCCGGCCGACTCGTCTCCGACGATCCACGCCCCGAGCGCGGGCCTCATCCCGTCGAACTCGGGCAGCGGGTCGAACGCCTGGTAGACGAACCCCTCTTCGCCGTAGAACCCGCCGGTCTCGGTCTCCCAACCGGGCGCGGCGATGGTGATGTTGTTGCCTTCGCGTCCGAGCCGCGGTTTGCGCACGTATTCGGTGAGCAGTCCGGGCTGGTCGAGGTAGGTGGGCAGCAGGTTGGGGTGTCCGGGGTGCATCTCCCAGAGGATCGCCAGCAACGCCTTGTTGGACAGCAGCATCTTCCACAGCGGTTCGACCCACTGGGTGGCGGGCAGCGTGCTGACGGCGTGCTTGCCGAACTCGTCGTCGACCATCCACTCCCAGGGGTAGATCTTGGCGACGGTGTTCATGGGCGCTTCTTCGAGGTCGACGAAGCGCTCCAGGAGGTTGTCCCAGCCGATCTCCTCGATGGCCAGGCCGACCGTGTTGAGGCCTGCCTCGGCGGCGGTCTCCTGGAGGTAGGCGGCGGTGATGTGGTCCTCACCGGTGTGCTCCTGGCCGGACCAGGTGAAGTGCACCTCGTTGGTGGCCAGCTGCGGCTTGATCTCGGTCCAGCGCTCGACGAGCTTCTCGTGGATGGAGTTCCACTGGTCGTCGCCGTCGTGGACCTCGGTGAGCCAGTGCCACTGCACGACCGCGGCTTCCAGCAGCGAGGTGGGCGTGTCGGCGTTGTACTCCAGCAGCTTGGCCGGGCCGGAACCGTCGTAGCGCAGGTCGAAGCGCCCGTAGAGGTGCGGGTCGCGGCGGCGCCAGGACTCGGCGATCTGCGGCCACACCCACTCGGGGATGCCGAAGTCCTTGTAGCGCTCGGTGGTGATCACGTGGTCGACGGCGTCGAGGCACATGGAGTGCAGCAGTTCGACGTCGGCCTCCAGCGAGAGGACCTCGTCGAGGCTGAACTCGTAGTGCACGCCCTCGTCCCAGTAGGGCCGGTTGCTGCCGTCTGCGGCGCGCGCCGGGGTCCCGAAGACGAGCCCGAGCTCTTCGACCTTCGACTGCCAGTCCGGGCGCCGGGCCCCGGTCTTGCGCTTCACTCGTCAGCTCCCGCTGCTACCGGACTTGCTGCTGATGCCGAACCCACCGCGCTGGACGGTCGAGCCCTTGGAGTCCTTGATCGTGGTGCCGGACGGCTTGTTGAACGACGAGCTCGACACTGGCGAACCGACGCTCGGCGCGGGCGAGCCCGGCGAGGTGTAGGCGTAGCGGTACGAGGGGGTCGGCGACATCGGGCCGCCGAGGAACAGCGGCATGAACACGAAGCCCGAGTGGTGGTCGACGTAGCCGCCCTGGCTCTTCACGTAGTTCTCGTCGCAGTTCTCGGGCGCCGCCGTCACGGCCTGGCCGGCCTGCTGCTCCTGCGCGCAGTACTGCTGCGAGGCGTTGGCCGACGCGCTGACCTCGGAGGCCGAGTACATGGCGGCCACGAGCGCGACGACGCCGACGGTCGCTCCGCCGCCGATCATCGCCTTCCGGCGCTTGGCGGTCTTGGCCGCGGCTGCCGCCTGCTCGGCGCGCTCGGAGTCGGCGCGGCGCTGCTCGGCCATCTGCCGGGCCTTCTGCTCGGCGAGCGTGGGCTCGCGCGGCGTCGTGCTCTGCGGATCCTGGTAGCGGATCTGCCCCTGGTTGTCCGCCGGCACCTGCTGGGTCGGCTCGTCCGGGGAGGAGTCCCCCTTCGGCCGCTCGTTGTCTGCCACTGGCTCGCCATTCTCCGTCATTGACCCACTCCCAAGCGCCCACACTACTCAATGAATGGACGCGTCCGGCAACGAATGAGTTCCCTTTCATCCGCACTTCAGGGGCGGAGGAGTGCCAGCGCGGGTCTGGACCAGGCATCATGTGTTCGATGGTCCAGCCCGCACGCACCCCGAAACCGCGACGCAACCCGCCCAACACCAAGCTGGTGATGGTCGCGGCGGCGATCGGCGCACTGCTGATCCTCACGGTCAGCCTCCTGCTGAACTGGCCGATGGAGTCCGGCAAGGTCGGCGGGCCCGCGGGCGTCGGCGAGGCGCCCGCGCCGGAGGTCGTCTTCGAGACCCGCGCCGGGGAGTGCCTGAACTGGACGGAGCCGGACGCCGCCGACATCCGCAAGGTCACCTGCGCGGAGCCGCACCTGTTCGAGGTCACCGGCCCGTACGACCTGCGCGAGTTCGGCCCGAACGCGCCGTTCCCGACCACCGATCAGTGGCAGGACGTCAAGCAGCAGCGCTGCATCGAGGTCTCCGACCGGTACCTGGGCGACAAGTTCGACAAGGAGGGCCGCTTCACGGTCGGGGCCTTCACCCCGAGCCAGGAGGGCTGGGCCGACGGCGACCGCACGCTGCACTGCGGGCTCCAGCAGCCGGGACCGTCCGGGAAGCTGTTCCCGATCAGCGGTGAGGCCGGGAAGATGGACCAGTCGAACGTCTACCCCGCCGGCCGGTGCCTGGGCATCAACGGCACCCAGGTCTGGGACCCGGTGGACTGCGCGCGGCCGCACTCGGTGGAGCTCAGCGCCGTGATCAACCTGGCGGACCAGTTCCAGGGCGACTTCCCGCCGGAGAACGACCAGGACGGGTTCCTGGCAGGCAAGTGCGAGGAGCTGACCGCGGCCTACGCGGGCGGGCCGACGGCGGCCAAGGACAAGGGCCTGGTCGTCTACTGGGACACGCTGTCCGAGGAGAGCTGGGCGGCGGGTTCGCGGCAGGTCAACTGCAAGCTGAGCGCTCAACTGCAGGACGGCAGCGGTCTCGCCCCGGTCACCGGCAGCGTCAAGGGCGACGTGCAGGTCGGCAACGCCCCGGCGGGCAACAACCCGACGGCGACCGAGCCGGGCGCCCCCGCCACCGAGCAGCCGCGCTGACATGCCGGTGGAGATGACCCGCGCCCGGTTCGACGAGCTGGTCAGCGATGCCCTGGACCGGCTTCCGCCGGAGTTCGCGACGGCGATGAACAACGTGGTGGTGCTCGTCGAGGACGCCCATCCGGAGGACCCGGAGCTGCTGGGGCTCTACGAGGGCATCGCGCTGACCGAGCGGGACCACACCTACAGCGGCGTCCTGCCGGACACGATCACGATCTTCCGCGAACCGCTGCTGGTGATGTGCGGCGACGAGGACGAGGTCGTCGAGGAGGTGGCGATCACCGTCGTGCACGAGATCGCCCACCACTTCGGCATCGACGACGACAAGCTCCACGAGCTCGGCTGGGGCTGACCGCCTCCTCAGGAGTCGTTTCAGAATGCGGCGGAGCCGTTGCCTCAGGTGTGGGACTCAGCCCCGCACCGCCGCGGGTTCTCACACGTCGTCTGGCGAGTACGCCGCGACGCCGTGTATTGGCATACAAAAGGAGTGGCGCACGGAGTCCAGACGGCGTGTGAGGTTCCGCCACCCGCACCGCCAAGCAAGGCGATCCTGCAAGAACCCCTCAGTCGACGGTCCGGCCCAGGTAGGCCATCAGGCGGCCTGTCGGCGAGGGGTTCTCGGGCGGGGTGGTGGCGGGACCGAAGGCTTGCGGGCTGCGCATGGCCTGCTCCGGGACGGAGTCGATCAGGTCCTGGCAGAAGACCTGCAGGTCGGCCGGAAGCTCGGCCGAGCGCCCGCAGCTGCGGTGCAGGTCCCAGCCGTGCATGGCCACGTCGGCGATCGGGAACGCCAGCGCCTGGTGCAGCGGGACCTCGCCCGCCGGTGAGCTGCGGGGCGCGTCCAGGTCGGCGTCCGGGACCGCGCGACGCACCCGCTCGCCGATCGCGCGCAGCTCCGCCACGGGGTCGGTGCGCACCCAGTCGGCGGGCTCGGACGGGGTGTCCCAGGACGTGCCGCCCTCCAGCAGGACCGCGATCTTCGTCGCGCTGCCGGTGACGTGACCGACGAGGTCGCGCACGCTCCAGCCGTCGAGGTTGGACGGCTCGTCCCAGCGGGACGCGGGAACCTGCTCCACCGCTGCCACGAAGAAGTCCAGCGCCTGCCCGGCCACCGCGCCGATCCGCGCGTTCACGTCACCCATGAACGGCACCGTAGAGCCCGGCCCCGACAACCGCGCGCCACTTCCCGGCTGCCGAAGAACGTCTGCGACGCACGTCGCCATCGAGGCCGGAGGTGGGGACGGAACGCCTCCATCGCGCCGGCGTTAGAGGAGGCCGTCCCAGGTCAGGCAGCGCCAGCCGGTGCGGGTCGCCGAGTCCGACTCGATCACGATCAGGCCGGTGTTGGGCAGGTGCAGCGAGTCGGCATCGGCACCGGTGATCTCGTCGACCAGCACGCCCGCCACCAGCCGCAGCATCGCGCCGTGGCTGACCATCACCACCGTGCCCTCCGCCACGCCGTCCAGAGCGCTTCGGGCTCCCGCGAGGAAGCGGCCGATCGCATCGCGCCCGGACTCCCCGCCACCGGGCATCGGCACGTCGAGCTCACCGCCGTGCCACCGCGCGTAGACGTCGTCGAAGACCGGCAGCGCCGAGCCGCCCAGGCCCTCCAGCTCACCGACGAACACCTCGTGCGTCCCGTCGACCACCTGCAACGGCAGGCCGAGCCGCCGCGCGACCGGTGCGGCGGTCTCCTGGGCGCGTCGCGCGGCGCTGGCGCGCACGGCGACGATCTTGTCCTCGCGCGCCGCCAACCGCTCGGCCAGCTCCTCCGCCTGCTGCGCGCCGAGATCGGTCAGTCCCGGGCCGGGCGGAAGGGTGTCGAGCAGCTTGGCGACGTTGGCCGGGGTCTGCCCGTGCCTGGCCAGCACGAGCCGGACGCCCTCCGGTGCCGACAACTCGAATTCGCTCACGCGAGCCTCCCCGCACGCACTGCGGCCAACCAGTCGGCCGCGTTCCGGAACGCCTGCTCCGATGATCCCGGCCGCACCGACGCGACCGCCCGGTCCGCCTTCGGGTAGGAGCCGAGGAAGCGCACCGAATCGCAGCGCCGCCGCAGCGCGGCCATCGCTTCGCCGACCCGCGCATCCGCCACGTGCCCGTCGAAGTCCAGGTAGAAGCGGTAGTGCCCGAAGCTGTGCTTGACCGGCCGGGACTCGATCCGGCTCAGGTTGATGCCGCGCAGCGACAGCTCGGCCAGCATGTCGGCGAGCGTGCCCACCTCGTGGCTGATCACCGCGCAGATCGACGTCCGGTCCGCCCCCGTGGGCTCCGGCAGCGCGCCGGGCCTGCGGACCAGCAGGAACCGCGTCGCCGCGTCGCGGACGTCGGCGACGCCGGTCTCCAGCGCGCGCAGCGCCGGGTAGTGCTCCAGGGCCACCGGAGCGGAGATCGCCGCGTCGAACTCGCCCGCGGCCACGGCGGCGGCCGCGGCGGCGGTCGAGCTGACCGCCCGGACATCGGCCTTCGGCAGGTTCTCGGTCATCCAGCCGCGCACCTGCGCCAGCGCGTGCGGATGGCTGGCGACGGTCTCGACCCGGCCCAGATCCATCCCCTGCTGGGCCAGCACGTCGAACTGGACCGGGATCACGACCTCCTTGACCGCGACCAGCGGATCATCCGCGGTCAGCGCGTCGAGGGTGACCGGAACCGATCCCTCCACGGAGTTCTCCACCGGAACGCCCGCGGCCAGCACCTCCCCGGACCGCACAGCGGCCAGCGCGACCGGAACGGTGTCGCTGGGCACGAGCTCGGCGTCGAAGTCGGCGGTCAGCAGCCGGGTCGCTTGCTCGGTGAAGGTTCCGGGCGGGCCGAGGTAGGCGATTTCTGGCACCCGCCCAGGTTACGGCCCGCCCGGCGGGAGTCGTGCCCGGCCACGTGAACGGTTTTCACCGGACACCGGGGGTTTCGACGCTCCGTGATCGCTCCTGCCGGGCCGTACACGGCTAAACGGCACGTCGCCGCAGATGTGACCTACCCAATGCCACTACTCGGTGCATTCCTGCGATGCTGTGTGGTGTGACCGCAGATTCGGGGCGCTCATCGTCAGAAGGAGCGGAGCCGGAGCTGCAGCTCGTCCTCTGCGCGTTGGACGAGTCGCTGGCAGCGGCCTGGCACGAGATCGCGGAAAGCCGGCCCGGCATTTCCGTTCATCAAGGCTCGGTTCTCGACGCCCGGGCGGACGCCGTCGTCAGCCCCGCCAACTCCTACGGGTGGATGCGCGGCGGCATCGACGCCGTGTACGCCCGCACCTTCCCGGAAGTCGAGGAGCAGGTGCGCAGCGCCGTCCTCGCCTACCACGGCGGCGAGCTGCCGGTGGGCGAAGCACTGCTGGTCCCCACCGGCGTCCCCAGCCCGATCTGGCTGATCAGCGCACCCACGATGCGCGAACCCGGCGAGACGCTGCCCGCCGACACCGTGCACCCCTACCTCGCGGCGCGCGCGGTGCTGCGGCTGTGGGCGAGCGCGGTCCTCGACAACGGGGCCCCGGTGCACCGCGTCGTGCACTCGATCGCGATGCCCGGCCTCGGGACCGGAATCGGCGGTGCCGCACCGGAGCTGTGCGCGCGCCAGGTCGCGGCCGCCTGGGACGAAGTGTTCGCCCAAGCGGACCTTCGCTGACCCCGTTGCCAGGCGGAACAGGTGGGCAGTAAGTACCGTCAGGCACGGCCGACGAACGTAGGAGGTTGCCCCAATGCTGATTCGCCGTTTGGCGCGTCCGATGCTCGCCTCGATCTTCATCATGGGTGGGATCGGTGCCCTCAAGGACACCCCGAACCACGCCAAGGGCGTCGCCCCGATGCTGGAGAAGGCCATCGACCCGGTGCGCGATTCGCTGCCGGAGCAGGTGCCGACCGACACCGAGACGCTCGTGCGCATCGACGCGGGGGTGAAGATCGGTGCCGGCGCTCTGCTGGCGCTGAACAAGTTCCCGCGACTGGCATCGCTGCTGCTGGCGGGCAGCATCGTGCCGACCACGCTCGCCGCCCACCGGTTCTGGGAGCAGGACGACCCGCAGCAGCGCGCTGAGCAGCAGGTCCACTTCCTGAAGAACGTCGGCCTGCTCGGCGGGGTGCTGCTGGCCGCGGTCGACACAGGCGGCAAGCCGAGCGTGGGCTACCGGGCCCGCAAGAGCGCCCGCATCGCCAAGAAGACGGCGAAGACCGCCAACAAGACGGCGGGCAAGAAGACGAAGAAGAGCAAGAAGTAACCCGGAAACCGGCACTGCTGAGCGGGCCGCCCCGAGCGCCCACTAGCGTGGGCGTCGTGGCGGTCAGGGTGCTGTTGGTCGATGATCACGAGGTGGTCCGGCGGGGTCTGCGCGATCTGCTGGACACCGAATCGGACATCGACATCGTCGCGGAGGCCGGCGGTGTCGGTGAGGCGCTGGCACGAGCGCAGGCCACCATCCCTGACGTCGCGATGATCGACATGCGCCTGCCCGACGGGGACGGACTGGAGCTGTGCCGCAAGCTGCGGGCGCTCGACGACCCGCCGTACTGCCTGGTCCTGACGGCGTTCGACGACGAGCAGGCGCTGGTCGGCGCGATCAACGCGGGCGCATCCGGCTACCTGCTCAAGCAGGTGCGCGGGCAGGACCTGGTCAACGCGGTCCGCGAAGTCGCCGCCGGCCGCTCGCTGCTCGACCCGGTCACCACCGGGCGCGTGCTCGACCACCTGCGGCAGTCGAGCAGCCCGGAACCGGACGAGCTGGCCGCGCTCACCGAGCGGGAGCGCAGGGTCCTGGAGCTGATCGGCGAGGGCCTGACCAACCGCCAGATCGCCGAGCGGCTGTTCCTCGCCGAGAAGACCGTCAAGAACTACGTGACCTCGGTGCTGGCGAAGCTCGGGATGGAGCGGCGAACCCAGGCAGCCGCCTGGGTCGCCCGCCGCGAGAAGCCCTGAGCTCAGGCGCCCCGCTCGATCACTGCTTGGTCCGGACCTCGACCGAGGTGCCTTCAGGACCGTGCTCGACGGTGATCTCGGCCTTGCTCAGGACGGCTTCGCGGATGGAGGAGCGGAGGCGGTCCTTGAGCTCCGTCGGAGCGTGCTCACCGCTGCACTTGCGCTGCAGCAGCGCCTTCAAGTGCTCCTCGATGCCGAAGTGCTCCAGACACGTCCCGCAACCGTCGAGGTGCCGCTGCACTGCCTCGCGCCGCTCCTGGTCGCACTCGTTGTCCAGGAACAGCCACACCTCGGCGAGCGCGTCCTGGCAGGAGGCCTCGTCGGGTTCACCGCAATTCATGAAGTGCTCACCTCCTGCTGGTTCTGCCGCAAGAAGCCTCGATCACGGGCGACGTCGGTGAGCATCTCACGCAGCTGCCTGCGACCACGGTGCAGCCTCGACATCACGGTGCCGATCGGGGTGCCCATGATCTCGGCGATCTCCTTGTAAGCGAAACCTTCCACGTCCGCGTAGTACACGACCATGCGGAACTCCTCGGCCAGCAGCTGCAGCGCGGCCTTCACGTCGGTGTCGGGCAGCCTGTCCAGCGCCTCGACCTCGGCCGAGCGCAAGCCCGTCGACGTGTGGTTCTCCGCCTGCGCCAGCTGCCAGTCGGCGATCTCATCGGTCGGCTGCTGCTGCGGCTGGCGCTGCCGCTTGCGGTAGCCGTTGATGTAGGTGTTGGTCAGGATCCGGTACAGCCAGGCCTTCAGGTTCGTGCCCTGGGTGAAGGACTTGAACGCCGAGTAGGCCTTCAGGTACGTCTCCTGGACGAGGTCCTCGGCGTCCTGCGCGTTCCTGGTCATCCGCAGCGCGGCACCGTAGAGCTGGTCCAGCAGCGGCATCGCGTCCCGCTCGAAGCGGGCCGCACGCTGCGCTTCCGTCTCCTCCGCGCCGTCGGCGTCCTGCGCTGACGCAGCGTCGACACGCGCGGTGTTGGCAGAGTCCTCGGGGGTGCTAGGCACCAGGCTCCTTTCCCGCCGCCCGGACGACGTGGCGGCAGACGACGAACCCATGCACTCCTTCGCATGGTCCGTGTTCGAGGATACCCGCGCTGTCCTGCCATTTCCTGATGGCGAGGACTGCGGGCGCGGGGGCCGGTCCAGCACGCAGGTGTTCGTCGAATCCATCGTCACGCTCGGTGGAACGCGGTTCCGGCGACCTCTTATTCCGGGCTTCTAGAGTGACCTGCGTGGCAGGCAAGGAAACCCCAGCGACAGCGCTGCTGAACAAGAAGGGCGTGACGCACCGCGTGCACGCCTACGACCACGACCCGCGTGCGGATTCGTTCGGCCTCGAAGCGGCCGAAGCCCTCCAGCAATCGCCCGACCGGGTGTTCAAGACCCTGGTCGCCGACGTCGACGGACACCTCACCGTCGGCGTGGTCCCGGTCACCGGCCAGCTCGACCTCAAGGCGCTGGCCGCCGCAGCGGGCGGCAAGAAGGCGAAGATGGCCGAGATCGCCGCGGCCGAACGCGCCACCGGCTACGTCGCGGGCGGCATCTCACCGCTGGGCCAGAAGAAGCGCCTCGCGGTCGTCATCGACACCTCCGCCCAGGCCTTCGACACGATCTTCTGCAGCGCGGGACGCCGCGGTCTGGAGATCGAGCTGTCCCCGCAAGACCTGGCCGACCTGCTGGGCGCGACGTTCGCCGAGATCTCCGCCTGAAGGAATCCGGGAGGAGCGACCCCGCGAGGCCGCTCCCCCCGGCACCCGGTGCCGCTGCCGCGCAAACAGCCGCACCCCGCGCCGGGCAGGACGGGGTCCGCCCTGTCCGGTGTTGCGAGAGCTCGGGGGCTCGGCGCCGCCCGATGTTGCGACTCCCGGCGCCGAGGATCAACGCCGAGGATTTCAGATGGTGATCACGCCCCGGGTCCGAGCCGCCCACCTGCGTCGAACGCCGCCGCGGCAGCCCCGCCGCCAGGCGACACCACCCGACCGGGCGACCTAGGGGCTGTTCATCAAGCCGGCGGAGCCGCATCCTCGTTCACCACTTGAGCAGCTGGCACCGCCGCGGGTTCCGAGCGCCTTCGTGGCGAGCGCGCCGGGACGCAGTCGTGTGGGTGGTGTGGGGGAAGTTTTCATGAAAACTTCCCCCACACCACCCACACGACATGCATCAGGTTCCGCCACCCGCACCACGCGCAGAACGAGGCCCGAACAGGTCCTAGTCGATGAGCCGCAGCACCCGGGTCAGCCATTCCGACGTCGCCCGGTGCACGGCGTCCACATCGGCCTTGAGCGAGTGGTCCCCGGCCACCAGCACGACCTCGCGGTTGTGCGCGGGCTCGGGCCTGCCGAACGCGTCGCGCTCCCCCTGCACGACCAGAACCGGGTTGCCGACCTCATCGATCTCGGCCGCTCGCGACTTCTCCGGCTTGCCCGGAGGGTGCAGCGGGAACGCCAGGCACAGCACCGCCTGCGCCTCACCCTCCTCGGCCGTCCGGCAGGCCACCCTGGCCCCGGACGACCGCCCGCCGAAGAGCAGCGGCAGCTCCGCGAACCAGCGCTCGCCGAGATCCTCGACCACCGCCAGCCACGCCGCGTCCAGCTGCTTGGCCGGAGCGGGTGCCCTCCGGCCCGCCACCCGGTAGGGCTGCTCGACCAGCGCCACGTGCACGCCGGCATCGGTGGCCGCGCGGGTCGCGGCGACCAGGTCGGGCGCGTTGATGCCGCCGCCCGCGCCGTGCCCGAGCAGCAGCGCGGCACGACCTTCCTCGGCGCAGTGCAGCTCGGCCCTCGCCGGGCCGTGCGGGGTGTCGACCTCGACGCGGGTCATGACTCGAACAACGCCGCTTGCTCAGCCGGCTCGGGCACCGGGTCGGACGGTTCCAGCAGGTCAGGATGGTTGTTGCGCATGCTGTTCACCTCGGTCGACACGGTGTGGAGCGCCAGCTCGCCGAGCGCCCCGGAATCGGGGCTCAGCAGCTCGTCGATCTCGCTGCGGGCCGGATCCAGCCAGTCCGCCCAGCGGTCCTCGGGCAGCACCAGCGGCATCCGGTGGTGCACGTCCGCCAGCTCACCGACCGCGTCGGTCGTGACCACCGCGCAGGTCACCAACGGCTGACCCGCCGAGTTCGGGTCCCACCACGCGGAGAACACGGCCGCCATGGCCATGCTCGCGCCGTCGCGGCGCCGGCACAGGTAGGGCTGGCGGCGCTTGTCGCCGGGCTTCCACTCGTACCACCCGGTCGCGGGCATCAGGCAGCGGCGCCGCCGCGCGGACTCGGCGTAGGCGGGCTTGGTGGTGATCGTCTCCGCCCGCGCGTTGATCATCGGCGGACCGCCGGTGGCCTCCTTCGCCCAGGTCGGCACCAGGCCCCAGCGCACCGGGCGCACGCTGCGCTCAGCACCGCGCTGGACCACGATCGGGACGGTCTTGGTGGGCGTGATGTTGAAGTCCGCGCCGATCGCACCACCGGTCCGATCCGCAGCCGCGAACTCCTCGGCCAACGCCGCCGGGTCCCGCCGCACGGCGTAGCGACCACACATCCGCTCTCACCTCGAACTCGACTACTTCTCCCGGTCCAAACCTACCGCCTCGTCGCGCGCGTCGAGAGACACGCGATCGAGCAGTTCCACGCCGTTGTTGCGGACGCTGTTGACGGCCGTGGACACCGGCCTGACCTCGAGCGATTCGGCGATCTCCAGCGACGGCGGCGCGAGCAGATCCGACACGTCCGGCTGATCCGGATCCAACCAGCGCGACCACGCCTGCGACGGCAGCACCATCGGCATCCGGTCGTGCACCTCGGTCAGCCGCCCGACCGCCGCGGCGGTCAGCACCGAGCAGGTCACCAGCGGCTCGGACTCGTCGTCCTCCCGCCAGGTCGAGTAGATCCCGGCCATCGCCAGGCTCGAACCGTCCGGCGGGGTCATGAAGAAGGGCTGCTTCTTGCCGCCCTCGCGCTTCCACTCGTACCAACCGTCGGCGGGCACCAGGCAGCGGTAGCGCTTGATCGAGCTGCGGAACGCGGGTTTGCTGGTCACCGTCTCCGACTTGGCGTTGATCATCCGGTTCCCGATGGACTTGTCCTTCGCCCAGAACGGCACCAGACCCCACCGCATCACCCGGATCGACCGCTCCGTGCGCTCCAGATCGGCCTCACCGGTCTCGTCCTGCGGGTGCCGCTGCACCACGGTGAGCACCCGCTTGGTGGGGGCGACGTTGAAGTCCGCACCCGGCGCCGCGCCCCCGGTCGCGTCCAGGGCCGCGAACTCCGCCGCGAGCTTCCCCGGGTCCTTGCTGGAGGCGTACCTGCCGCACATCCGCCAGCCACCTCCTGCGCGTCGAAGGGCGTGTCGTCCACTTCATCCTGGCAGTCCGGGTTCACCCCTGGCGAGCGTCGTGACGCCCCGGCGCTGAAATACCCGGGTGGAATGCGGGATCATTGACCCATGACCCAGCTCTGGCCTGCTCCCGTCGCCGCCGGCGCGGTGCGCGCGACCGTCCCGCTGCCCGGTTCGAAGTCGATCACCAACCGGGCGCTGGTGCTCGCCGCGCTCGCCGACGGTCCCTCCGCGCTGCGCTCGCCGCTGCGCAGCCGGGACACCGAGCTGATGGCCTCCGCGCTGCGTTCGCTGGGCGCCACGATCACCGACGGCCCGGACGGATCGTGGCAGGTCGACCCGGCTGACCTGCGCGGACCGGCGGAGGTCGACTGCGGCCTGGCCGGGACCGTGATGCGCTTCCTGCCCCCGGTGGCAGCCCTGGCCACCGGCCGGATCTCCTTCGACGGCGACCCGCAGGCCCGCAAGCGACCGCTGGGAACCGTGCTCGACGCGCTGCGCGAGCTGGGCGCGGACATCACCGGCGGCTCGCTGCCCTTCGAGGTGCACGGCACCGGCAACCTCAACGGCGGCACGGTCACCATCGACGCGTCGGCGTCCTCGCAGTTCGTCTCCGGCCTGCTGCTGTCCGCCCCGCGCTTCGACCACGGCATCACCGTCCGGCACTCCGGCCCGCCGGTGCCCTCGCTGCCGCACATCGAGATGACGGTCGCGATGCTGCGCGACGCCGGAGTCGTCGTCGACGCCTCGCAGCGCAACACCTGGCGCGTCGAGCCAGGCAAGATCAGCGCGCTGGACGCCGACGTCGAACCCGACCTGTCCAACGCGACCCCGTTCCTCGCGGCCGCGGCCGTCACCGGCGGCAGCGTCACCGTGCCGGGTTGGCCGAACCGGACCACCCAGCCCGGCGACGCGATCCGCGAGATCCTCGCCCAGATGGGCGCCGACGTCCGCCTCGACTCCGACGGGCTCACCGTCACCGGACCCGACGAGCTCGCGCCGGTCGACATCGACCTGCGCGCCGTCGGAGAGCTCACGCCCACCGTCGCGGCCCTCGCCGCGCTGAGCTCCGGCCGGTCCCACCTGCGCGGCATCGCGCACCTGCGCGGGCACGAGACCGACCGGCTCGCCGCCCTGGAGAACGAGCTCAACGCCCTCGGCGGCCAGGTGCAGCAGACCGAGGACGGTCTGATCATCGACGCCAAGCCGCTCACCGGCGCCGAGTGGCACTCCTACGCCGATCACCGGATGGCGACGGCGGGCGCGATCCTCGGTCTGAAGGTGCCGGGCGTGGTGGTCGAGGACGTCGCCACCACCAGCAAGACCATCCCGGACTTCCCGGGGATGTGGGCCGCGATGCTCGGGGACTCCGCGTGATCCCGGGAGCCAGGAGATGAGCAAGCGCGGCTGGCGGAACCTCGACGAGTCCGACGTGCGGGTGCGCCCCGGCAGGGGCAGCAGGCCCCGCAGCAAGCAGCGCCCCAAGCACGCGGACGCGGCCGAGGCCATGGTGATCGCCGTGGACCGCGGCAGGTGGACCGTCGCCCTCGACGGCGACCCGGGCCGGGTGGTCACCGCCATGCGGGCCCGCGAGCTCGGCCGCACCCCGGTCGTCGTCGGCGACCTGGTGGGCGTCGTCGGCGACACCTCGGGCAAGCCGGACACGCTCGCGCGCATCGTCCGCGTCGCCGACCGCACCAGCGTCCTGCGCCGCACCGCCGACGACACCGACCCCTACGAGCGGGTGGTCGTCGCGAACGCCGAGCAGCTCGTCATCGTCACCGCGCTCGCCGATCCGCCACCGCGCCCCGGGTTCATCGACCGCTGCCTGGTCGCCGCCTACGCCGGCGGGCTGTCGCCGGTGCTGTGCCTGACCAAGTCCGACCTGGCCGACCCGGGCGAGTGGATCGCGAACTACTCGTCGCTGGACATGCCGATCACCATCACCAGCCTCGACGCCGAACCCGCCGAGCTGCGCGAACTCCTCGCCGGCCGGGTGTCCGCGCTCGTCGGCCACTCCGGCGTGGGGAAGTCGACCCTGGTCAACCGACTCGTTCCCGATGCCGAGCGCGCGACCGGTGAGGTCAGCGGCGTCGGCAAGGGACGGCACACCTCGACCTCCGCGGTCGCGCTGGCCCTGCCCGGCAGCGGCTGGGTCGTCGACACACCCGGCATCCGCTCCTTCGGCCTCGCGCACGTGACCGCGGACGACGTGATCGCCCCGTTCGAGGGTTTCGCCGAGGCGGCCGAGGAATGCCCGCCGAACTGCGGCCATCTCGGCGGCACCGACGATCCCGACTGCTACCTCGACACCTACGCCGAGGAGGGAGGCGGCAGCGCTGATCAGCTCGCCTCGCTCCGCCGCCTGCTGAACTCCCGGGCCGGACGCGAGGAGACCTGATCAGCGGGCGAAGTCGTTCCCCCGAATGGGGAATCGCGTCCCAGGTGGGGTCGGGACTTCGTTGTTAGCGTTGGCCGGCGACGACGTCCGAAACTTCCGCCACTTCTCGCCGAGGAGCACGCCCGATGCCCCGTGCCCGCACCAGGACTGCGGTGTTGTCCGCTGGCCTCGTCATGACCGCAACTCTCGGTGCGTGCACCAGCGCGCCACAGCCCCACGCGGCGATGCCGATGGCGCGCCCGGATCCCCGTCCCGTGGCCGAAGCGATGCTGACCGACACCATCAACAAGATCAACCAGCACGGCACCGCGCACGCCACCATGTCCGGAAGTCTCGGCGTGGTCGGGCAGCTCAACGCCGACGGCGCCGTCCGCTACCGGGGCCCGCAAGCCGATCTCGCGCTCGACGGCAAGACCCGCAACACGCGCACCGAGGACCTCGCTGTGTCCATCGTGGACGAAGTCGGCTACCTCAGCACCCCGCTGGCCCGGCCCGACGCGAGCAAGCCGTGGCTGAAGATCTCCCAGGACGGCTCGGACTTCGGCTCGAAGCTGCTCAGCCCAGCGCTGGACCAGCTGCACGAATCCGTCGACCCGCGAGCCACTTTCAGCGGCATCGAGCAGGCGACCCGCATCCAGGACTCCGCACCGGACACCGTCGACGGGCGCCCGACGACCCGCTACGACCTGCGGGTCCTCACCGACGAAGCCGCCAAGACCGCAACGGACGAGCAACAGCGCGAACGCTTCCAGCGGGCCGCCGAGGACGGCGAGCGCGAACTCGGCTACCAGCTGTGGCTCGACGAGCGGGGTCTGCCCGCGAAGTTCGCCGCCACCACGAAGGTCGCTCAGGCCGGCCAGGTCTCGCTCGTCTCCACCTACCGCGACTGGGGAAGCCCGGTGGACATCCACCTGCCTCCCGCCGCCGAGGTCGGGATCTTCAACGACCTCCCGCCGATGGCCCAGCCGCCGCGCTGAGAGCTCACATGAGTTCGAGCAGGAAGGGGACTTCCTGCGGGGCGAACCACGCGAGCTCGTGATCCTCGGCCTCGCCGAGCGCGAACTCCGCGTCCGGGTCGCCGAGGTCGGCGGCATCGATGACCTCGGCGGCCGCGCGGACCGCTTCCTCGGCCTCCGAGGTGTCGACGTGAACGGCGGCGAGCTGCCTCCAGCTCACCGGGCCGGACACCTTCACCACCGCGTGGTCGAGGTCCGGGCGCAGCGTCACCTCGTCCAGGTCGGCGGAGATCACGACCCGCCGCGGCTCGACCTTGCCCTCCTCGTCCGCGGCCAGCAGCCGCAGCGAGGCGCGGGCAGCCTCCCGCATCGCGGCGTACTCCAGCTCCTCGGTGTCGCCGGCCGCGTAGGACTCGCGAAGCGCCGGAGTCAGCGCGAACGCCGTCCCGCCCAGCGGCTGCAGCTGCTTGTCCGCCACCAGCTGCTGCAGCATCGGCAGCGTGGCGGGCAGGTAAATCCTCATGCGTCGACCGTCCCGATCATCTCGTCTACAGCTTCACCGATCATCGCCGCCAGGACGCCGACGTCGGGCATCGCGTCCCGGTCCGCGTTCAGCCCGAAGTACACAGCACCGTTGTACGAGGTCACACCGACCGACAACGACTGGTTCTTGGCCAGCGGCACCACCGGGAACATCTCCATCATCCTCGCCCCCGCCGCGTACAGCGGCACCTGCGGCCCGGGAACGTTGGTGACCAGCACGTTGAACAACCGGTCCGAGAACTCGTTGGCCACCCGGGCACCCAGCGCGTGCAGCGTGGGCGGTGCGAAACCGCCCACCTTCACCAGTGTGTCCGCGGCGACCGATTGACCGGACTCGGCGTGCGCGCGCATGGCATGGCTGACCTGGTGCAACCGCATCGTCGGGTTGCCCTCGCCCACCGGCAGGTCCACCAGGTACGCGGAGACCTGGTTGCCCGGCGTTCCGACCGGCAGGCTCGCCGTGTCCTGGTAGGCGGCGTCCGCCTCGGCGTCGTCCGAGCGGACCGAGACGGGGACCATCGCGCGCAACGTCGTCGACGGGGTGACCACTTCTCCCCGGGAGAGCAGCCAGTTCCGCAGGGCCCCGGCCACCACCGCCAGGACGACGTCGTTCACCGTGCTGCCGTGCGCCTGCCGCACCGACCTGAGGTCGTCCAGCTTCGCCTTGGCCACGGCGAAGCGACGCTGCGTCGACGTCGGGGCGTTGAGCGGTCCGCTGGGCGCGGGCACCAGCGCGGCGCGGACCGCGGAGGCCACACCACCGAGCGTGCGCGTCACCTTCTGCACCGTCGCCGAGGCGTCGACCATCGCGGCACGGACGTTCTCCACGACCTCACCGGGCCGCTGCACCGCGTCCGTGGCCGCTTCCACCAGCAGCTGCGCGACGGTCGGAGCCGGCCTCGGCATCCACAGCGCGTCGACGTCCTCCATCACGCGGTTCCGCTTGACGTCGAAGATGACCTGGCCGATCTCGATCGCACCGATGCCGTCGATCATCGCCTGGTGGGTCTTGGTGATGATCGCGACCCGGTTCTTCGACAACCCCTCGACCAGGTACAGCTCCCACAGCGGGCGCGTGTGGTCGAGCTTGCGGGACATCAGGCGCGCCACCAGGTCGTGCAGCTGATCGTCGTTGCCCGGTTTCGGCAGCGCCGACCTGCGCACGTGGTATGTCAGGTCGAAGTCCTGATCGTCCACCCACACCGGACGCGCGAGGCTGCCCGGAACCTCCATGACCCGCTGCCGGTAGCGCGGCACCAGGCCGAGCCGCCGGTCGATCAGCGAGAGCAGGTTCTCGTAGTCGAAATCGCTGCGCGGTCGGCGGAACACCGCGACACCGCCGACGTGCATCGGCGTCGTGTAGTCCTCCAGGTAGAGGAATGAGGCGTCGACGGCGGAGAGGCGATCGGGCATGCGGAGATCCTGGCACACATGCTCATCGTGCCGAGGGGTTCACCCTCCAGCTCCCGACAGGGGCATGTGACACTTGATGGTGTGACCAGCGAAGTTTCCCCGAAGGACCGATTCGTCACCGTCTACGGCCGCAAGCCCGTGATGGAGGCGTTGGCCGACTACGACCTGCGGGTCGACAAGGTGATCGTCGCGGAGGGACTCCGCGGGGGGCCCATCGCGGAAATCGAGGAGGCCGCCGCCGACCGCGCCGTCAAGGTGCAGCGCGCCAGCGCGCACCGGGTGAAGGTGCTCGCCGGCAACGGCCGGCACGACCAGGGAGTCGTGGCCGACGTCGTCGCCCGCAAGATGCGGCCGCTCGTCGACGCCCTCGCCGACCCCGCCACCGCCCCGCGCACGATCCTGCTGCTCGACGGCCTGACCACGCCCGCCAACGTCGGCATGATCCTGCGGACCGCGACGGCGTCCGGCATCGACGGGATCGTGGTGCCACACCGAGGCGTTGCCGGACTCGATCCGCTGGTCATCAAGGCGTCCGCTGGAGTCGCGTTCCACGCACCGGTTCTGCGCAGCCGCACCGCCTCCGAGGCAGCGGAACTGCTCACCGACGCCGGATATCCGCTCTACGCGCTGGACGCCGACTCCGAGCACAGCCTCTACGACACCGATTTCGGCGACCGCGCGGTGTTCGTGCTCGGCAGCGAGACCGCCGGCCTGTCCACGGAGGTGGAGGAGCGCATCGCTCAGCAACTGTCCATCCCGATGGCCAACGGGGTCGAGTCCCTCAACGTCGCCAGCGCCGCAGCGGTCCTCTGCTTCGAACTCCGCCGCCGCATGTCCCGCTGATTTCTCCCGCTGGGACGGGCGCCGCGGCTCTCGTCACCGCGATAGTTCTCGTCGTCGCGACACCCGCGGTGGTGTTCTGGGTGGTGGGTGGGGAAGTTTTCATGAAAACTTCCCCACCCACCACCCAGAAAAACCCAGAACGACCGAAAGAACCGGAGAGCCCGGAAACCCAGAACAACCCGAATAGAGGT